>JADGQB010000299.1 GCA_017882145.1 Anaerolineales bacterium
ACTTCACCACGCAATATCAAGCGGCCAATATATAAATAACTACCGCTATCCCGGGTAGGGACAGTCGTAAGGGGATTGGCTTGCGCAAGCACCAAAACCACCAGCAACGCCAAAGCCAGGAAGGGTAACAAGCGGGTAAAGTATGACAACCACTTACTTTTCATTTATATAAAAATTTCTCCAGACACATTATTATTTTTAAAATTATTTGCAAGTAGATACATTCAATAAGCGTCGCCAACTTTTGGAGGTTATATCACCCATCTCCTGGACAATTTGCACACAGCTCTGATTGAGAGAGAGTTGTTGTTCAGAGTTAAGCTGATTCCACCAGGTATTATCCATATAAATATACCGATAACCAAGTGCTAAAACACGAGCGGGGTCAGGATTCTTGATTAGAGCCTTCCATTCCGGGTAAGTACTGAAGTCCACAGGAGCGGAGGCTGGACTGGAACGGCTGGGACGACCATATAAGGTAACAGCCCGATAGGGTATTCGATCGAGCACCCAGGATCCGGATTCGAGCTGATTCCAACCCAACGTACTCATTCTGGCATCCTGTGCATCAATGAAGAACGATAGCTGGGGAGCGGTAATTCCCGTGAACAAGACTGCGAAAATTACTATCCCGCTTATTATTGACAGTCCAAATCCTCCTATTATCAGACCCCGCCAGCTTGCCTTTCCCAGCTTCAGTAGAAATGTTAGAGATGGTACGCTCACTATCAGAAAAACTTGCAATCCAAAACTGGTGATGCGGGAAGTGTCACGTTCAACGTGATAATGTATAAATAATGAAAGGAAGAAACCAAGCAGACCCGCCAGACCTAATCCTGCTTCTACCAAATGCCCTCGTTTTCCAAGTTTCCAAACCCAATATACAACTATGGGGATAAGAAAAAGCGCCGGACCTATTTCAGCCAAGCCGACAACTAATTGAGCAGGGTCAAAAATCGACAAGGGTTGGAAAAAGGTGGCGACGAGCGCGGGAGGCCATCGAAAAAAGAAACCTGCCGTACCCAAACCCTGGCTTGAATTGGCTGAATTTCCGTGAAGCAAATTCTGAAACAGTACCGTTAGTACACCCCCCTGGAATAAAACAATAACCAGGGAGAGAATGAGGGTGGCGGTTATTCGACCCAGGCCTTGAAACCATTCCTTTTTTACGCGCCAATTCCAGAACGCAAATATTAACACGGTCAGGAACAACCCTGCCAAAAATAACCCATAAACATGCTCCGCGTTTAGGGCAATCAATGCGAACACTAATGCAGAGACAAGAATGGGAATTACTGAAAATCGCTTGCGCTCATTTTCCAATAACAGTAAAAATATACAAACCAGGTACAAGGATGCAATTCCTTGCCAGTTTATTACCACAGGGGCAAACAGGCTGCCCAAAAAGGAAAACGGCATAGGGAAAGGCGGCCCCCCTTCAAATAGGAAAGGACGAGATAAATTTGCCACCAAGGAAGGGCCCGAATCCAGAGCAGAATTGGCAAGCGGTGTATGAGCAGAAATCCACTGTAACAATTTATCGGGTAAAAGGGATAATAACCAGAGGGTGCCGCTTCCAAAAGTCAACAGTGTAGCTCCAAAATAGGCCGCCAGATCACTCTTTGTCACACGCTTGAACCACAACCATGCCAGCAAAATCGCAAGCGCCGTAGTAAATCCTCTGGCGATATCCCAGGCGCTCCAAGGTGTCAGACCTCCGACCGAAACCATGCTTGCCGCGAATACATGTAATCCATAATGATAAGATAATGGGATGGAAGGATCCAGATAATATTGAGGGGGAAAATTGCCGGCTGCTATGGTTGAGACGATCGGTAAATTGTGATAATCATCCCAGATTGCCAGGCCTCTTAAGATCAAAGTAAACACCAGCCCTATAATGAACACAACAAGGACTTGCGGCCAGGCATGCAGGTCTTCCAAATTGAACCAGGGCTTTTTAGATTTCCATGTAGATAATAAGCCCAGGCCTAACACAACCCCTGCCGCCAAAATAAAAGCCCAGGTACTCCCCATGATGTAAGCAAGCAAATTGCACAATACGGTGTAAAGAACCACCCCCAAGCCCAATCCTGCTGCCAATCGTTCCCGGCTCCGGAGGCGCAAGGCGTGTGTCGCTAAAAGCCAGCCTCCCAACCACGAGACCAGGAATATGATGGCAAACGGGATCATATGAGGAATACTTTGCCTTAACCAATACATAACTTCTCCGAGATGACCGGATATCTGTTATTTTTTAGGGAGATACACTTGATAAATACCATGATCATAAACTGAATACTTGATACCGCCGGCAGATGGGGGTTGTTCGGAATTTGGCTCATAATCCGAGAATCGGAACCCTAACGCTTTTTCCGTCGATCCCACAACCAACCTCCGACCAGAATCAACCCGCCGAAGACAGCGATCAGAGCGAAGATGACGAATATATGCACCTGCCCGGCCTGCCAATGGGTATAACGGGCAATGTACCAGTAGCCGAAGAACAGCAGGAAGATCCCTTCCACAGCCAGGACTCGTCCCAACCAGCGGTCATGGTTCTGGCGCGCCCAAAGCAGGGCATAGGCTGCCAGGGCGGCCTGGAACATGAGCAGGATAACCCGGTAGCGCGGGTTATCCCACTGGTCACCGCCGGCGCGAGCCGAAGCCAGGATGATCCAAAACCAGACGGCCAGCCAAAGCCAAAACCATGCCAGGCGGGCACGCCGGTCGGCAGTCTTCCAAATCGGTCGCAGGCAGTACAGCAGGAAGGGCAATAACGCGTACCAACCCAGGCCGCGCAGAATGCCGATCAGGCGCACCGGCCAGACTCCCGGGTCAGCGATAGCAGCCGGCAGGACCGGTTGCGCAATCCCGTATGCGACGATGAAGGGCAAATGCAATGGGTCAGGCAGGGCCTGGAAAATCGTTTGCAGCCAGCCGGAATTCTGCGTGGTCACATATGCGCCGAAATTCATGGATAATTTCAGCCAGTTGACCAGATTCGCCAGCGGTCCGCCCGGGACCCGCAGGGTGCCGGCCACGATCTGGCTTAGCAACAGACCGGCCAGAACGATGACGGCAGCCACCCCGGCCACCCACCACCAGCGGATATGGACTTCCCGGCGAGCCAGCCAGAACCAGATGCCCAGCACAACCAGCGCAGCGACTGCCACGCCTGGCGAGAACAAGAACAACCCAACGGTACCGCCTGCCAGCCAAATCCAGGCATTCCGTTGGCGATCTGCTTGCAAGGTGGAAGCTGCCCATAAGAGCATGGCGATGAATAACAGCAGATAGGGCTCACGGATCTGGGAAGCGCCCGAAAACAGCGATTCCGGGTAGAGAGCCATGATCCAGCCCAGAACCAGCGCCGCACCCGCGCCCCAAACCTGGCGTGCGCCCTTCCAGGCCAGGGCCACCCCCAGAGCGCCCATCAGGGCGGACAGCAGGATGGTCAGCCAGGGGCGGTGCGCATCCGGACTAAGTAAACGATAGGTAAGACCGAGTGTAAAAGTCAGTCCGCCATACTGTTCCTCGATTCCGGAGGACCGCTCAAAGGCCTTCCATAGCGGATCACCGGAGGCAGCCAAATCCCAGGCCTGGGCGTCGTAGGTATAGGCATCCCGGTAGATATAACCAGCGCGGTTCGCTTCATTGTTATCACCATAAACAGGCAGCACATAGGAAAAGAAAATTCCGATCCCAAGCCGGAGAACCAGAGCCAGGCCCAACATCCATGCCAATCCACACGCGGCACCGGCAGAGCGCCAGAGCGCCGAAAGCGCCAACAAGCCCAGGTCGAGGATAATGAAATAAGCCAGCCAACCAATCCACCAGCTGCCCGGACCTAGCAGGGAAAGCAGCAGTCCCAGCAGCAGGCTGGAAGGAAGGATCCAGAGCAAATCACGCAGGGATTTCATTAAATCCTTCCAGGACGCGCCGTGCACGTCTCACCCAGGAGTATTGTTCCACTGCGAGGCGGGCGCGTTCACCGAGGGCATTGCGCTGTTTTTCGTCATTGAGCAATTCCCCTAGAGCGGATTCCCATGCGCTTGGATCGTCCGATTCACAGAAGACTGCCATGCTCGCATCCAGCACTTCGTGCAACACGGGCAGGTCACTGGAGAGAATGGCGCGCCTGGCAGCCATGTACTCGAACATCTTCATCGGACTGCAGACCGCGGCCGTATTGCCACCACTGGAGGTGGCTACCGTGCGCTGGTAAGGCATCAACAGCACTTCCGCGGCGGATTGGTAGAGCGGAATGCTTTCGTTGGGCACAAAACCAGTAAAAGTGACATTGGACTGGCCAGCCGCGCGCAGTTTCCAGTTTTCAACATCCAGCGGACGGCCGCCCACCCAGACGAAACTGGCCAGCGGGAATTTGGCTGCCAGCCTCAGGAACAAGTCGGCGCCGCGGCCGGCATACAGGTGGCCGGTGCAGAGCACGGTGGGAGCCTCTGGCAGTTCCAGAATACGGCGAGCAGCCTCGGGGCGAGGGAGCGCAACATAGCGCTCGAGGTCGACCCCGTCCGAAGCGGTGACCGTTTGTGCTTCCGGAAGATGCAGCAGGCGCCGCAAGGCGTCGCTGATGGGCAGC
Organism: Anaerolineales bacterium; assembly: GCA_017882145.1. Taxonomy (GTDB): domain Bacteria; phylum Chloroflexota; class Anaerolineae; order Anaerolineales; family Villigracilaceae; genus UBA877. The sequence goes on from JADGQB010000299.1 coordinate 4,604, forward strand.
AGGCGTTTTCGTCCGGGACAGACCAAGAAGAGGCGCAGCCAGAAGGGCCCGACATGCCCAGTGGGAACATCGTGCAGTTCCAGCATGGTCGGGGATCCAGCCAACAGGCCCAGGACAGCCGATTGCAGCGGCCAAACGTAAAGCAGGTCCGCCCCCAGGCGGCGCGCCCGCCAGACAGCCTTCCACGGGAAGAGCCACCGGTTGCGTACAGGCAGCCACACGATCGGGAAGGTGGTCTGAAGGCCATACCGTTCAATTAATTGCTGATTGCTGATTTCTGATTGCTGATTTCCAGGCACCAGCAAGGTGACTTCATTTCCAATCTGAACAAAAGACTGGCAAACCTTC
>JADGQB010000300.1 GCA_017882145.1 Anaerolineales bacterium
ACCAGCACGCCTACCAGCGGGAAGAAAACCACGATATTAAGAGGATTTGTTATAAAGTCCATATTTACTCCTGTAATGTCAAACGTCAACGGTCGGACGCCTGACGTTTGACTTTACTTAAGCAAAAGATAGCCAAGAATGATTACAACGCCGAACAACACCGCCAGGGCGTAACTACGGACAAAGCCATTTTGCAGGCGGCGCAAACTACCCGAAACGCGCCGGGTGAGATTGCCCAGGCCATTGGCGATGGCATCAATGAATTGCTGGTCGATGCGCAGATCCAACACGGTCTTCGAGACGAAGTTGTACGTACCGGCGATGACTTTCTCATGGAACCAATCGTGCCAGAAACGCCAATCAATCACATCTGCCAGGAAACGGGAGATGGCCACATATGGGTTCAGGATCACAGCCGCATAAATCTCATCCACGTACCACTTTCTTTCAAGAGCCGTGAAGATAAAACCGAATGGCTGCTTGAGCGGATCCTTCTGACCGTTTTCCAGCGGCTTGCGACCGTAGATCAACCAGGAGATATAAATTGCCAACAATGCCAGACCGAGAGAGATCAGCGCAGTCCACGGATTAAAGCCGCCCCAGGAGACTGCCAACCAGGCAGGCAATGCGACTTCGCCTTCCGCGGCTTCGATGGTATGGCCCAGCCAGTTCGTCAACGTATCGATGCCCGGGAAGTTGAGCAATCCGCCCAGCAGCGAGAGCGCCGCCAGCACCATCAAGGGCACCGTCATCACCTTCGGGCTTTCCTGGGCATGTTCGGCCGCGGCGTGGCGCGGTTTGCCGTAGAAAACCATCCAGATCTGGCGGCCCATATAGAAGGCAGTCAAAAATGCCGCGATGGTCAGGAGTATATAGATCGCGGGGAACTTGCGGGCGGCATCCAGCAGGATCTCATCTTTCGACCAGAACCCGGCAAACGGGAAAATGCCCGCCAGTGCCAGCGTTCCAAATATATACAACCAGAACGTGACCGGCATTTGTTTGCGCAAACCGCCCATATTGCGCATGTCGCCCGGGTCAAAGAGCTCTTCGGTGTGTCCTGCCTCCGGTTCGTGATGAGGCAGGTGATGGTGGCCCCTTTCCATACCGAGGATGACCGAGCCGGCCGAGAGGAACAAGAGCGCTTTGAAGAAGGCGTGCGTGATCAGGTGGAACATGCCTGCCACGTAGGCGCCCATGCCGACTGCCGCCACCATGAAACCCAACTGCGAGATCGTGGAGTAGGCCAGCACCTTCTTGATGTCATATTGACCGGCGGCAATCGTGGCGGCAAAGAGCGCCGTGACTGCTCCAACCAGAGCGACGATAAACTGGGCGTTCGGTACCAGCGAATAAAGCGGCCAGGAGCGCGCCACCAGGTAGACACCGGCTGTGACCATGGTCGCGGCATGGATGAGAGCCGAGACCGGGGTCGGGCCGGCCATGGCATCCGGCAGCCAGACGTAGAGCGGGATCTGGGCGGATTTACCGGCCACGCCGACCAGCAGGAATAAGGTGATGAACAAGATCACGCCCGGAGTAGCAGCCGCGATCTGGCTGGCTTTCCCGAATACTTCACCGAACTGGAGGCTGCCAAAGGCCCAGAACATGGTAAAGGCTGCCAGCAGGAAACCAAAATCACCGATACGGTTGGCGATCATGGCCTTCTTGGCTGCGTTCGAGTTGGCCCAGGATGGCCGGCCGAGCGTATCCATCTCGTACCAGAAGCCGATCAGCAGGAAGGAACACAGGCCCACGCCTTCCCACCCGACGAAGAGCATTAGATAGGAGTCGCCGCTGACCAGGATCATCATCATGGCGATGAACAGGTTCAGGAAGACGAAGAAGCGGGCATAGCGGCCAACATCATTCTTGAAACGCACGTCCTCATGCATGTAACCAATGGCATAGATATGGATGAGCGTGCCCACGCCGGAAACGACCAGCATCATCGTGACCGAGAGCGTATCCACCCGGAAAGTCCAGGGAATGTTAAGCGTGCCGATGCGGATCCATTCAGCCAACGGGACGACATGTTCAGCGCCGCCGCCAGCCCACAGGGCAACGCCCAACAGCACTGAAACAACAAAAGCCAGCCCGGAGGCTGCGCTTGCCACCGTACCGATGGCTTTTTCGCCCATTTTGCCGCCGAAGGCGATATTGATCAGCAGACCAAGAACGGGCAGGAAGACGATCAGGGGAACCAGACTGAACAGTGTATCCATTTGCTATCCTTTCAGACTGCTCATCTGGTCAACATCGATACTGTGTTTGGAGCGGAAGATCGCCACAATCAATGCCAGGCCGACCGCCACTTCCGCAGCAGAGACCGTCATCACAAAAAAGACGAATAACTGGCCGTTCAACACATTGTAAGCGCGGGCGAAAGCCACGAAAGCCAGGTTGGCGGCGTTCAACATCAGTTCGACCGACATGAAGATGATGATGGCATTGCGGCGGATCAAAACACCCAGCGCACCCATTGTAAATAAAATGGCTGAAACTGCCAGAAAGCCGGAGAGGGGAATTCCACCAAGGACACCCATCAGGCCTGCTCTCCTTTCACTTGTTTGGTCAGGACGATCGCACCAATCATCGCCACCAGCAACAGGATGGAGGTCACTTCAAAGGGCAAAAGATACTGGTTGAATAATGCCATGCCCAGGGTTTGAAGAGTGGCGGTGGTATTTAGTTCTGCGCCGGGGGCCGCCAGGATTGCCGTGGTCTGCAAACGTTGATAGAGCAGGAAGCCCGCCTCCACCAACAGAAGCGCCGCCAGGCCAATCGCCAGCGGGCGCTGCCAGGGCAGCACCTGGCCGCGGGGGAGTTTCTCCGCGCCCAGCAGCATGATCACGAACAGGAACAGCACCATGATGGCTCCGGCATAGACCGTTACCTGCACCAGGGCAATAAAGGGCGCTCCCAGCAGCAGATAGAAAATTGCCACGGTGGCAAAGTTCAATACCAGGAACAGCGCGGCATAGACCGAGTTGCGGCTGAGCAACAATCCGGTCGCGGTTGCCACCGCTGCGACTGCCAGAACATAGAAAAGGATGAGGGTTAAGTTCATAAGCACCGTTTCTGATTGTTGATTGGTGATTGTAGATTGTTGATTTTCAAATCCGACCCTCAATCTACAATCCGCAATCTAAAATCTTCAATCCTTGGGATCCTTCATCTCGGGAACCGACCGGGTATAGACACCCGGCTCCGTCTTTTGTGGAGTAGGCTGGCCACCCGTCGGAACGGGTTCGATCAGCATCTCCTTCGGGTAGATGGCCTGGCGACGATCGGTGAAGGATAGTTCGTACTGGTCGCCCAGGGTGATCGCCTCGGTCGGGCAGGCGTCTTCACAAAAGCCACAATAGATGCAGCGCAGCATGTTGATCTCGTAGGTACTGGCGTAGCGTTCACCGGGCGAGAAGCGTTTCTCATCCGTGTTCTCGGAGGATTCGACAAAAATCGCATCCGCCGGGCAGGCTGCCGCACATAACGAGCAGCCAATACACTTTTCCAAACCATTCTCGTAACGATGCAAGATATGCCGCCCGCGGAAGCGCGGCATGACCGGTTTCTTCTGCTCCGGATACTGGACCGTTACGGGCTTTTCGAACATCATCCGGAGCGTGGTCCACAGACCGCGCGCAAGTTCGATGAGAGGCTCAAGCACGCGCATATTCTTTTCTCCTTAACATGCGGTTCACCAACACAATCGCCGCCAAGCCTACCAATAAAGAAACCACCGGGATGCCCGCCAGGAGCAGGTTGTTATTTAATTGCTGTGCCAGCAGGATAAAGGTGGCTGTAATGAAGATCAGCGCCAGGGAAAGCGGCAGCATCACCTTCCAGCCAAAAGCCATCAGCCGGTCGTAACGGATGCGCGGGAAGGTGGCCCGCACCCAGATCATCCCGAAGAGCAGTACGAAAATCTTGATGAAGATGTAGATCGGCCCAAGCCAGGGCGTGCGGTCCACGCTCAAAATGGTATTCGACAGGAACCAGAACTCGCGGTAGCCGCCAAAGAAGAGCGTGGCTGCGATGGAACAAATGGCAATCATCTTGTCATACTCAGCCATGAACAGCAGGGCGAACTTCATGCCGGAATATTCAGAATGGTAACCAGCAGTCAGTTCCTGCTCGGCCTCGGGCATATCAAACGGAGCGCGATTGACTTCGGCCAGGGTGGCAATCAGGAAGATGACCGTCCCAACCGGCTGCAGGAGCACAAACCAGGCCGATTTCTGGGCAGTGACGATTTCCGTCATCGAGGCTGAGCCGGCCAGCAGGATCACTCCGACAAAGGATAAACCAAGGGCAATTTCGTAGCTGATCATCTGGGCCGTGGAGCGCAGCCCGCCCATCATGGCATACTTGTTGTTCGAGGACCAGCCTGCCAGCACAATGCCGTAGACTGCAATCGAAGCCACCGACATGATGTACAAGACGCCCACGTTGATGTCGGCAATGTAGAGGGTAATGTCGCGCCCAAACACATGCAGGGTCGGGCCCCAGGGTACCACGGCGGTGATGACCAGGGCCGGGACCAAAGTTACGACCGGAGCCAGGAAGAACAGCAGCTTGTCGGCCTGGGCGGGCATCAATTCTTCTTTAAAAATCAATTTTACGGCGTCCGCAATGGGCTGCAAAATGCCCCACGGGCCGGCGCGGTTTGGACCCACGCGCATCTGGATGCGGGCGAGTGCCTTGCGCTCATAGAGCGTCAGGTAGGCAAAACCGCCCAGCAGGAGCAGCACCAGCACGATCGCTTTGATAAGCCATTCGAGTATCAGCGCAAAGTTCATCAATGCCTTCCTTAGCCCTAACGGGTACCAGCTGGTTTCTTCAATTCTGCAACAACCGGCATCCCGACCGGCAAACCCATGCTGCGCGGCACCAGGACAACGCTGGCCGGGACGGTTTCATCCAACAAAACCCTGGCTTCT
>JADGQB010000301.1 GCA_017882145.1 Anaerolineales bacterium
TCCCGCGCCGCAAGCGTCGCCGATGGCATAGACGCGGGGGTTGCCTTTGTTCTGCAGGAAACGGTTGACAGCGATTCCTCGCTGAGAACGGGTTACCTTTCCCGCCTCCAACTCCAGGTCGTCCAGATCCGGCACTCGTCCTGCGCAGTTCACCACCAGATCAGCCTTAATCAATTGGGTGCGTCCCGCGCTGCCGTGCACGATGAACGATCCGCGGATCTTTTCGATTGAGCTGGTGTTAAACCCTCTCGTGACGTTACATTCGGGAATTCCCCACCTAGCTGATCACCTCGATACACCATTTTTGAAAGAGGCTGAAAATCATCCTTCTAAGCTCTCATTATGTCCAGCGAAATTTTCGGTGTAGTGCACTTGCCGGAGCAATAGGCCTTTAGTAATATTCCATCTTTTGGGTATATAATGTAGAATATGTAAGGTTATTGATTGACCTTTACCTTAAGCACGCTTGTAATGGTAATTGTATTTTTAGGTACAAAACATACTTAACGGTATCGAATCCAGGCAGGTTTTTTGATTGTTAACACTTTCTTTTGGTATGATTGTTATTGTGGGGGAATCCGCAGCCAATGGGATGGCAAATCCAACCTATTATTTCAATCCAGGCGCAATCAGTACCAGGTTCGCCATCCAGACATATGCCTCAGGCGAGGCCGTTTTTTTCATAGATAATCATGTGAACGCAATTATCTCTCTATCCGTCACTTCTTAGTTTTGATGGATACCAGCTACCGGATGAACTCCAACAAGTTTATCCGGTAGCTGTTTTTATTATTCAAAAATAACCATCGCATTGTCTTTATTCCATTTCTGATATTGGCCCAAAAAGGAGGTGGTCGTTATTGGAGTAAGCAAATATTCTGGTCCGCAAGTTGATTCCGAATTCGCCAAACCGTACTGAGTAGTCTGAGGAGACTAATAATGAAAATCCATAAGATTTTTACAGGCATGGCTGCGCTTGTCTTGCTTAGCAGCCTGATTGGCGCGTTTCCAGCCGGAGCCAGTCCTCAATTAGATGGAGGCACCACCCGCCAGATTCCGAGTGGTGGCACCACTTCTCCACAAACCGGCACTTATACCCCGTCTGGTCCCGGCGACGTGACCCAGGCGGAGTTCCCCGGTCAAATGGACTCAGGCACCGGACCTGGGCCTTATCCGGGTACAATTGTCGACCGCAGCCTGTCGAGGCACACTGGCAACGGTGCCTCGGCGAAAAGCGGGGGAAAGGCTAAGTCCAACCCGACCTTCGTTACAGGTTTCCAAGGCCTGAACCTTTACCAGCAGCGCTATGCGCGTGGTGGCAACCAGTTTACCGTTGAGCCTCCCGATCAAGGCTTGTGTGTGGGCAATGGCTTTGTGGTTGAGGCTGTAAATGACGTTTTCAATGTATTTAACACCAGTGGCCAATCGGTTTTGCCAGACAATACCCCCACCAACATCGTGTCCGGCTTCCCAAGGAATGTCGACCATGCCGTGGATCTCAACTCCTTCTTCGGCTATGCGCCTGCCATCAACCGCTCGACTGGCGTGCGAGCGCAGTTCGTCACCGACCCAAGCTGCATTTATGACGCAGCCACCCAGCGTTTCTTCCTGGTGGTCCTCACCCTTGAAACCTTCCCGAATGGCGCCTATACCACGGTGAACCACCTCGACCTGGCGGTCAGCCAGACCTCGAACCCTACCGGCCTTTGGACCATCTACCGGACCGATGTCACCAACGATGGCTCAGTGGGCAATGATGGCGGTCCGTGTCCCTGCCTGGGAGATTACCCGCACATCGGGGCGGACGCCAACGGTGTCTACCTCACCACCAATTCCTACCCGTGGGGGCCGGGCAACTTTGACGGCGCCCAGATCTATGCCTTCTCCAAGGCTCAACTGGCTGCCAGTGCGGCAAGTGTGACCATGGTGCACATCGACACAACCGGGATGGTCAATGCCACCTCACCCATCAAGCAGACCGAGCCAGGCTTCACAGTCTGGCCCGCGCAATCGCCTGCCTCTCAATTTGATGGAAGCCAAGGTGGTACAGAATTCTTCATGAGCTCGAATGCCGGAGCTGAGGCCGCAGGAAAATCCTTCACGGGCACATCCACAAATCTCGTGGTCTGGACGCTGCAAAATACTTCATCGCTCAACACCTCCTCGCCTGCGCTCAACCTAGCCAACATCGTGCTCAATGTGGAACAATATGCGATCCCACCGCTGGTTAAGCAGCCTGGAGCCGGAACCCCGCCCACGACCAACGTGCCGCAGGGCTTCTGCATCAACAATACAACCACACTGCTTTTCAATGGGGCAACTGGCTGCTGGCAGCTGTTGTTTGGCACCGAACCGGCTCACACCGAAGTGATTTCGACACCCGACGCGAACGACACCCGCATGCAGCAGGTCATGTACGCCAACGGCAAGCTGTGGGGTGCGCTCGATACGGCGCTGAATCCGGACGGCGGCTCGCAGCGCGCCGGCATTGCCTGGTTCATCGTTAACCCGCACTCGTCGAAGCTCGATATGCAGGGCTACCTGGGCGCTTCCGGCTATGACTTCACCTACCCGGCCATCGGGGTGACCCCCAGCGGTCGCGGCGTGATGGCCTTCACCGCCGCCGGCGACACCCTCAACCCGAGCTCGGGCTTCGCCTCGATTGATGCCAAAGTCGGCGTCGGCCCATGGAGCGTTGTCAGCGGCGGCCAGGGCGCCGCTCAGGATGATGGCTTCACCAGCTACAAGTCGCAGGTCGGCAATCCACCCCGCACCCGCTGGGGCGATTACAGCGCAGCCGCCGTGGATGGCAACTCGATCTGGATTGCAAGCGAGTATATTGCCAGCGCCTGCAATTACACCACCTGGGGCGGCCCATTCTTCAATGGCGGAACCGGTGACAACCTGCTGGGGACGTGCGCCAGCTCTGCCGGTGCTGTAGGGACACGTGTAGCGCTTGGCAACTGGTCGACGCGTATAAGCAAGCTTACGCCGTAATCCATACAAGCAATAAGATCTGCAACAAGAACCGGGCATCAGTGCCAACCACTGGTGCCCGGTTATTATTTTTGCTTTTACCTTGGTTTCTTAACCTGGATGCGCACCTGTCAGTAGCTTCGTTCATGCCATAAACGACGACGGATGAGTGTAGGATTGCGTCCGCATCTGGATGGATTGCAAAGCCTGAGCCGAATTCTCGCGCGTTAAAAGCATTCGCGTCGGTCACACTCAAACTGAGGAATTTAGAGATTCTGTTTGCCAACCACTTGAATTGGACGCATTAATGTTGTATCATGTTAGTACGCTTTATTGTTACGGTCGGTTTCCCTATCGGTGTGAATGATATATCCCCGAAATGGCTAACCCATCGCGAGGTGGGGGCGCAAAGTTATGGATCTGTATACTCTCAGACCGCCAAACTGCCGAATGGATGATATCCGGCAGTTTTTTTATTTTCCAGCCAGGGAGTTTTTAGAGAAAGGAGTGGTGGTAATCAAAACGATAATTCAAACGATCTTATAACTCTATTATTGTAAACGACAATCTTTCTATTTTTTGAGGAGGAGCATATGAAGAATAAACTTTTCGTTTTTTGCCTGATTGCCATCTTGACCATCTCTGTGCTGGGAACTTCTTGCGCCCAAAAACCAGCCAGCGTTGACGTAGTCAAGAGCGTCCAGTCCATGGCCATGTTCCAGACGACCAAATTCAACGCCCATTACCGGGTGCCCAATATCGACCAGATCGACACGCTCCTGGAAGCGCAGGCCATACCCCTTTCCAGCCCCGAGCTCAAAGCCCAGGCTGAAAATGCATTCATGAGTGAGTGGGCTAAACGCAATCCCACCACCCCCAACCCCGAAAAATTGCGCGCCTTGCTCGACAGAGAGCGCCTGGGCGATATAAGCCCAATGGCTGTCCAGGCCGCCGCAGCACCTCCCCAGATCATGAGCCTGGCCGTGCCGGTGGAGTTCCCCAACAGCGACACCTTTTTTATGGGGTGTGACCCGCTGGTTCCGAATGTTACTACCACAGGACCCCTGCATAACCAGATTCCTGCTCCCGGACCGCGCGATAACAATACCCTCTGGTACCAGGATGCCACCCCCTCGCTGTACAACGAGCTCTACTTTGGTGTGGGGCCGAAGGCGGGTGTGATTGTGAATCACCCCAACCTGGGAAAGATTGATTTCCGCGGCAACACCATGGCCAACTATTACCTCGAGCAATCCGAGGGGAAATTTGTCCCGAAGGGCGAAGTCTACCCCAAGTGGCTGCAGGCTGCGCACTCGGAAGGCTGGTACGGCGCGGATAGTTGCGACGGTGCGGATAGTAACGTGCGGGCACCCGACCTCGTCGTAGAGGTCGTGGATGCCGTCAACGCTGACAATCCGACCTTCGCCTGGCAGACTTACGATGGCGATGGCAACGGGTTCGTTGACAACTTTACCGTAATCCACGCCGGCATGGGCCAGGAAGGCGGCGGCGGCCAGCAAGGCACCTTCGCCATTTGGTCGCATGCTTCGCTGATCAACTATCCCACAGGCAAGCTGGCCTGCACAGCCGGCTCGGCCGGCTGCCCGGACCGGAATATTTACGTTCGTGAGTACAGCATGGACCCGGAGAACATTGATGTGGGTGTCATCTCCGAAGAGTTCGGCCACGCCGCCTTCGGCCTGCCGGACATCTACACCACCGATGCCCAAGCCTCTCCCTCCAACTGGGCCATCATGGAAGCCGGTTCCTGGAATGGCAAGCTGGGCGGCATGCAGCCCGCGCCGTTCCCGCTGTTCTTCCGCTACCTGGTCGGCTGGGCCAAGCCGGTCGAGCTGGATTACAAGACCGGTGCAAAAAACGTCACGGTTGGCCAGCTTTCGCTGCGCCCGAAGGGCACCCAGCAGGGCATCAAGATCAACCTGCCTAATACGGTTATCCCTGTTC
>JADGQB010000302.1 GCA_017882145.1 Anaerolineales bacterium
AGCAGGCTTGCCAGGGTCCGCAGCAAAGTGGTTTTGCCGCTGCCGGAGGGCCCCAGTACGCACACGAATTCCTGTGGCTGAACGGAGAAAGAAAGCTCGTCGAGCACGTCCAGCCCGCCGTTCTCGTCAGGGAAGGTGGTGCTCAAGTCGCGCACGATCAGGATGGGATCCAGGCCAGGTGTCATAATGATTCGATTCGGCTAAAACGTATAAAATCTAATGGCATTTGAAGGGTCAAGTGTGATTTTCAAGGTACAAAATTGTTTGAATAGGCCTTCGACAGGTCCAGCGATTTGGTGAGCAGGCCCATATCCAGCAGGACCGTCTGCATGCCATCCCAGGCCTTGGGCTGTGAGTACCCCAGCCGGTCCGCTTTCCACAGCTCAATGGAGGTCGCCAACTTTTGTTTTTGCAGAGCTGGATCGAGCTGGGCCAGGTTTTGGACGTAGGCCTTGGAGGTTTCATAAGCGGCTGCCGGGTCGGCGATGGTATCGGACAGGCCCTGCAGGAAGGCCTTGACCATGCTGCGTACCAGGTTCGGGTTTTGTGAGATCGTTTTTTCGTTCGTGATCAATCCATTCGAAGCCAATTGGACATAATCGGCCACGCGCAGCTCGGTCAGGTCATAACCCTGGGAGCGTAACTGCACCGGCTCATTGTTGGTATAGACTGAAACCGCCTGGTCGCGGCCGGCTGCCAGCGCCTCCACCTGGGTATAGTTGATCGAATCCAGCTTTACGTCGGCTTCGGTCAGGCTCCCCGCATGCAGTAACGCACGCAATCCGATATAGTTGGCTCCATACAGCCCCGGCAGGCCAATGGTCTTGCCGCGCAAATCGGCAGGCGTATGGATATTCTCAGTGGATTTCGCTACAACCGAGACCGGGTACTGCTGGTACCAGGCCGCCACATAGACGATCGGCAAACCCTGGGCACGCGCCAGCAGGACTTGTTCACCGGAAACCACGCCGAATTGGATCTGGTTGGCCCCAACCAATGCGGTGATGTCAGTCTCCATCGAGTAATCGAAGGTCACCTGGATGCCGGCATCCCGGAAATAGCCTTTCTGAACCGCCACATATAGCGGGGCGAACTGAATGTCGGGGATGTAACCCAGCGGCAGGCGTACCTGTATAAGATTGGCGGACGGCTTTCCGCCACAGGAGGAAAGTAAAAACATACAACAAAAAACAATCAGGGAAACTCTTTTCATGGGTTTGACTCCTGCCAGGTGAGGAATTTTTTCTCCAAAAGTGTTACGGCACCATATAAGCTTAGCGCCAATGCAATCAGGGTGAAAACCGCCACGAAGACCAGGGCGGTATCGTATTGCCCGCGCGCCACATTGACCAGGAAACCCAACCCGTGATCGGCGCCAACCAGTTCTCCAACGACTGCCCCGATAACAGAAAGCGTCGCCCCGATCCGCAGCCCTCCCAGCAGGATCGGTAGTGCGGCAGGGATTTCGAGATAGCGCAGTGTTTGGGTTGGTGTGGCGTAGAGCGAGCCCATCAGGTCATGCAGCGGCCTGGGTACCGCCCGCACGCCGACCACCGTGTTGACCAATACCGGGAAAAAAACGATCAGCGCGCAGATCAGAACTTTGGAAAACATGCCCGGTCCGAACCAGATAACCAGCAGCGGCGCAATCGCAACGATTGGAATTGCCTGGGTGGCAACCAGGTAGGGGGCGATGAGCCGTTCGAACAGGCGGCTCTTGGCAATTGCATATCCAAGCGCAACGGCCGCGCTCGTCCCGGCCAGCAAGCCTAGCAGCACTTCGGTTAGCGTAACCAAGGTATTGACGATCAGGCTGCCATCTGCCAGCGCCTTCCAGAAACGGACGGCCACCTGCAGCGGAGAAGGCAATATAAAGGCCGGCAGACCGGTCGTGCGGGTGATCAGCCACCAAAGCAGGAGCGCCACGGCCAGCGAGACCGGCGCCGTACCATACAGGCTGTAGCGTGAAGTCCGGGAAGATTTCCGGAAGGATTTCAAATCCATCTTGTTATGGCTCCATCAATCAGGCACAAAAAAAGCCTCGCATAAAAATCCCTGCGGGGCAAAGAGATAGACACAGCGCCGCTTCTCAAGGAAGCGCAGGCTTGGTCGTCTCGCCGAAAAAAATCCCGAAAACAAAACGTTTCCGGGGCATTTACAGCCGACCAGACCTGTGCGGGTCTCGTCATCGCCTTCTTTCATCCGGACTGTAACCGTCGGCCCCGGAACTGCGCCGGGTCATGCGCTTGCGCGCTCGTGGGCTATACCACCGGTAGGGATTTACACCCTGCCCCGAAGGCTGAATATTTAACTGGCGGGATTATACCGTTTTCAGAGTATCTCGTCAAATTTCCCACTTAAATCACAAAACCCCTGAAGCAGGGGCTTTGCGATAATGAGCTAGATGGTTATGCCTTGAGGATGGCTGTGTCAGCGACCGGGCAGACAGCTACACACTGTGGGGCATCGAAATGACCTTCGCACTCCACGCAGGTGGCTACATCAATCACGTAAGGGGATCCTTCGGTGATTGAATTGGTCGGGCACTCCGGCACGCACGCGCCACAAGCAATGCACTCATCCGTAATCTTCATTGCCATAGGTATACACTCCTTGGGTAAATTTTGTAAATGAACACGTTAAAATTACTTTATCGGGGACGATGTGTCAAATGACAAATGTCTCAGGTTTGGGTGATTTTGTCACTGAGTCGAAATGTTCCAAACCAGACAATAAAATATAATTAGCAAATTCATCCTTGGGTTGAGCTTACCTTAAAAAAATCGCTTGCATCTATGCGCATCTCGTGATAAACTGTTAAGGAATGATCAATTTACTGGTGGTAACCTCTGATGCTGCCTTCGGAGAACTCATCCGCCAGAACCTGGGGGAGATGGGGAGATTTCAAGCCCATCTTGCCTGGAATGTCGAATCGGCGGTTGCGTGCGTCCAAAAAGAAGATTTTCCGCTCGCTTTTTTGGACACAAGCCTGGCCGAGGCTGATTTACTTGAAATCGGCAACCGGCTGCGCCAGGTCAACCCCAAGCTGCGCTTTGTCATCCTCTCGGAAGTTGGGTGGCAACCTTCGTTCGAAGAACTTTCTCCTGAACAGTACCTGTCAAAGCCTTTCTACCTTCCAAGCCTGCGAGGAATGATGGACAATCTCTTCCCCAATCAGCAGTCCTCTGAAAATACGCTCCACTCTGACGAGCAGGGCAGCGAGCCGCCCTGGCTTTCCGACGTCACACGTGCTGCCCAGCATTTAACCCGCCTGACCCTGGAATCTTCCGCCCAGGCAGCTCTGATCACACGTAACGACCAGTTGTGGGCTTACGCCGGGCAATTGCCTCAATCCTCCACAAGCGAATTGACCGATACCGTCTCACGCTACTGGGACCGCCAGAAAGAGAATGACCTGGTGCGCTTCGTCCGCCTGGCATCCACAGGCGCCGAGCACATGCTTTACGCCACGCGGCTGACCCAAAATATGGTGCTGGCGTTGATTTTCGATGCCGAAACCCCATTCGGTACGATCCATACACAGGCCAACCAGTTAGTGCACTCGCTGGCCGCCTCTCCCTCCGAGAAACAAGAAGCCATCCAGGAGAGCGATGATGATGAAGCGCCTTCTGCGCCGATCTCAGATATCCTCTCGGATATTCCTTCGCCAAACCCCGGAATGGAGACGGAGACAGCCGGGTTGAATAATTTGAAGGAAGGCGATCCCGCAATTTCATTGCCCCCGGCACGCTTTCCGTATTTCAACCGCCCGGCATCTCCGGCAATGCCGATCAATACATTGCCACCCACCCAGGAAGCCGACCCTGAGATTGATTTGGAGAAGACGGTCCCATCCCCGACGACCCCCCGGAAAAGCTGGTTCAGGAAGGATAATGCTGCACAGGGTGATCCTGAAGCTACACATCCAACCTCCTCCATAGGTGAGTCGGTCCGCAAGATCGTTCTCGAGCCGGTCAGCCCCTCCGTTTTTAACCTGGATTATGCCTGCCTGCTCATCCCGCGTTTTCCCCAACATCACCTGATTGGCGACCTGTCTGAGTGCCTGACGGGCTGGGTGCAAGAGAACTGCATTGCCTACGACTGGCGCTTGGAATACATCGCGGTGCGGCCGGACTATCTCTTGTGGATTGTCAGCATGCCGCCGGCGGGATCACCCGCTTATCTGATGCGGATCATGATCCAGCGCACCTCTGTCAAAATCTTCGAAACCTTTCCACGTTTTAAGAAAGAGAATCCCTCGGGTAATTTCTGGGCTTCCGCATTTCTCATTATGGGTAGATCGCAGCCACTTCATGCACAATTGATCAAGGAATTCATTGCCCAAACGCGCCAGCAACAGGGAATTAACCCGCAACTCCACTAGCCCTTTCATACGGTTTTTCACATGCCCCCTACCCTGTATCTGATCGATGGTCATGCCCTGGCCTATCGAATGTATTTCGCATTAACCGCCGGAGGTTCCAGCCAGCGTTGGCAGACCTCCACTGGTGAACCCACCGCAGGCACCTACGGCTTTGCGCGCGAACTGCTGCGCATTCTCGAACAGGAAAAGCCGGATTACCTGGCGGTGGCCTTCGATACCGGGAAAACTTTCCGCGATGATATTTTTCCGGCTTACAAAGGCACGCGTGCCAAAATGCCGGATGACCTGCGCCCGCAGCTCGATCGCATCCGCCAGGTGGTGGACGCCTTCAATATCCCCCGCCTGGAGATGGAAGGCTTCGAAGCCGATGATGTGCTCGGTTCGGTGGCGAACTGGGCCGCCGGGCAGGGATTGGGGGTTAAGATCGTCACGGGCGACCGCGATCTGCTCCAACTGGTAAACCAGCGTGTTATCGTCTACCTGGCCGGCGATGACCAGAACTTTATAACCTCTGAGGATGTACTCGGAAAACTGCACGTCCGCCCGGA
>JADGQB010000303.1 GCA_017882145.1 Anaerolineales bacterium
TCCCCCTTCGTCACTTTGTTCTATAAAGCCCATACATTGACCAGCACCGAAATTGGCCTGCTCAGTACTTTCGGCGCTATCATAGGCATGCTGGCTGCTCCAATTTGGGGTCGTTGGGGGGACGCTTCCAGGCACCCGCGCCGTCTGATCATGGTCGCCTTGTTGGCGTCGGCTTGGTTGGAATCGTCAATACGGTCGGTGCCTTGTTCGAAGTTCCTTTTATGTTACTGGCAGATCGGCTGATCCAATGGCACGGCTCCGGGCGGATCCTGGGGATTTCCATGTTGGTTCAAGCGGGCTCTTTTCTGCCAGTGGTTTTATTCCCTTCCATCCCAAGTTTCTTTATCCTGAGGATCATGGCCAGCATTGCCTTAGGTCTGAATGTGCCTTCCTATTATAGCTATCTGGTCGAAAGCGCTCCCCAGGGCCAGGGCGGTACCGTGGTTTCGCTTTTTGATGTTACCCTGCGCAGCGGAGTCAGCTTGCTGGCTGCGCCCCTGGCAGGAATCTTGTTCGACAACCTTGGTGCTTATTGGCTCTACATCATCGGGATGGCAGGCCGCCTGCTGGCCTGGCTTATTCTGCAAGTACTTGCCCATCCGCACGCTTATGGGACGGTATAATACACATGTGACTTCTGAACAACTCGACCAAACCGCCCTCCTTCGTCTACTTATATCACGCCTGGAACGCCTCTCCGCAGACTCACATTGGGCCAGGCGTGCCAACGGATTGCGCGGCAATATCGTCAAGATGCTTGAAGAGGCCGATTCCGGACAGGAGGTCGCCGCCGCCCGCCTGGATCTCTTGACGGAGGCGGCTTTCGACATCCTTCGTCGGGCTGCCCAGGAAATCCCCGATCTTGAAGAACTGCTCAAGCGAAGATAACGCGCCTATGCGACAAAACTTTATTCTTTTTCTCGGATTCCTTTTAGCCGCCTGTTCCGGACCTTTGTCGATTGCTGCGCCAGTCAATATCGTAGCCACTCCCTCGCAACAATTATTATTAGCTTCGCCGACCGTTATATCTACCGCGGTAACTTTTGTACCAATGATCACCGGGCTCCCATCCGACATACCTACCAGCACTCCTACTTTATCTTCGTCAGAAACTCTCATAGAAGTGGCAACGTTGACTCCGGTCGCTTTGAACCACATCTTTCCAATCCAGCCGCCGGCAGCAGCCGGCTTTGCCGAAGGTACTTCCAGCCATGGATATCCAGCAACCGATATCTTCGCCGTGGTTGGCACGCAGTTTGTTGCTGTGACCAACGGCGTGGTTGATTTCGTATCGCATGAAGATCTCTGGGATCCGGCCCATGATGACCCAGCTTTGCGAGGAGGCCTCTCAGTTGCCATCATTGGGGATGACGGGCTGCGCTATTACGGTTCGCATTTATCGGCTGTTAGCAATGGAATTGAGGTGGGCGTACGTGTAACCTCCGGGCAGGTGCTCGGCCTGGTTGGGAACAGCGGGGATGCCCGGAACACCCTGTCTCACCTGCATTTCGGAATTTCGCGTCCCACATACCCCGAAGACTGGAAGGCCCGGCGAGGCCAGGTGGATCCCTTCCCGTTCCTCCAGGCCTGGCGGGATGGTCATAATATCACACCGCCTCTACCTGTTGAAATTGAACCCCAAACCGCCACACCCAACTTATTCACTTATGTCTTCCCCGTACAGCCGTCGTCCCGAGCCGGTTTCTCCGAAGGCGGTCACACTTTCCCGGCGACAGATATCTTTGCCCCACGCGGGACAAAATATGTTGCGGTAACCAGCGGAACAGTTGACGAGGTTTCGACCGTCGACCAATGGAATCCATCTTCCAATGATAGTTCCACAGCAGGCGGCCTGTCGGTGCGCTTTATTGGTGATGATGGATTGCGCTACTATGGTGCCCATCTTTCCGTCATTGCCAGGGGCATCCAGCCCGGAGTCTGGGTGGCAGCTGGACAAGTGCTGGGATTGGTCGGGAATACCGGCGATGCCCGCTTTACCAATCCCCATATTCATTTCGAGATCTCAAGTCCAAACCCTCCCTTTACGAAGGTGGATCCATTCCCATCCCTGGTCGCCTGGCGCAGCGGTCTGAACCTCACTCCGATCCTGCCGGCACCATAAGGAGGCAAAATGCAAACCATGCGTGCGATGCTGCTCGACGCCCCTCATACTTCACTTCATCTGGCTGAACTCCCACTGCCAACGCCCGGACCAGGGCAGGTGCTGCTCAAGGTCCACGCCTGCGGAGTCTGCCATACCGACCTTCACATCCAGAATGGTGAACTGACCGAACCGAAACTGCCCTTGATTTTGGGTCATCAGATCGTCGGGACGGTCGTGCAATTTGGGCCGGGCGCGCAGCGTTTCAGTATTGGGGAGCGGGTGGGTGTCCCCTGGCTGGGCGCCACTGATGGAACCTGTCGCTACTGCTTACGCGGGCAGGAGAACCTGTGCGAAACTCCAACATTCACCGGATACCACATTGATGGAGGTTTCGCTGAATACACATTGGCCGATGAACGCTTTTGCTTCCTCTTGCCTGCAGCTTATTCCGCCGTTGAAGTTGCTCCCCTGTTATGTGCCGGGTTGATCGGTTACCGTACGTACAGGATAGCCGGGGAAAATGTTGATACCCTCGGGATTTACGGTTTCGGTGCAGCCGCGCACATCATTACGCAGGTGGCGAAACACGCCGGGAAAAAAGTATTCGCCTTCACGCGTCCCGGAGATACAGCCGCCCAGGATTTTGCTGTCCGCCAGGGAGCAGATTGGGCCGGTGATTCCACTCAGGTACCTCCTGAAAAGCTGGATGCAGCCCTGATTTTCGCGCCGGTCGGTCCGTTGGTGGTCGCAGCCCTGAAAGTCACCCACAAAGGTGGGGTAATCGTTTGTGGGGGCATCCACATGAGTGACATCCCTTCGTTCCCATATTCTCTACTTTGGGAGGAGCGCGTTATCCGCTCCGTCGCCAATTTAACCCGCCAGGATGGAGAAGATTTCCTGGCGCTCGCGCCGCAGGTGCCTGTCAGGACTGATGTAAAGAAATTTCCACTGGAACAAGCCGGCCAGGCCCTGGATCAATTGCGGGATGGCCAATTCGTCGGCGCGGCCGTGATAGAATTGGATTAATCGAAAGTTTTGATGATGGCTTTATTTTCCTCCCTGAACATTCTTATCCCCACAGATAAATTCGAAGTCGAGCGGTCGTTTACAGAAACCTACCGGCAGCACATCCACGACCATCCTGCCATCCGGGAAGCATACTGCTTGCGTGCCCAGTTCGAGCACCTGTTTGATCCGATCCGACCCGGGGATCTTTTCGCGGGTCGGACACACTACCTGCCGGTTGGTTTTGGGTTGGAAGATGCCGCCGGAGGCCCGGTTTATTATTGTTACGATGCACGCATTCTGCCAGGGCTCGATGCACTGCCAGCTGACGAACGCCAATCTGTTTTGGAAATGCTCGAATTCTGGAAAAGCGAGGCCAGCATCTCCGGGAAGTTGATCCGGCGCTTGCCGCCCGCAACCTTGAAAGCCACCTCCAATCACATCGCTGAAATGATGGGACGCCTTTCCGGCACCCTGCTCGATTACGAAAAATTGACCAGGATCGGCCTGCCCGGGCTGCGGGCAGAGATCCAAGCCGGAAGAAAAAGGAATGGGGATCTGCCTCTTTATACCGGTATGGAAATGTCACTCGACCTGCTGATCGACGTGATTAATGGGTATGCAAAACAAGCTCATTCCCTGGCAGACGCCGCCGGGAATGAACAATCCGAAAGTGACTATTTGCAAATGGCCGCAGCACTGGAAGCAATAGCCATCCGTCCACCTGAGACTTTGCGTGAAGCGGCTCAGCTAACCTGGTTGTATACGCTGATCTCGGGAACGGTCAATTACGGCCGCATGGATGTGTATCTGGGACCCTTTTATGCTGCTGATGTGGATCGCGGACGTTTGAGTGAGCCGGAAGCCCTGCGGTTGATGCAGTCGCTCTGGCAGTTGATTGCCAACCGTAGAACGATTTTCAATGGACGGGTCTTTATCGGGGGACGCGGTCGCCCGGACGAAGCCAGTGCAGACCGCTTTGCACTGCTTGCCATGGAAGCCACCCGCACAGTCCTTGAGATCGAGCCACAATTAACCCTGCGATTTTATCGTGGCATGAATCCGGCCCTGATGACCAGGGCGCTCGACATGCTGGGTGAAGGCCGCACCTTTCCGATGCTTTTCAATGATGATGTCAATATCCCGGCTGTTCAGCATGCTTTTGGGGTTTCGCTCCAATACGCCGAACAATACCTGCCTTACGGCTGTGGCGAGTACTGCCTGGACCACCTTAGCTTCGGCTCTCCAAATTGCAGCCTCAACTTGCTCAAAGCTCTGGAAAGTGTCCTTCATCACGGAATGGATGTGCTGACCGGTCAACAAATTGGCCTCGACCCGGCTGATGGCGAATCCCCTAGTGGAGACCGTGTACGCGCGAGCCGTTCATTGGTGGGCGAAACGATCTCCCTCGATGATCTATTCCCCACATTCGATGCCCTTTTCTCAGCTTACAAACGACAGATCGAGTTCTCTGTTGAGGCATTGGCAGACCGGCATCGTATTGAATACCAGGTAGAAGATGAATCCGCGGCCTTCCTGTTCGCCTCCATGCTTTATGACGATTGCATCGAGCGCGGCAAATCTCTGGTCGGAGGTGGAGTGCGCTACCAGGGCGGCCTGATCGAGACATATGGGATGGTTAATGCTGCCGATAGCTTGACAGCCATAAAATCGCTCGTTTATGACCGAAAAATCATGAATCTTCAGCAAATGGTAGCAGCCCTGGATCATGATTTTGCCGGTTTTGAGCGTGATTACCGGCTGATGCGCCTGGCACCCAAGTACGGCAATGATGACACGTCTGCAGATGCCATGCTGTGT
>JADGQB010000304.1 GCA_017882145.1 Anaerolineales bacterium
GAACAAATATTCTGATTTGTGCTATAATGTTGTTGCTTTTCAGGAGAAGAGATGGCGGCACATTCTGGAATCGAGTGGACCGAATCTACTTGGAACCCACTCACCGGCTGTACCAAGATCAGTCCCGGCTGCAAGCATTGTTATGCTGAGCGTATGGCAAAGCGTTTGCAGGCCATGGGTCAGCCGAATTACGCCTCTGGTTTTAAACTGGCAATGCACGACCCTGTACTGGAAAAACCGCTGGAATGGAAAAAAACGCAGGTTATTTTTGTCAATTCTATGAGTGACTTGTTCCACGAAAAAGTCCCTTTTGATTTTATTCAGAAAACATTTGCCATCATGCGCAGGGCACATTGGCACCAATTCCAGGTGCTGACCAAACGTGCTGAACGCCTGGCAGAGTTGAGCCCTCAAATTGATTGGCCCGAAAATGTCTGGATGGGGGTAAGCGTGGAAAACCAGGAATATGTGTCCCGTATCGATTGCTTGCGATTGACAGGAGCAAAGGTTAAATTCCTATCACTGGAACCTTTGCTTGGGCCAATTCATCAGATTAATCTGGCCGGGATCAATTGGGTGATTGTTGGCGGAGAATCTGGTCCTGGAGCGCGGCCAGTTATGCAGGAGTGGGTTACAGACATTCGTGATCAATGTGTCGCTGCTCATGTGCCGTTCTTCTTCAAACAATGGGGAGGCGTTCAAAAGAAGAGAGCCGGCCGCGAGTTGGAAGGCCGTACTTGGGATGAAATGCCTGAAAACCTCAGTCTTGCATAACAATTAGGCTAAACAAATTTTCACGAGTAATTGGAATTAATTACGGTGAGGCCTGGCTTCCCAGGGCTTGAATAAGCACCTGGCGGATGGCGTCCGCTCGGGGCAGGAGCACGTCTGCGCCGCCCGAGGTAACAAAGGGGATCACCTGGTCCATGCTGATGGCATAGCGCTGGACCTTGGTCGGATCAACATGCTGGAGCGCAGGTAAGAGGGTGACCACATCCAGCAGGGTCATATCGGTGACGAAGGCTCCCCGGTAAGCGGTGTAAAGTTCCGGGACACGTGCCAGGGCGTTCAAACTCAACAATTTATGCCCGATCGCTAGGATTACTTCCTGGGCACGTCGCAGGCGGTCCAGGTCGCTTGTGTTTTTACGGGCGCGCACATACCATAAGGCAGTCTCACCATCCATGTGGACCAAACCAGCCTGGACTGTGAACCCGTTCGGGTAGCCATCCCGCGCATCCGTAAAGGTCTGGCCGACCTGAACGTCGATACCACCCAGGCTGTCGATGATAAAACGGAAGCCACTGAAATTGGTGAGAACGAAGGACTGTGGGGCAAATCCAAAGTTGTATTGGAAGGTCGACCGGACCAGGTCAAAGCCGCCAAACTCCACGGCGGCATTGATGCGCTGCATGGAGCGCTCCGGAAGATAAACCCACAGGTCACGCGGGAAGGAGACCAGGTTGACCGAACCATCTTTTTTGATTACCACCAGCAGGATCGTATCCGTGCGGAAATCCGATGCCCCCGGGCGCTGGTCGGAGCCCATCAGCAGGATGGTCACGTCTCCATCTGCGACCGGCAGCGCGACAGCCGGGGCGGGAAGGCTGCCATCCGGGACCGCGGTCGGGTTGAGATCAGGTACCAGCGTGGGAGCCGGGCCTGGCGCCGGAACCACGGAAGTACTCGCATCTGCGGTCAGTGTGGCCGCTGCGATTGTGCCTACCAGAGGGGATGTGGGGGTAGCAGCCCCTGAAAACAACTGGCAGGCCAGTAAGGTAAGCAATAACAGAACAAGTGGGAGGAATCGGCGAATACGCATAAATGCGAGTTTACCCGAAAAGTGTCATTCCTGTTTATGGATTTTATTGGGTTTGTAATTCTTCCAATTCAGCCAGAGCGGCAGGTACTTCGTACCTTTCTTCACAAATGTGTGTTATATTAAAGCGCTTTAAGGCCGCCAACCCAACTCTTAATTCTTCCTTAAGGCTCCGAGTTCGCCCAGAATCCTACCCTACATATGTTATACTTTTGCCCCGATAAAAAAATAATTACTCTGCAAGAGGAGTCACCATGCTTCTCCAATACGCTGCAATAGCTGCGTTTGTGATCATCACTGCCGTGATCGGTTTTATTGCCATCGGCCTGGGCATGCTGTTCGGTCCGAAACATTCCTCTGACAAAAAGGCCATGCCCTATGAATCGGGCATGAACCCCATCGGCCCCGGCACACGCCGGATCCCGGTGCGGTTCTATATGGTTGCTGTCCTTTTCATCCTGTTTGACATAGAAACCATTTTCCTCCTGCCCTGGGCAATCGTTTTCCGCCAGCTGGGTGTCTTCGGCCTTGCGGAGATGGCGGTCTTTATCGCCATTTTATTGGTAGGTTATTTCTACGCGTGGAAGAAAGGAGCTCTCGAATGGGAGTAGAGCAAAAACTAGGTAATATGGGCGTGGTCACCACCACGCTGGAACAGGCCGTGGCCTGGTCGCGCACCAATGCCATGTGGCCGCTGTTGTTCGGATTGGCCTGCTGTGCCATCGAGATGATGTCGGCTCAGGCCTCTCATTATGATATGTCCCGGTTCGGTATGGAACTGATGCGGCCATCGCCGCGCCAATCCGACCTGATGATTGTGGCCGGGCGCGTTTCACGCAAGATGGCGCCGGTGCTGCGCCGCCTGTACGATCAGATGCCCGAGCCCAAGTGGGTCATTTCTATGGGCGACTGTGCTTCATGCGGCGGCGTTTTTAATAACTATGCGGTTGTGCAAGGCGTGGATGAGGTTGTACCGGTGGATGTCTACGTGGCGGGCTGCCCACCGCGGCCCGAAGCGCTTATCCACGGTGTGCTGACCCTTTACGAAAAAGTGCGTGGCATTAAGTTTGCCGATGTGCAGAAATAACCGAGGCGCGCATGGATAAGAAACTGCAACCCATTATCGAAGAATTGGAAAAAGAGTTCGGGGCTACTTCTACCGAATACCGCGGGGATGCCAGCCTGGTGTTGCCGAGGGAGAAGATCGTTGCGGCTTGCCAGAAGGTCCAGGGCCTGGGCTTCGAACTGCTTTCCACCTTGTCTGCCGTGGATTACTGGCCTCAGCAAGAGCCACGTTTCCATGTTATTTACGAATTCACCTCGGTCTCCATGAACCTGCGCTTTGAAATCCGCGTCCCGGTTCCGGGCATCAATCCCAGCCTGCCGACCGTCACGCATATCTACCGCAATGCCAACTGGCGTGAGCGCGAATTATGGGACATGTTCGGTATCAAGGCCGAGGGCCATCCCGACCTGCGCCGCATCCTGATGCCGGCTGACTGGGAAGGCCATCCGTTACGCAAGGATTATCCGCTGGGCTACGAGGAACCGCAGTTCACCTTTAACTTTGAAGAGATCGACCTGCGAAAGCCGTATGCAAAAGAATAACGTAGGGGCAGGGTTCATCCCTGCCCGGGCGGCCATGAAGGCCGCCCCTACGAGGATTTTATGCCTGATATTCAAGAAGTAACAGTAGACGATCTGAAGCACCTGGTCTCTGAGAAAGCCATCCAGGGCGAAACCATGCTGTTGAACATGGGTCCTCAGCATCCATCCACGCACGGCGTGTTGCGCCTGCTGCTCGAGTTGGATGGTGAGACCGTGATCAACTGTATTCCAGACATCGGTTTCCTGCACACCGGCATCGAGAAGAACATGGAAGCCAAGACGTACCAGAAGGCTGAAGTCATGTCCGACCGCCTGGATTATATGAACCCGGTCGGCAACAACCTGGCTTATTCGATGGCAGTCGAGAAACTGGTGGAACTGGATGTGCCGGTGCGCGCCCAGGCCATCCGCGTCATCCTGGCAGAGCTTACCCGCTATCAATCCCACCTGGTCTGGTTGGGCACGGCTGCCCTGGACCTGGCGGCCATGTCCATGTTCCTGTACTGCTTCCGCGAACGCGAGTACATCTTGGATGTAATGGAGCTGTGCTCAGGCCAGCGCATGATGACCACCTACATCCGTCCCGGCGGGCTCTGGCGGGATGTGCCGGTGGAATTCGAAGCCGCCGTCCGCAATATCCTCAAGACCTTCCCGAAACGGATTGACGAATACGAGGCGCTCCTGACCCGTAACCCGCTCATGCTCGACCGGACGTTGGGTATCGGCAGGTTGACCGGGGAAGAATGCCTTAACTTTGGCGTGACCGGCCCGATGCTGCGCGCCAGCGGGGTTAAGTGGGATTTGCGTAAAACACGCCCCTATTCCGGCTACGAGCAGTATGATTTTGAAGTCCCCACCCGTCCCGAAGGGGACGTGTATGCCCGCTTCCTGGTCCGCCTGGAAGAAATGCGCCAGAGCCTCAAGATCGTTGAGCAGGCGCTGAATAAACTCCCGATGGGTCCCGTACGCTCGAACAATTTCAAGTTTGTCCCGCCGCCGCGCTCTGAGATCGGCGTGAGCATGGAAGCGCTGATTCACCACTTCAAGTTATGGACCGATGGATTCAATGCCCCCAAGGGTTCCATCTACAATGCGGTCGAATCACCGCGCGGCGAGCTGGGCGTTTATCTGGAATCGGACGGGGGTCCGAAGCCGTACCGCATTCACTGGCGCACGCCTTCGTTCGATAACCTTCAGTCCATTCCGTTGATGGCCAAGGGTGTCCTGGTGGCTGACCTGGTCGCCATCATCGGCAGTATCGATATTGTTCTTGGAGATGTGGATCGATAAATTCCCCTCACCCCGCCCTCTCCCACTGGGAGAGGGGAAGAGGTGAGGGCGAGTGTGAGGATTTATGCTTGCTGAAAAATATCCTGATGAAGTGAAGAGAATTTTGGCAAAATATCCGCCGGAGCAAAAACGCTCGGCGGTCATGCCGCTGCTTTACCTGGCGCAGCGCGATGGCGGCTACGTTACCAAAGCGG
>JADGQB010000305.1 GCA_017882145.1 Anaerolineales bacterium
TCTTCCGGTAATGCACCCTGACCATACTCGGCATCCGAAACGGTGGCTACCAATTGCAGTGCAGCGGTCTCCAGCACAACCTGTTTGCCGCGTTCCACCATGAAGGGTTCGCCCTTGGCTTGCAGGCGCTGGAAAGTGGCTACATCGTTGAAGGCGTGCGTGCTCATCAGGACTTTGGTGACGGTCTGGATATCATTCTTATCGAAAAGCCAGACTTCAAAAGCTTGTACCTTTTTCGGATCGCCGACCCCGATGGTTTCCGAAATCCCGATCCCACATTCGCCCAGAAATTCGCCGGAAGGGCTATCGATGCTAAAGGAATCGTCGAAAAGATCATCACCCAAAACATAGGTCGTCACAAATTGTGAAATGGGCGGTTCCTGCCCGATCGATTCGTAATCGGTCATCTCGGTCTGGCTGGTAATATCACGCGCGCGCGTGGCGGCGGTTGGTGAAGCGCTGCGTGTATTGCGGAAAAGTGGCAGCAGGTATTTCAGAATTCCAAATGCTACCAGGGCAAACAAGATTACTGCGCCCAGGATGATTGCGATGCTTGTGAAGTTGCCTGTTTTTGCCGGCGTCTGCCCACCCACCGGCGTAGGTGTTGCTCCAGGTGTCGGCGGTTGGATAACATTCACAAAAGCGGCAATTGCACTCGCATCCAGGTTACCGGGATTACTCGTGATCGTCGCCAAAATGGTCGGTCCCGCCGCTCCCAGTGACTGGTAACGCTGGAGCGCCATTGCATCATCTGGGTGGACGCTGTATGAATCAATTGCCATGCGCAGGTATTGTTCCTGATAAGCTGTCCCCAGCTGCACAGGCGGCACATTCGTCCATTGAACCGGCTGGATGACCCATGCCCAGATCAACCCGATGACAAGGCCTGCGAAAGCGCCAACTGCAGCAGCAACTGCTGGTTTCTTAAGATAGTCAAATAGCTTCATAATGCATCTCCTCCGGGTGAATCCGCCAATGTCCTTATTATACAGAACCTTGTCGATTATGCATACCCTATTTTTGCTGCATTAAATATAACCAGCGTTGTGAATCACGCACAGCACTTGATTCCTTTATGATAAAAAACTCGCCGAATGTCTGTTCAAATCCGGATTTCGTATAATCGCTGAAAATATCCAGACGGCTCCGTAATAATTTTTGTACCTGGCTGTCACTTTTTGGCACAAATTCAACGATAAGCCACTCACCGCAGGCGGCAAAGAATTCCGCCACGCGCGCAAGTGGGACGTTATTCGAGATTGCCATGTGATGGACCAATGCCAGGGCCAGTGTGGCATCCACCGGGCCGCGTTGCAGGAAGGAATCGCGTTCGAGGTTGTTCCAGCCGATGGCTGGGCTGGGATTGGTCAGGTCAAGAACCATCGGAAGTAGGTTCTGTTCTTTCTTTTCCTTGACCAGTCGATAGTTTACTTCCACTGCCGCCGGATCAATATCGGATGAAACCACATACGCACCGGCTTCCGCCGCGACTCGGCTGAAAATCCCCGTATTCGCTCCCAGATCCCAGACCGTTTTCGCTTCGATCCTGGATAACCAATCCCCTACCAGTACTTTCTTATGCTCAAAGGCCGAATCGGTATAATTATTCGCGGCGTAGTAATCTGCCCATTCCGTGCCTGCAGGATTCCATTCCAGTTTTCGAACGGTGACCTGTAAGCTCTCGATCAATGCAACCAGCGCATCCTTGCTCAGTTTGCGCCCGGCGCGCTTCTCGGATACGGCCACATCTGCATAACGCTTCTGAGCACTTGCATGCAGATGGATATGCGAAGCCAGCCCAATGATCCATCGCGTTCGCCCAGGCAGCAGTGCGCTGGCAAGGTCCAATGGTATACCATCAATATATACCCGCAACAACTGGCTAAGGCGGATGTCACGGTAGGCCATCAGCGCCAGAGGAGCCAGGAAATGCTGGCAGAATTGACGATAAGCCACCCACGGCTCCCCTTCTTTATAGATCTCGAAGGAAAGGGTGTCGATCAATGTGGGTTTGCCGCCAACCAGCTGGATGTTGTAAGCACTGGCATCTTTCAGCGACATCCCTAGTTTTAAGGCGCGCTTCTGGATAGAAAGCGTCGCCAGGGCCGCATCCTTCAATTGTCCAAATGACCACTCATACGGATATGAAATAAATGGAACTCGTTCCGGGCGCAGGACTTTGAATGACAATGTTGGGTCAGCAGCTTCCAATTCCAGTTCTGTGTGTTGGATAAGCAGGCCGGCTTTAACCAGTTTGGCATACAAGCCTGAATCCATCAATTTCTTATAATCTTCCGCGTAAACCTGGTTCACTTGACGGAATAAAACTCCGTCACGCGTGAATAGAAAGCCGCTTGGGTCTCTGAACGAGGCGTTATGCGCCGGGGTTTTGTTGGTCGTCGTCTTCTTCATCATCGTCAGCCTCGGGCTTTTTGCTTTTCTTTCGAAGCAGGCGCTTGAGTTTGCTCCAGTTGGCTCCGATGGCAATACTCAGGCCGGCGATTGCGGCGATCAAAAGTTGGATCAGGAAACTCCCCGACCCTGGATCAAGATATAACATTATCATCGTTTACTCCTGTACAGTTTCTGGAACAATATTTTCGAGCAGGAAGGTTTCTTCACAGACCGTGCACTGGGCTTCGCGCTTGTTGGCTACGACCAGTAATCCGCCACATTTGGGGCACGGTTGAGCCAACGGACGCTTCCAGGAAGTGAAGTCGCAGGTTGGGTAATTGGCACAACCAAAGAAAATCCGACCTTTACGCGTCTTGCGTGAAACGATCTCCCCGCCATCTTTCGGGCAGGTGACACCAATTTTCTCCAGCCAGGCCTCGGTATGGCGGCATTCTGGAAATCCCGAGCATGAGATGAATTTCCCATATCGTCCGTAACGGATGACCAGTTCCTTGCCGCACTCCGGGCAAGCCCGCCCGATTGGTTCCGGTCCGGTCTTGGTGACCGGCATCTCCGCCTCGGCCTTCGCCACTGTGACTGCAAAAGGTTTGTAGAACTGGTCCATCACCCTCACCCAATCGACCAGGCCTGCAGCCACTTTGTCCAGATCTTCTTCCATGCGGGCAGTAAATCCCGTATCAATGATTTCCGGGAAATACTGCACCATTAAATCATTGACCAGGATGCCGGTCTCGGTTGGGATAAGTCGCCGGTCCACTCTCTCCACATAACCGCGCGCCTGTATGGTAGACAGCGTGGGAGCATAAGTGGATGGCCGCCCGATACCATACTCTTCCAGGATCTGGACCAGGGAGGCTTCCGAGTAACGTGGCGGTGGCTGGGTGAAGTGTTGCTCTGGAATTAACCGCACCAACTCTTGTGCCTGGCCTTCCGCGATCGAGGCCGGGATGCGTACATTCATCTCATCGTCTTCTTCGGACTTTTTATCCTCGTTTTTGCCTTCTTCATAGACAACCAGGAAACCCGGGAATTTGACTGCGGAGCCGGCTGCCCGCAATGTGTAGGCATGTTCAGACCCTTGGCCTGTTACATCTACCGAAAGGGTCGCATACATCGCGGCTTCCATCTGGCAGGCCACAAAACGCTGCCAGACCAATTGGTAAAGTTTAAACATGGCCGGTTCCAGGAACGGCTTGACCTTTTCGGGGTCGCGCAGCACCGATGTAGGCCGGATGGCCTCATGAGCTTCCTGGGCCCCGGCTACTTTCTTCGTATACTCCACCGGCTTTTCAGGCAGGAAATCATTGCCGTAGCGTTGGGCGATGTATTTGCGGACTTCGTTACGGGCGACTTCAGCGATATTTGTTGAATCAGTTCGCATGTAAGTGATCAAGCCGGTTGTGCCACCCTCACCCACATCCTGTCCTTCATAGAGACCTTGCGCCAGGCCCATGGTACGCTTGGCGGTAAAGCCCAGTTTACGCGATGCATCCTGTTGAAGTGTGGAGGTAATGAAAGGTGCCTGGGGCTTTCGTCGCCGTTCGCCTCGCTTGACTTTCGATACAACGTAAGCCGTTTTCTCCATATCTGTCAGGATGGGCGTGACAACCTCTTCCTTGCCTAACTCGGGATCCTTCTCGTCGATTTTTGCGAGTTTGGTAATGAAGGTCTGCTTCTGGCCCTCTGGACGAAGTTCCGCTCCAATGGACCAATATTCCACTGGATTGAACGCGTCAATCTCGCGTTCGCGTTCGACGATCAGGCGTAACGCCACAGACTGAACCCGTCCGGCTGAGAGACGGCTGCGTACCTTTTCCCACAGGATCGGGCTGATACTGTAACCAACCAATCGGTCTAAAACACGGCGAGCTTGTTGTGCATTGACCAGATCCATGTTGATAGCACGCGGGTTCGAAAAAGCTTCAGTAATTGCCTCCTGGGTGATCTCATGAAAAACTACACGCTTGGCGAGTTTCTGTTCAATCGCGGCCGCTTCCATTAAATGCCAGGAAATGGCTTCACCCTCCCGGTCAGGATCGGTAGCCAGGTAGATTTCAGCCGCCTCCTTCGCCAGGCTCTTAAGCTCTTTGACAACGGCTTTCTTTTCGTTTGGTACACGGTATTTTGGCGCAAAATCATTTTCGACATCTACAGATAGTTGTGACCGCAGCAGGTCACGCACGTGTCCGACCGAAGCCCGCACTGTGTAACCTTTGCCTAGAAAGCGGCCCACCGTCTTGGCCTTCGCCGGGGACTCAACAATCACCAATTTTCCGCTGCGCTTGTCAACTTTTTCCGGCTTGACCATGCCTGCGTGGGCTTCGGTCCTGCCGATGCGGTACAAAGTCGTTCCACACACTCCGCAGGTGCCGCGTGTAACTGGTGCACCCGCCGCATTGAACGAGGCTTGAGGATCAACAATTTCCCGCTTGGTCTTGCACTTCATGCAATAGGCTTCCACGAGATACCTCCTACAGATAATCTTCTTT
>JADGQB010000306.1 GCA_017882145.1 Anaerolineales bacterium
CTGGGCGACAAAGTCGCGCTGATCACTGACGGCCGGTTCAGCGGTGGGACACGCGGAGCCTGTATCGGGCACGTGTCCCCGGAAGCCGCGGCCGGAGGTCCGGTTGCAGCCCTTCACCCCGGAGATGTCATCGAGATAGATCTGGAGGCGCGCACATTAAATGTTCGCCTGACTGCAGAAGAAATCGAGACTAGGTTGAGCGCTTTACCGGCTTTCGAATCAACTATCCAAAGCAAGTGGCTGCGGCGGTATGCAAAATTCGTTACATCGGCTGACCAGGGTGCCGTCCTGGCTTGCTGAAAAACTTCGCCAAAGGAGACGATTGATGGAACGTACCGGAGCACAAATAATTTGGGAATGTTTGGTCCACGAAGGGGTGCAGACAGTTTTTGGCTACCCAGGCGGCGCCATCATGCCCGCCTATGACGCCCTGCTGGATTATCCGATCCATCACGTGCTGGTCCGTCATGAGCAAGGAGCGGCTCATATGGCTGACGGGTATGCGCGTGTCAGTGGGCGGGTGGGTGTGGCGATCGCCACCTCCGGTCCGGGGGCCACCAACCTGGTGACCGGGATTGCCACCGCCATGATGGATTCATCTCCAATCGTCTGCATAACCGGACAGGTGAACAGCAAATTAATCGGCTATGATGCCTTCCAGGAAGTGGACATTACCGGCATCACCCTGCCAATCACCAAGCACAATTACCTGGTCACGGATGTGCGCGAGCTGACGCACGTACTGCGGGAAGCCTTCTATATCGCCCGTTCGGGCCGTCGCGGTCCGGTGTTGGTTGATATTGCCAAGGATGTTCAACAAGCTCTGCTGCGGGATTGGGAATATGACGATCGCCCGATTCAGATGACTGGTTACCGTCCGGATAAATCTCCGCTCACCGCAGACCTGCAGCGGGCGGCCGGGATGATCCACGAAGCCAAAAGGCCGGTGATATTGGCAGGACAGGGCGTGCTGCTGAGCGGCGCAATGGAAGAATTGCGTGAGTTCGCTGAAAAGACACAAACTCCGGTAGCTATGACCCTGCTTGGGATCGGCTGTTTCCCGGCCAGTCATCCACTCAACCTGGGCATGATGGGCATGCATGGGGAGGCCTGGGTGAACAACGCCATCCAGCAGTCCGACTTGCTCCTGGCAATGGGGATGCGTTTCGATGATCGGGTGACAGGCAAACTTGAAACTTATGCCACCCAGGCGAGGAAAATCCATTTTGAGATCGACCCATCCGAGGTAAATAAGAACGTCAGAGTCGATTCGGCGTTGATCGGCAACCTGCGTGATACGCTGGGGAAGCTCTCCGCGCATATCGAAGCATGTGATCACGCTGATTGGAACGACCAGATCACCGATATGAAGGGGGACAGCGCTGTTCGTGATATCCTGAATCTACCCGATAATGGTCATCTTTATGCCGCTCATGTTTTGAATGATCTGCATCGACACACCCATGGGGAAGCCGTGGTCGTTTCAGATGTGGGTCAGAACCAGATGTGGGCCGCCCAATATTACAAACACGATCAGCCCTACACCTATATCACGACCGGTGGATTGGGGACCATGGGCTTTGCTTTGCCGGCAGCCATCGGTGCCAAGTTCGCCCGGCCGGAAGCCAATGTCTGGGCGATCGTTGGAGATGGTGGGTTCCAGATGACCCAGTCCGAGCTCTCGACGGCTGCCCAGGAAGGTATCAAGGTCAATATCGCCATCATCAATAATGGCTATCTGGGCATGGTGCGCCAATGGCAGGAATTTTTCTTTGACAAACGCTACTCGGCAACCCCCCTGCGTAACCCGGATTTTGTCAAACTGGCCGAGGCGCATAGCTTGACCGGCATTCGTGTAACCAAACGATCCGAAGTGGAAACGGCGGTTAACCAAGCTGAAACCGCCGAAGGCACGGTAATCGTCGAGTTCTGTGTGGAAAAGGAAGATTCGGTGTACCCGATGGTGCCCAATGGGGCGGACTTGCAAAACATGATCCAGCGGCCCGTAAGAGCTCAGGAGGAACGATGAACCACACTTTGGTGGCATTGGTCGAAGATAAACCGGGTGTGCTGAACCGGGTGGCTTCACTCTTCCGCAGACGGGCATTCAACATTGAATCCCTGACTGTCGGCCACACCGACCGGAAGGGCATCTCACGGATGACAGTCGTCGTCACCTCCTCTGAGACGGATGCGGAAAGGGTGACATCCCATCTGCATAAGCTTATCAACGTGATCGCGGTGACCGATCTGGCGGAAGCCCCGGCGGTAATGCGTGACCTGGCGATGATCAAGGTAACCGCATTACCAACTCGGCGTTCCGAGATCATGCAGTTGGTGGATGTATTTCGCGCACGTATTGTCGATGTGGCGAACGATTCACTGATCATCGAGATTACCGGTAACGAAGAAAAGATCGAAAGCTTCGTGGATGTATTGCGGCCGTTTGGTATCCTGGAAATGGTCCGGACCGGGATCGTTGCAATGGCACGCGGTAGTTCACTCATCCCCGGCAGTAACGGAAACGGGAACGGGAACGGCAATGGCAATGGTAACGGAGGCCATTAACCGGAGAATTGGCATACACACCTGGCACGCCAATAAAAAATTTAATTGCAAATAATTTTATTCTTTTCAAGGAGTAGAAAATGGCAAAGATCGATTTCGGTGGAATTGTTGAAGATGTGGTCATGCGCGATGAGTTTCCGCTTGATAAGGCGCAGCAGGTTCTAAAGAACGAAACAGTTGCCGTGCTTGGGTATGGCGTTCAGGGACCGGCACAATCGTTGAATATGCGCGATAACGGCGTAAATGTCATTGTGGGACAGGCACCCGAACACGAGAGTCACTGGGATAAGGCTGTAAAGGATGGCTGGGTGCCAGGAAAAACTCTCTTCCCGATCGAAGACGCTGCCCGGCGCGGCACAATCATCCAATACCTGGTTTCAGACGCCGCTCAGAGGCTTTTATGGCCTAAAGTGAAGGCGAACTTGAAGAAAGGGGATGCTCTCTACTTTTCACATGGTTTTTCCATCGTATATAAGGACCAGACCAGTGTGGTTCCGCCAGAAGATGTGGATGTGATCCTGGTCGCTCCAAAGGGGTCAGGTACCAGCGTACGACGGAATTTTCTGGCCGGAAGCGGTATCAATGCAAGTTTTGCGGTCCACCAGGATTTCACTGGCCGTGCCACTGAGCGCACCCTGGCTCTGGGCATAGCCATCGGGGCCGGCTATCTATTTCCAACCACCTTTCAAAATGAAGTCTACAGCGATCTGACCGGCGAACGCGGCATCCTGATCGGCGCGTTGTCAGGCGTCATGGAAGCGCAGTATAACGTTTTGCGCAGGAACGGACATACGCCCAGCGAAGCGTTCAATGAGACAGTTGAGGAACTTACGCAAAGTTTGATCCGCCTGGTAGGAGAGAACGGCATGGATTTTATGTACGCCAACTGCTCGACAACCGCCCAACGCGGTGCCCTGGATTGGCACCCGCGTTTCCGCAAGGCAGTCGAACCTGTTTTCGAGGATCTTTATGAAAGCGTTGTCAATGGCACAGAGACTGCGGTCGTTCTTAAAGCCAACAGCGCCCCGGATTACCAGGTTAAGTTGGATGTGGAATTGAAAACCATGCGCGACTCCGAAATGTGGAAGGCTGGTGCAGCAGTCCGTTCGCTGCGCCCGGAGAATTGGAAGAAATAATTATTTCGCCAGGGAGATGATTGATGATCAGGAACAGCATTTCGAAATATGCCCAGCCCAAACCGTTCGATTATCCGGAACGGCAATGGCCTTCCCGCTCCATTACCGCGAGCCCAATCTGGGTCTCAGTCGATCTTCGTGATGGAAACCAGGCCTTGCCAAATCCCCTTAATCCCAGGCAGAAGCTTGAATATTTCCAATTGCTGTGTCGTCTTGGATTTAAAACCATCGAAGTGGCTTTTCCGTCTGCCAGCCAGGATGATTTTGATTTCACACGCAGGCTGATCGATGAGGATTTGATCCCTGAAGATGTTTTCATTATGGCGCTTACCCAATGCCGCGAACACTTGATCGAGCGAACATTTGAAGCACTGGCCGGGATTCGTCAGGCTATTTTTCATGCGTACCTGGCCACCTCCGATCTGCATATCCGTCAAGTCTTTGATATGACGCCGGAGCAAGCGGTTCAATTGGCGGTCGACTCTGTCAGCCAGATTCGCACAGGGGTGGAGGCTATGCCCGACAGCGACAT
This sequence comes from Anaerolineales bacterium, assembly GCA_017882145.1. Lineage (GTDB taxonomy): Bacteria > Chloroflexota > Anaerolineae > Anaerolineales > Villigracilaceae > UBA877. The sequence continues at coordinate 4,237 of JADGQB010000306.1, forward strand.
CCGTCTGGAGTTTTCTCCTGAAGAATTTACAGATTCAGATCTGGATTTCTGCCTGGAACTCTGTGAAGCTGTCTATGCCGCCTGGAATCGTGCCACACCCGAGAAGCCCCTCATCCTGAACCTGCCTGCCACCGTCGAGCGGCGTCCGCCCAACCAATATGCCGACATGGTTGAGCTTTTCTGCAATCGGTTCTCCCATCCGGAAAGTGTGATTATTTCCTTGCATACTCATAACGATCAGGGTATGGCTGTGGCAGCCACCGAACTGGCTTTGCTGGCGGGCGGGCAGCGCGTAGAGGGCACGCTTTTTGGGCATGGGGAACGCACCGGGAATGTTGATCTGGTGGTGCTGGCCAACAATTTCCGCGCGCGCGGCATCCAGACTGGCCTGGATTTCTCGGATTTGCCCCGGATTGCTGAAACGGTCGAACGGCTGACCGGGATGCCCACCTATTACCGCGCTCCTTATTCGGGCGAATATGTTTTTACGGCTTTTTCCGGTTCCCACCAGGATGCCATCCGTAAAGGCATGAACCGTTTGGATGAAGCACCCGAAAAGTTTGGCGTAGGTTGGAAAGTACCCTACCTGCACGTGGACCCGACTGACTTGGGCCGCAAGTATGAAAGCCTGATCCGGATCAATTCCCAATCCGGTAAAGGCGG
>JADGQB010000307.1 GCA_017882145.1 Anaerolineales bacterium
GCCCGCAACCGGGGGATCAGCGAGGAGCAGGTCCGGCAGACCTATATCGACCAGGTGCCGATGAAGCGCGGCTGCACCTATGACGACGTGTGCAACGTAGTGGTCTTTTTGGCCTCCGACCAAGCCAGCTACATGACTGGTCAGGCAATCAATGTCACCGGCGGGCAGGAAATGCGTTGAGCTGTCTGCCCAGCATCCGGGAAGACTGCCACCTGGTCCCTTTCGAAAAAAACTGGCTGCTCCCCGTCCAACTCGGTCCGGATGCCGCTGGCTGGTGCCGCCCAGACCTGGATAAAAGGTTCACAATTCAATGATTAATCAATTGCAGGAAATTCCTTATATCAACGACATCCTTCACCAGCCGCAGGCCTTGCAGGACACCCTCTCGGCCCTGGGCCATCAGGATTTTGCTCCTTTTTCAAGCTTCGCTTCTCAACTGCGTTCCGGTAAGCTGCGCCATATTCTCTTAACCGGCATGGGCTCTTCCTTCTATGCCCTGCACCCGCTGTATCTGGCTCTGTTAAAACAGGGTCTCTCCGCCCATCTGTTGGAGACTTCCGAATTGGTCCACCATGCATCCGCCTTGCTCACGGCGGAGGCGTTGATCGTGGCGGTTTCACAATCCGGAGCCAGTGCCGAGATCCTGCAGTTACTGGATAGACTTCCTCCGCAGGCTACCCTGATCGGGGTCACCAACACGCCCGGCACATCCCAGGTCAATTTACCTGGGGCAGTAAGGTGACTAGTAGCGAGTAAGTCCGCATTCCACCTCGTCAACATCAGGGACCATCCAGTACCTCCGAGTTTACGGAAGCTGAAGTCTCGCTTTGGCTATAACGGTAGCCATGATGGGACTATTTAATTCATATCTACGTTGCCACTCAGCCATGCTGATATGTTTAAGAACTTCCGCTAAGATCTGTTCATGGTAGGTGCCAGCATAAGCGGGTGATATTAAACTAAAAGCATCCGGGTAAACGTGTCCATTTGACACATTTATCATGTCATGAGAAAACCAAAGTAATGTTTGAATTTCTTCATCATTCCAGTATTTCCCTTTATAATTTCCAACAAGTCTTAATTTGTTCCATGCTTTTGCAGATGCGTCAGGCGTCCCGATTTCAAGTAAAGGAATTACTTCGCTAATCAATTGTTGTTTTCCTTCAGCTTTGGATGGCGTGAAGGTTGCATTAGTGGATAAAGTACCCGCTAATCCAGTTTGTGCAACAGCCGTTTGTCTAATTTTATTAGACTGCGCAGATGCACAAGCAGTTATCAGGGAAATTACCATCAATATGCAAAAAACGAGTAAGAATGAGTAAATTCGTTTCATTTTTTCCCATGTGGAACAAGAAATTTGGTAGATACGTGAAGCACGGATAAGGATTTTTTCCTGGTTGCAATATACCATATATGACCACATTTGTAGCAATAAGTTTCGCCAACAGCACCAGCGGCCGTCGATGATTCGACGCACCCAGATCCAGGATCTTAGCGTGCGCATTGAACTTTGGCGAATAATCAACCCGGGTTGGAGAATGAGCTGGCGGGGGAGGATTATAATGACCACTCGATGAGGATGAATTATTGTTAATGACAGCATTGCAAGTGTTGTTGCCGAACTAATGGAAATATTTGGCAGCAGAGGTCAAGCTGCAGAAAAATTAAAAGGAGAATAGATCATGACAAAAAAATCACGATTGGCACTCTATTTCGGAAATCGCGGTTTCTTCCCGGCTTCACTACAAGCCGAGGCGCGCGCAGAACTGCCAGGCGTTCTTGAGGCTGCCGGACACGAAGTTTTGATGTTGGATGCGGAGGCTACTCGTTACGGAGCTGTAGAAACACCCCAGGAAGGCCAGATTTTTGCCAATTTTCTACGACAAAACCAGGGCAAATATGATGGGGTTGTATTAAGCCTGCCGAACTTTGGAGATGAAAATGGAGCTGTAGCAGCCCTTAAAGAATCCGGGGTGCCAATCCTGCTCCAAGCTTATCCTGACGATTTTGACCGCATGGGACCTGCCCTGAGGCGGGATGCTTTTTGTGGCAAGTTTTCGATCATGGATGTGTTTTACCAGCACAACCTGAAATTTACTGCGCTCAAACCGCATGTCGTCAGCCCCTCCAGCGAGCGTTTCAAGGCCAATCTCGACCACTTTGACCGGCTCTGCCGGGTAGTCAAGGGCTTCCGCCACCTGGTGGTTGGAGCGATAGGTGCACGAACCTCGGCGTTTAAAACTGTTCGCTACGATGAGGTTGCCTTGCAGCGTGCAGACATCACGGTTGAGACCTTCGATCTTTCCATGGTGATCGCCCGGGTCAAGGAGCTTTCCTCCGATGGCAAGGCCTATAAAGCTAAAATGGAAGTTTTGAAAGACTACACATCCTGGGAGGGTGTCCCGGAGGCGGCACTCAACAATATCACCAGGCTGGGTGTGGTTTTGGATGAACTCATTGCCGAGAATCAAATGGACGCGATTGCCTTGCGCTGTTGGATTGAACTGCAGCAACAGTTGGGAATTTCGCCGTGTGTGTTGATGGGCCTGCTTAACAACACCGGCACAATTGCAGCCTGCGAGGTGGATATCTACAACGCGGTGGTGATGGCGGGTTTATCGTTGGCTTCGGGCCAGCCTGCCACAGTGCTGGATTGGAACAACAATTACGGGGAGGAAGATAATAAGTGTATTTTGTTCCACTGCGGACCGGTCCCACGCGAGTTGATGACCGACAAAGGTCACATTTCTGAGCACCTGATCCTGGCCAATTCCGTTGGCAAGAATAACAGTTTCGGTTGCGTTGTCGGGCGGATCGCGCCCTCCGATTTGACCTTCGGCAGCATGATGACGGATTCTGGCAAGGTGAAAATATTCCTTGGGGATGGCCGCTTTACCGAAGACCCAATTCCAGGGAATTTCTTTGGCGCGGCGGGTGTGGCAGAGATTGACAAATTGCAGGATGTGCTGCTGCACGTGGGCATGAATGGTTATCGCCATCATGTGAGCGTTACAGCAGGCCACCACGTGGCGCCGTTGAAAGAGGCTTTTGAAAAGTATCTTGGTTTTGAAGTTAGCGTACCGCAGGCAGAGTAGTTAATAACTGATCCAGTTGACGAATTAAACCGGTTGGAAAGCCAGGGAGAGGACCGTTATGGCCTATTTATTTAACCGCACGTGGAGGCGCGCCGAGCTCTTGAAATACGTGGGCGATCTGGCTCAAATTGCCGGGATCGAACTGGGAGAATTGAGTGACGGCAGTGAGCGAGGCCTGCGCGTGGCGGAGGTCCGCAGCGGGTCCGGACTGGGTTTCACTGTGCTGCTCGAGCGCGGCATGGATATCGGTCCGGCCACCTACAAGGGACTGCCACTGGCGTGGATTTCCCCAACCGGATTCAGACATCCAATGTATTACGACCCGCACAACAGCCAATGGCTACGCAGCTTTGGCGCCGGGTTGTTGACCGGCTGCGGGTTGACTTCCGCCGGTGCGGCCGGGGAAGATGACGGCGAGCCGCTGGGACTGCACGGCCGCCTGTCAAACTTGCCTGCCCGGCATATTTCCATCAATGAAACCTGGGATGGGGATGAGTGTTCCTTTCAAGTGGAAGGGGAAATGCGGCAGGCGCGCGTATTCGGTGAAAACCTGCGGATGAAGCGCCGCATCCTAACCAGGCTGGGCAATAGCCGTATTTCGATCCGGGATGTCGTCGAGAACCTGGGAAGTACCTCCAGCCCGCTAATGCTCCTTTACCATATCAACCTGGGATTCCCGCTGCTTGACGAGAATTGTGAACTGGTGGCCGAAGCACACCCGGTTGAGCCACGTGACCCCGCAGCCAAGCCAGGCCTTCAGGAATGGATGCACTTCCAGAAACCTACGCCGGGTACCTCCGAAGAGATCTTCCATCATGACCTGCCCGCGGATAAAGACGGCTGGGCCAGTATTCAATTGGTAAATTCATCCCGCAAACTGGGTTTGCGGGTTCGTTTCCAGAAGGCGACTTTGCCAAATCTTGTCCAATGGAAGATGATGGGAGAGGGCACTTACGTACTGGGACTGGAGCCGGCTAATTGCCGGACTGACGGCCGCAGCCAGGAGAGGACGCATGGCACACTCCAAATCCTGGAGCCTAATGAAGTGCGGGAGTTCAATGTTGAGATAGAAGTGATTGAGAATTAATAAGATGATTTATACGGTTACTCTCAATCCATCCCTGGACCGCACGCTCAGTGTGCCGGAACTGCTCCCGGGTGCAATCCACCGGGCAAGGTTGTTACGTGAGGACCTGGGCGGAAAAGGTGTCAACGTCTCTCGCAGCTTGATGGGATTGGGAATCCCCAGCTGCATACTGGGATTTGCCGGTGGGCGGAGCGGAGAGGCCTTGCGAGCCGGGCTGCTCGCTCAAGGGTTTGAGGTTGCATTCGTGGACACGGGCGCCGAGATCCGCCAAAATATAACCCTGTTTGACGAAGCCAGCAGCCTGTACACCAAGATCAACGAACTGGGTCCTGAAATCGAGGCGCAATATGTAGCTGCCCTCGAGGACCTGGTAGGGAAGAGCGCACAGCCCGGGGACCTGTGGGCTTTCTGCGGCAGCCTGCCACCCGGGGCATCCCCTGACCTGTATGCCCGGCTGATCGAGCGGGTGCAGGGAAAGAAAGCGCTTGCTTTTCTGGATGCCAGCGGCAATGCCCTGCGCTGCGGGGTGACCGCCAGGCCGTTCGCCCTCAAGGTCAATACCGAGGAAGCGAGTGAACTGCTGGGCGTGGAGCTGGAAGAAGACCTGGAGGTGGCCTGCACCGCAAGTGAACTTTTGGAAGGTGCTACACACATGGTAATACTCACGCGCGGGAGGCGCGGATTGGTTCTGGCGACGGAGAGCGAGAGGCTGG
>JADGQB010000067.1 GCA_017882145.1 Anaerolineales bacterium
GGCACAGGAAGGCCCGCACTTTGCGATGCGGCGTTTCGTGATGGAACCCAAGGGAGGAATGCCCAGGCATACCAACACGGTGGAACATGAGCAATATGTGCTGGGGGGGCATGCCAAGATTGGGATCGGGGAGGAAGAGTTTGAGGTCAGCAGCGGGGATGTGGTCTTCATCCCGGAAGGGGCTCCGCACTGGTACCAGAATATTGGGGAAGATAACTTCGAGTTCCTATGCATTATCCCGAACAAGGTGGATGAGGTTACCATAGTGGATAAGAATCAATGCTAAAGTATGACCCGGAAAACATAGAAAATGAATGAACAGAAAATAACGCGCTGGGGCGCCCTGGTATGTCTGGCACTCGTACTCGGCGGCTTAGGCCTGCGGCTTTATCAATATGCGGGGACGATTTCCAATTACCCATTCACAACTTATTGGTCAGAGTCATACCGCATCTACAGCGCATCGTTGATCTATTCCTTAAAAATCTATGGACAGCAGCTCCAATGGCCATGGCTGGATCCCGGACGCTCGGTCCTGGATGGATTGGTACTGCTCATCCCCGGTACCCAGATTTGGATGTTCCGGTTTTGGCTGGCGTTCTTAACGATTGCCACTTCAACGCTGGCATCTGTTTTGATCATTCAGCGGGCAAGTCGGATCTCAGGGGTAGCGAGCAAGAGAACAGGGATCTTCATGGCAGTCCTGTCCGGGTGGGGGATTTTATTTTTCCTGCAGGGCCCCATTTATTATCACGTTCTGCTTGGCGTTTTGCCGGTGCTGTGGCTTTTTGACCTTCGGAAACCCACTCGTACACTGGTAGTGATACTGGCTGCCTCGGTGTGGGAGGGGATCTGCCGGGTCAACTGGTTCGGCATGCCAGCCGTATGTGCGATCCTGCTCTATCTGCTGGTTGAGCCAATCGGGGAGAAAAAGATATTCCAATATTTGAAGTGGCCATTTGTTTGGATGATAACTGGCCTACTGGCGAGCGGCTTTACATACCTGATTTTTATCAAGCTGACCCATTATCCAGTCATATTTTTCAACCCGGCGATGCATTATCCTTTTTTTACATCCAAGTTGTGGCCAAACATTGCATTTAAACCAGGTTTATTGCAAGGAATCGCAATAATTTTACTGCCGCTGGTTTTCTTGATAGCCCCGGTCATTGTAAAAAAATTCCTGGGATTGCATTGGTTACGCTCAATTCTGACCCTTGGAATTTTGGCAATGTTTTTCGCAGGCAGCACATACATCAGCCTGCGAGCTGGTGGAGGCTACGACCTGCACAATTATGATACGTTCATGTTGTTATTCTTCATTTTCGCCGTATATGTTGGTTTTGGCTTTGTAACCTTCGACCGTGACGATAATAAACCTGCTGTTGCTTCTCTATATCCTGCGATCGCCTTGGTGATAATGGTAGTATTCCCGGTTTACGCTTTAGTCCGGAATATCCATAGCAACCCGCCGGAACTGTCCCGGGAGCAAACCTCCGCTCTGTTGGCGCAATTAAGGGATGTTGTTGGTAATGTGAATCCAGCAGAAGGGCCGATCCTGTTCATAGACCAGCGACAGTTGATCGTATACCGGATGATTCCTGCAGTCAAGCTGTACCAGCCTTTCGACAAAATCGAGCTGATGGAAATGGCGATGGCAAATAATACTGCTTACCGGGATATATTTTGGAAGGCAATCGAGAATAAGACATTTCCTCTAATAATTTCAGAAGTACATCCGGATTCTATTCAGGATGCAAACACGCCATTCGGTTATGAGAATAATGTCTGGCATGATGATGTAAGCTTCCCCATCTTGAAAAATTACCAGCGTGTTTACTTAAACATAGATGCCGGTATAGGAGTTTATAAGCCGGTTGGGAAGTGAACATCCCGATGCGTCATCCCGCCAATGAAGACCAGGTGACACTGCTCGAAAAGGATGCCAATTAGCCCCCTCCAGGCGAAGGGATCAATCACATGGAGGGGGACTCGAAAAAGGGAGGATTTCGATTGTTAATGTTCTACAGGCAGGTCGTCCATCGGGACATTGGACAGATCAAGGCCGGGAAAAGAGTCGACAAAGGAATCAACTTCAAGTTTTTCTTTTTGGAAAGAAAACGAAGAAAGTACTAAAAGAACGAGATCAAGACGGCCTTCATGGAGCCAAACACGGAAATATCGATGGCAGGTGGTATAGGGCGGATAATTAAGGGGGAGGTAATACCAAGGAATGCCTGTCAGCAGTTTATGGAGAATGCCTTCAAGTACGGCGAATAGATCAACGGAGGGACGCCCGCGCCTGGGTGTGGAGGAAGGATCGTGATAGAGAAATGGTCTAAGCCACCTGCGAACCCAAAGGGAGAGGGTAAGGGGATTTTCAATAATAAGATTTTCACAAGATTTTTTAGAGGAACGAATAGCGGCCATTTGCTCGAGCTGTGCGCGGGCCTGCTCACGCTCAACCTGTTCGTCATGCTCATTTTGTGCGACGGCCTCCATTTCTGAGTAGCGTTGTTTGTGCAGGCTTTGGCGGTGGAGAATGAGACGCCCCAGCCGAACGGAACCCCGGCTATAGAGGTCAAGGATGCGAACGAGACGAGCAGGGGATGGGTTCCGCAGGGTGGCTTGAAACAGCTGCTGCAAATGGGAACGGACGAGAATGATCTCATCGGCAAGATCCAGCAGGAGATCCTGATGGATGGCCTGGCGTTCCTGATCGGTAAACAGGTGGTCATAGTGAGGAATTGGCAAGGGGTCAGGAGGCGGGGCGGCAGCGAGCAGGTCTTCAAATTTCATTCGTTTTCCTTATGTGTATTAAAGGGACCGGGTCTACCGGCGTCACGAAAACTCTTTTCAAACGGCAGGTATTGTTCAGGGGGTGGATCTGCAAAGATAGTGGCGTATTTCTTCAGGTCTTCGACTGACAAGGATTGTGCAAGCGCGAAGGTTTTCGAACTCCCAAGCTGCGCTCGAATTCTTTCGAGGTTGTGGACGGTGAGGAGGTCGGAAAGAGGGGTGGATTCTTTCCTAAAATGATCGATGGAATCCCGTATACTATGAGCATCTTCCAATTCGGAAACGTTCGCTTGAATAGTGTTTTCAATGCGAAGGAGCGTGGCGAGACGGTGGGAGGCTGAAAGAAGGGTTTTGAAAGGCGCATCGGGGTCCTTCATTTCAGGATCGGGTTGATCCTGTAAATCGGCAAGGCGCCCGATGAGGACACGGAGAGCATCGATCTCGTGCGCGAGGGTATCTGCGGCATAGGTCTTGAGACGATTGATGTTGGGGGAAGGAGGCGGATCCCATTCGATGGGGGGAAGAGAATGCGCGTAAAAACCGTGTTGAAAGGCATTACGGTTGCCAGACTGGCCTCCGCGGGAGCGCGCTGGATGGGTGCCACTTTTTTTGGGCATGGGTCAATTCTACCAGGATATTAGAACTTGTGTTCGAATATAATCTTAGAACCAATGTTCGTACCTGTCAAGGAGGAAAATCCAGAGTTCGTAATGGGTGATTTGGTTTGAAAAATCGAAAAGGGCGCACGCCGTGCGCCCCTACGTAGTATTTTCGCATGTGATAGATCGGAAAAAATCAACAGGCGTTTATGTCTTCAACGATCCTGACTTGATCCTTTTGGTTGGGGATGATGCACAAGAACTCAAAATCTTCATCCCCATTGTTGACATACCAATGCGGTGCGCCTTCCGGGATGAAGACTACGTCCCCGGCCTTGACGGTAGTGACCTGCCCATTGACGCTGATGGCGGCGCGCCCTTGCAGCACGAATTGTTCGTGCTCGACGGTATTGGTGTGGTTGGGCATAAAGCCACCGCGCTTCATCCGGAAGCGCCGCATGGCAAAGTTGGGGCCTTCCTCAGAGGAAATGAGCACCTGGATGGTGGTCTTGTCGGCTCCCTTTACAGGAAGCTCTTCAACATCAACGGCATGTTTTACTGGCATAGGTGACTCCAATCAATACCGATAAATCTGTGAATCCTTTATTAAGCTGTACCAACTCTAAACCATCCAATATTCTACCGCTTCTTGCATAAATATCCGAAATGGTTTTGCCCAATACCAGGTAATTACTGCTTCTTGCGTAAATAACTGAATTTTCCTTGATCCATGCGTTCGAAATTAACAAGATTTTGGTTCGGTTATTTACGCAGTACTTTGTAACATCGATTCCGGTTCAAATGTTTCCGCAGTACTTTGTAACATAAGCAACGGTACAAGATGAACCATCCGCTGCTCTTGCCGGCGGATGCGCTATAGGCATAAATGCCTACATGCGAATGCGGTATATGACGGTTCCCATTGCGATCTCCAAGGGATATTCTAGGTAAGATGCGAATACCTATTTTCACTTAGCCATTCGGAGCGCCTTTATGAATTCCACCTCTCCATTTATAACGATCAAAAAAACCGGCGAGGAAAGCATGTGTTGGACAATTCAGCAATTGGAAAACGCCGGTTTACGGGTTGTGCGCACCTTCGATCTGCAGGCGGACAGTCTTACCCATTCCGATTGTCACTGCCCTCATCACGGTAGCGAAGCGTGTAACTGCCAGATGAGCGTGCTATTGGTCTACAAGGATGCACAATCGCCTGCGTCCCTGTTGCTCCACAGTTTTCAGGAAACCACCTGGCTGTATCTTGTCGATACACCCGAGCAACACATCGACCAGAATCTGGGTTCATGGATCCGAGGAGCCCTAAACCACGCAGTTCCCGGACGATCGTAAAAAGAGAATAACCACCAATCGATGAAGGAATTCATTATGAAATTTCTTAGTAAGTACTGGATCGTCGTATTCGGAATTGCCTTCGGCATTTATACGGGCCTGCCGTTCCTGGCACCCGTCTTCATGCGGATTGGCTGGAGTAATGCGGGAAATGCGATATACTTTATCTACTCTTTCCTTTGCCACCAAATGTCGCAGAGATCCTTTTTCCTATTCGGTCCAAAGTTGACCTATTCACTGGCAGAGATAAAAGCTACCGGACAGAATACCAGTAATTTTTTGGCCTTGCGCCATTTCATTGGGAATTCTGCGATGGGCTGGAAGGTGGCCTGGTCTGACCGGATGGTATCGATGTTCACAAGCCTGTGGTTCTTCGGCCTGCTCTGGTGGCCGTTTCGCAAGCGGATACCCAAGCTCCCAATCTGGGGGGTGGTCTTATTTATGCTCCCGATGGCCGTAGACGGAGGCACGCATTTGCTGAGCGACTTTGCGGGAATTGGATTGGGCTTCCGGGATACGAACATGTGGCTGGCCATTCTATCCCATAATGTTTTCCGGCCCGAATTCTACAACGGAGATACCTGGGGTTCGTTCAACTCGATCCTGCGGCTGCTAACCGGCATCCTGTTCGGATTGGGCCTGGTATGGTTCGGTTTTCCTTACGTGAATGACGCTGTTTCATAGGTATAAATACCGATCAATTAGCATTGATAATAAATCCTGGAGATCCCATGCCATCCTCCGCACTTCCCATCCGTGTACTACTGGCCGACGACCATACGGTCGTGCGCGCCGGAATCCGCCGTTTTTTGGAACAGCCTGGAGATATTGAAGTAATCGCAGAAGCAGAAGATGGAGAGGCTGCCAAGGCACTGATCGAGCAATACAAACCGGATGTTGCCGTACTGGATATCCAAATGCCCAAGGCCAGCGGCATCGAAGTGACGCGCTGGATTCGAGCGAATTTACAAGGGGTGGGAGTGTTAATACTGACAGCCTATGACGACACTCCCTACGTGATGGGCGTGCTGCAGGCTGGAGCCAACGGTTACGTTCTCAAAACTGCCAGCCCCGAGGAACTCATCCAGGCTGTTTACGATGTACATGCCGGTAAATCCGCCCTGGATGCATCCATTGCCCGCAAGGTAATGACGCAGATGTTCGACCAGCACAAAGCCTCTGCCTATCAGCAACTGACGGAGCGGGAGATGGAAGTGCTACAGCTGACTGCCAAAGGCTTCACTAACAAGGCCATCGCAGTCCAACTGGATATTAGTGACCGCACCGTACAGGGACACCTGGCGCACATTTTCGATAAACTCCAGGCCGACAGCCGTACCGAGGCGGTGATGCGAGCGGTTTCGCTAGGTTGGATATCGCAATCGGCCGGCACGATCCCGGAAGAGTAGAATGAAAAAAAGCCTCTGGCGCGGCTCGACCCTTCAGTCGCTGGCCGTTATTATCCTGCCCCTGACAGTACTACTGGTAGTGATCAGCTTCGCCAGTTTTTCGGTACACCAGAACGCCATGCGCTCCATGGTGGGAGAAAGGGACCAACGTTCCGCCCAGAGCGCGGCCAGTGCCATTTATTCTGAGATCAACCACCGGCTGTATGCGGTTCGCAGCCTGGCCTTACTTGCCAGCTCCAATCTACAAGAGAGCCCGAATACCATCTTGAGTTCTTCGGAATCCCTGATGGGAGATTTCGATTATGGATTGGCCATTTACGAGCAAGGCGGTACACGCGTAGCTGCCACGGGGGAGCAGGTATTCTGGCAGAAGCTAGCCAATACGCCAGAACTTGTCGCGGCCCTGGCTCCGGCCTCTTCCGGCAGCATTTCTCCCGTATTTATCTCTCCTGCTAACAACAAACAAGTGGTCCTGGTTTCCACCAAGATAGAGAATGAAAAGTGGGTTGCATTAGGCGCCATTTCCCCGGAGACCCTTATCCAGCGCACGCTTCAGGGGATCTATCCGGTGGGTGGAGAGACGGCTATCTATGTGATTAATTCAAGCAACCAAATCCTGTATCACAGCGGAGCGGCAACGTTGGAAGGCTCTCCGCAGACTCACCCCGGTGTTGCCGAAGCTTTTAAAGGGCAAAGCGGCACCACTTATATGAAAGTGGGGCGGGATGAGCACGTAGTTGCCTATAGTCCAATCCAGACCGTGGGCTGGGCCATTATCACGGAGGAATCGTGGGAGAAGGTCTCCAGCCCGACCCTTAGCACCTCGCAAATAATCCCACTCATTCTTGTGCCAGCGCTGCTCCTGGCCATGCTGGCGTTATGGTTTGGAACCAGGCAGATTGTCCGCCCTCTTCAAAAATTGGAATCAAAAGCGGCTAAATTGGCTTGGGGTGACTTCAAACAAATTGAGGAGTCGGTCGGAGGTATTGCTGAAATCCGTGATCTACAGAATGAACTGGCGCACATGGCCCGCCAGCTCCAGGCTGCAGAACAGAGCCTGCACAGTTACATCGGTGCGATCACGCAGGGCCAGGAGGCCGAGCGGCTGCGCCTGGCACGCGAACTGCACGACGATACCATACAATCCTTGATCGCCCTCAAACAGCGGGTGCAATTGGCGCGGATTCCCCTGAAGAACGGGGTACAACTACCCAACAAGAAAGGCTCCGCTGTCCCTGAGCTGGAGGAACTGGAAGGACTGATCGAACAGACGATCGATAACCTGCGCCGTACGACGCGCGCCCTGCGTCCCATTTACCTGGAGGACCTGGGTTTGGTTGCCGCATTGGAGATGTTAGTACGCGAAACCAGTCAAAGCAGTGGGTTGCCGGTTGATTTTGGTACTTCCGGAACGGAACGTCGCCTGCCAGCTGAGGTCGAATTGGCGCTCTACCGCATGGTTCAGGAGACTCTGAACAATACTGTACAGCATGGCCAGGCAAAACATGCCTCGGTCGGGATGGAGTTCAACCCACACTCAACCAGGCTCAAAATCAATGATGATGGGAAAGGCTTCGATGTTCCCAAGACTCCCGCCGAGTTCACTCCCCACGGCCACTTCGGGCTATTGGGCCTTTATGAGCGGGCCGAATTAATTGGGGCACACCTGGAGATTAGATCTTCCCCCGGAAAAGGAACGCGCCTCATAATCGATTTGCCGTTTTCTCCAAAGGATTGATAATTTATGGAATTAACCAGTAACCAGACAAACCAAAAAAATATCAGCCGTGTGCGGGTATTCATGCATGCATTGATCTTCGTTGCGAGTTTCTCGCTGGTTTTCATCGTCGGCTGGGGTGGTGCAACGACTGCCCTGGGACAACTGTTCGGTTCCTACAAAACCATCATCGCCCGGATTGGAGGTGTGCTGGTCATCCTGTTCGGGTTGGCCACCCTGGATATCATCCGCATCCCGTGGTTCTATTACGATACCCGGCCACAATTCAAGGGCCAGACCGGCACGTATGCCAGTTCAGCCCTGATGGGACTGTTCTTTGCAGCCGGCTGGACGCCCTGTATTGGTGCAACGCTTGGGGCAATCCTGACCCTGGGCGTCAGCCAGAATTCCACTGGACAGGCCATGTGGCTGGCATCCGGCTATTCTTTGGGTCTTGGGATCCCGTTCCTCCTGTTAGCGATCGGCCTGGAAAAAGCGACCGGTTGGATGCGCAAACTGAGGCCTTACCGGCGTGCTTTCCAGATCGCCAGTGGGATCCTGATCATCGGCATCGGCGTGCTGCTGGTGACGAACTGGATGTCGCTGATCGCCATCTGGGCGTTCCAGCACAGACTCTTTATCGATGTTTTCTCGGGCGGAAGTGGAATTCCTTCCTACCTGACCGCCATCCTGGCCGGTGTACTTTCTTTCTTTTCGCCATGTGTTGCACCGCTCGTGCCAGCATACCTGGGATATCTGAGCGGACATGCGCTGCGCCAGGAGCCGTAGATGCGCCAAATAGCTTATTACCCATTGCGCCAATCGGCGCTGGGCAGCCAAAAGAATTTAGCGTATAGTTGGGCTATTCTGATCGCCCAAGAAAGGAAATACCAATGGTAAAAGACCCCGTATGTGGGATGGATGTCAACCCCAAGACCGCTGCCAATAAATCCGATTACAAGGGACAGATGTACTATTTCTGCTCGCCCGGATGTAAAAAATCTTTTGAGCAGAATCCGGAAAAATACGTAAAGCCGGTAGAACACGTTCACCAGCACTAACCGTAGACAGAATATCCCGCATTGAGATATAAAAAAAACTTCTGATAGACCGGCCTTGTTTGCAGATAATATACCAAGGCCGGTATCTTTAACGCGGACATCGATAAACTACTGCTTCTTGTATAAATCGCTGAACTGATGTGGCCCGAAGCAAGGTGGAAGCAACGGTTTCGGTTCGGATATTTACACAGTACTCTGTAATGACATTCCACCGGAGTAATCCTAAATGTTAAAAATAACACTCGACCCAATTATTTTCAGTATCAGTCACCTGCATATCCGCTGGTACAGTCTGATCGTCCTGACCGCCATTAGTGTTGGAGTCTGGCTGTTAGCGCGCGAGGCGACCCGAAAAGGATTTAATAAAGATGAAATCTACGATAGCGCCGTGTGGATCATCCTGGGTGGCCTACTGGGGGCGCGCCTTTTCCACATCCTCGATCACTGGAGCGAATTCGCTGTAAACCCCATTCGAATGTTGTATATCTGGGAAGGCGGGCTGGCCATTTGGGGAGGAGTGGCCGGCGGATTGGTCGTGGCTGCCATCCTGGCCTGGCGCAAGGGCTGGCGATTACCACGGTTGCTGGATGCGGCTGCCCCGGGTGTGGTCCTGGCGCAAGCCATCGGGCGCGTGGCGTGTGTTATCACCGGCGACGCGATGGGGAAACCCACAAACGGTCCTTTCGGTTTTGCCTATACCAGTCCGAATGCCATGGTACCGCAACTAGGCGTTTACTATACGCCGATGCCAGTGTATGAGATCATCTCCAACCTTGCCATCTTCATCCTGCTCTGGCAACTTCGTAAAAGGAATTGGCCGGACGGCCTGCTCTTCCTCAACTACCTTATCCTGTACAGTGTAGAACGCTTTTTCCTGGCTTTTACGAGCGCCTATCAGATCATGGCTTTCGGGTTGACCCAATCGCAGATCGTGGCACTGATCTCGTTGGCGGTTGCAATCCCGCTTGTGGCGCGGACGCTTGTGCTGCGTCAACGTTCGATAGCGACGAACTGAGCTATGTCAAACTCCCATGTCAACCTGCAAGATAAGCTGGAAAGCAGGCAATCCAAACTGAAACGAAAAGAATTTTGGGAAAAGGTCTGGACTATCATAATTATCACATTACTGGCCTTGTTCGTAATTTGGAATATTGTGACGGTGATCAGTCATCACATTTAAGCTTCAGCTGTTTCAGCCACAGCTTGTTGTCAGAAATGGTCTATGCCTAATCCTCCAGCATAGGCCATTTCACTTATTGATAGCAGGCACAAAACCGCTGTACATTATCCGAATTAGGGATGTATACTCTAAAAATAATATAAGAATTGTGTTTCATCACTTCGCAGAAAGGCTAAAGCGATGACAGTAAAAGATCCGGTTTGCGGTATGGAAATCGACCCCAAGGAGGCATTTGCCACGCGTGAGCATATGGGGCAGAAATTTTACTTTTGCTCAGCAGACTGCGTAGGGAAATTCGATATCGAACCGCATCGTTATGCAATGGCGACTTCAGCCACAACCGGCTTCAATCCGAAAATCCAGCTCGAAAAGATCGACTTACCCATTCAGGGCCTGAAAAAAGATGGCGAAGCAAGCATGCTGCAATCCCGACTCCAGGCGTTTCCCGGGATCAGCCAGGTGATTGTCAACCGAGCCACGGGAACAGCCCAGGTGTCTTACGATCCAGGTCAATTGAAAGTGGCAGACCTGGTTAAAGAGATTCACGCGGCCGGATTCCACTCCGGAGGCGCGCAGACTCGCATTGGCATCCAGGATTTGCGTTGTGCATCCTGCGTTGGGTTCATCGAAAATGAACTGCGCGCCACACCAGGCGTCTTGAGCGCTACGGTCAATGTAGCTACACAGGAAGCCAGCATAGAATATCTGCCTCAACAGACGAAGTTGGCAGATCTGAACACCGCCATCGAAACATGGGGTTATAAAACCCGACTGCCTGCCAGCGAACAATCCCAGGATAAACAGCAGGCTGAGCACGCAAAAGAGTACCGTCGGCTGATGGCACATTTCTGGTTTGCCGCGGCGATCTCTCTGCCGGTTATGGCGACGGCCTATTCCAAGTTCATCCCATTTGTACGCGATTGGAACCTGGCGACCTTGCGCCTGGCATGGGGTGTGACAGCCCTGCTGACCCTGCCGGTGATGTTCTGGTCCGGTATTGACTTCTTCAGCGGCGCCTGGGCAGCCTTGAAACACCGTTCTGCCAACATGAACACCCTGGTGGCTCTGGGGACGGCAGCAGCCTGGCTTTACTCAACTTTCGCTGTTCTGGTCCCATCCATCTTTCCGCAAGGTACCTCGGAGCCGTTCTATGACGTTGTGGCGGTAGTCATCGCCCTGGTGGTGCTCGGACAGGCACTCGAACTGCGCGCCAAAGGCCGCACCGGCGAGGCCATCAAAAAACTGATCGGCTTGCAAGCCAAGACTGCGCGGGTCGTGCGGGATGGAAAGGAAATGGATATCCCGGTCGAGGAAGTGCTGGTAGGCGACGTTGTTCAGGTGCGTCCAGGCGAGAAGGTGCCGGTGGACGGCCTGATCTTCGAAGGTAGCTCGGCGGTGGATGAATCGATGCTGACTGGCGAGTCGATCCCAGCTTCCAAAAAGCCGGGCGATGAGGTGATCGGGGCGACCATCAACAAGACTGGGGCATTCAAGTTCCGCGCCATCAAGGTCGGCAAGGATACCGCCCTGGCACAGATCGTCAAGATGGTGCAGGAGGCCCAAAACAGCAAAGCTCCCATTGCCCGCATGGCAGATACGATATCCGGCTACTTCGTGCCGGTAGTGATGATCCTGTCCATATTGACCTTCGTGCTCTGGTTCGACTTAGGTCCGCAGCCACACCTGGTGTATGCCCTGGTGACCGCCGTAACCGTACTGATCATCGCCTGCCCATGCGCCCTGGGCCTGGCCACACCGATGAGCCTGATGGTCGGGATCGGCAAGGGCGCAGAGAACGGCATCCTAATCCGGTCCGGCGAAGCCTTGCAAACGGCACAAGCGATCAATACGGTGGTATTGGACAAAACCGGTACGATCACGAAAGGCAAACCGGAGCTGACCGATATTGTTGTCACAACCAGCTGGAAGGAAAATGACTTGCTGCACCTGGCGGCTTCGGTAGAGCGCTCTTCCGAACATCCCCTGGCGGAAGCGATCGTCGAGGGTGCGAAAACCAGGGGTATCGCTTTGAGCGAACCATCCGCATTCGAGGCTGTTCCAGGTTATGGCGTGATTGCGACGGTCGATGGACGGCGGGTAGTGCTAGGCAATTTGAAGATGATGCAGCGCGAGAAAGCCAGCCTTGGGGATCTTGAGCAAAAAGCAATAGTTCTGGCAGATGACGGCAAGACACCCATGTTCGTGGCAGTGGATGGCCAGGCGGCCGGCATCGTAGCGGTAGCGGATACCGTCAAGGAAGACTCCGCCGAGGCAATTGCCGCCCTAAAGAAAATGGGCATCGAGGTGGTCATGATCACCGGAGACAACACCCGTACTGCAAATGCGATCGCCCGCAAGGTAGGCGTGGAGCGCGTACTGGCAGAAGTTCTGCCCGAAGACAAGGCGAAAAATGTACAGTTGTTACAGACCGACCCCGCTGGAAAGCGCGGGGCAGGTGGCAAGAAGGTGGCTATGGTTGGGGACGGGATCAACGATGCCCCGGCATTAGTACAGGCAGACGTGGGCCTGGCGATCGGGACCGGCACGGACGTTGCCATCGAAGCCTCGGATATCACGCTGATCAAGGGCAGTCTGAAGGGGGTTGTGACTGCCATCGAAGTCAGCCGGGCCACCATGGGAAACATCAGACAAAACCTGTTTGGAGCGTTTATCTACAATGCGCTGGGCTTGCCGATAGCAATGGGATTGCTCTTCCCCTTCTTCGGAATTCTGCTCAGCCCGTTGATCGCCGGAGCGGCCATGGCTTTTTCGAGCGTTACGGTGGTAGGAAATGCCAACCGCCTGCGCACGTTCAAGCCACGCTTTGGCTCAAAATAAAGGAATTTTAGGATGACCGCACAAAGAGAACGTTATATTCCAGCTTTGAGTTTTCGCTGGTTGACACCGATTTATGACCCACTGCTGAAATGGGGCATGCGTGAAGAGACGTTCAAAAGGCGCTTGATCGAACGGGCGGGCATCCAGCCCGGCCAACGCGTACTTGACCTGGGCTGCGGGACGGGCACATTGACGCTCATGCTCAAGCAGGCTGTATCCGGAGCAGATGTCACCGGCCTGGATGGCGACCCAGAGGTGTTAGCCATCGCCAGGGCGAAATCCGAACAAGCGCATGTAAAAATAAAATGGGATGAGGGTCTCGCCTACGCACTGCCCTACCCTGACCAGTCCTTCGATGTGGTGCTGAGCAGCCTGGTAGTTCATCATTTGACCGGCGGAGACAAAGTGCGTGCATTCCGGGAAGTGCACCGCGTTCTTCGACCGGCGGGCGGATTCCATATCGTAGACTTTGGAAGGCCTTTCAGCCCGTTCACGAACTTGCAGGCTGTAGTAATGAAGAACCTGGAGCAAGCCGCTGACAATTTTGCAGGCCGGATCCTCCCCATGTTACAGGAAGCCGGCTTCGAGTCCGTCAGCGAAGTGGAAAAATTCAATACCATCTTTGGGCCGGCCTGGTTCTACCAGGCCGTGAAATCGAAAGGATAAAAGCATGTCTGCAGCTCAACTCATCGTTACTATGTTTGGTATCTTCTTGTCCGTTTTTATCGCCTGGTTCTTCTGGTTCGCACCGAAAGGACAGACGCGCGCAGCGGCCGGGGCGGGCGGCTTGCAAGAGGTTGCTGTGACGGTAAAAGGCGGCTATACGCCGGATGTGATTGTCGTGAAAGCCGGGCAACCCGTGCGCCTGACCTTCACTCGGCAGGAAAGTTCGGCTTGTTCCGAGGAAATACTTTTTCCGGACTTCAACAAGAGTTCGCGGTTACCCGAGGGTGAGGCGGTGACCTTAGAATTTACACCGGAAAAGCCCGGAGAATACGGTTTCCAATGCAAGATGGGAATGCTACGCGGCAAGCTGGTGGTCGAATAACCTATCCTGAATATTTAGTGAATTTCCTGGAGCGGTGAGCGAAAAGAGCCACCGCTCCAGTTCTTATATACGCCATTTTGCCTATTTATAAATCCGCCGAATGACGCTCATGGTTGCACACCGGCAGGCATAGAATCCAATTCATAAAGTGATAATTGAAAGGAGATAATAGCCATGATGTCTGGAGGCTTTTTCATGTTCGGATTAGCGGCAATTGCCATGGTACTG
>JADGQB010000308.1 GCA_017882145.1 Anaerolineales bacterium
GCCCTTAGCGGATACCTTTTCGGGCACACGTGCTTCGCGAGGGGAAGAGCGGCAAAAGTTTAATAAATAGGGTGGGACAGTCATTGTGACCCCTATATCCTATATCCAGTCTGCCATCCATCATGATATAAGCGGTGAATATTATCCTGATATTTAGCGGATCAAAAGGAGCGAACGTAAGACGGGCGGTTCCAAACCGTAACACGAAAACCCGCATACAGGACAAAAAACACAATCAATAATCTCGAACCAGTTATATGAACAGGGTGTTCAGCTTAAGACAGATCAACGGATATTTAGATGCGCCAACAATCGTGAATTAGGAGGATAACCATGTCAAAATCAGAAAGCGCAATTCGCGAATTACTGGACCTGGCTGAAATTCAGATCAATGGCAACCAACCCTGGGACCTGCAGGTGCATGATGAGCGCCTGTACGACCGCATCCTCCGGGATAGCTCCCTGGGGCTCGGCGAAGCGTATATGGAAGACTGGTGGGATTGCGAATCGATTGATGAATTCATCAACCGGGTGCTTGCAGCCCACCTGGATGAAAAAGTAAAAAACAACCTGCGGCTTGTTTTCCAGGTGATGAGATCCAAATTGTTCAATCGACAATCGTCTGCCAGGGCTTTCGAGGTGGGTAAAAAACATTATGACCTGGGCAATGACCTGTACATGGGGATGTTGGATAAACGGCTAAACTATACCTGCGCCTATTGGAAAAATGCCAGTAACCTGGATGAAGCCCAGGAAGCCAAGCTGGACCTGGTTTGCAGAAAGATCGGCGCCCGGCCAGGTATGCGCATTCTGGAGTTGGGCTGCGGTTGGGGTAGTTTTGCCAAATACGCGGCCGAGAAATACGGCGTATCTATCGTGGGCGTGACGGTTTCCAAAGAACAGGTGGCTCTGGGGATGGAGCTTTGCAAAGGGCTGCCAGTAGAACTGCGACTGCAGGATTATCGGGAAGTGAGCGGTACATACGACGCCGTGATCTCGATCGGGGTAATGGAACATGTGGGATATAAGAATTATGCCAGCTATATGCAGGTGGTGGAGCGTTGTTTAAAGCCAGGCGGAATCGCCTTCGTGCACACCATCGGCGGCAATAAAAGCTTCACCACGGGAGAACCCTGGACCGATAAATACATCTTCCCGAATGGTTTGCTGCCATCCATCGCCCAACTGGGCCGGGCCATGGAAGCTCATTTTGTCATGGAAGATTGGCAGAATTTTGGACCGTATTATGACCCAACCCTGATGGCCTGGCATGCCAATTTTGAGAAGGCCTGGCCCGTACTTCAGAAGAATTACGATGAACATTTTTACCGCATGTGGCGCTATTATCTGCTCTCCAGCGCTGGCGGGTTCCGGGCACGCAACCAGCAATTATGGCAGATCGTGTTTACCCGCTCCGGCACGCCTCAACCGGACTGCCGGTGCTCATAAGAGATCCAAGAACATATCATTCTTAAGGGGAACTCATGATACATACTGACGTACTGATCATTGGCGGGGGCCCGGCCGGGTCGGCCTGCGCTAGGCAGCTGAAGCAGGCGCACATGCGTGTGATCCTGCTGGATAAAGTCCCGTTCCCGCGTTTTAAACCCTGTGCGGGTTGGGTAACCCCGCAAGTGCTCAAGCTGGTGGGAATGGATGAGGAAAGTTATCCCCTTGGGTTAACCGAGTTCAAAAGTTTTGAGATGTCCATCAAAGGGGTTCAATTCAGACTCCCGACACACCAATTTGCCATCCGCCGGTTTGAATTTGACCAGTGGTGCCTGCAAAAGGCCGACCCTGAATTCCATGTTCATGAGGTGCATGAGATCTGTCTGGAAAAAGGGGAATATATAGTTGATGGTGAATTTTCGGCGCACTACCTGGTTGGCGCGGCAGGTACCCACTGCCCGGTTACCCGTACCTTTTTCAATCAAACCAGCCCACGCAAACAAAGCGCTTTGATCGTAGCCCAGGAAGAAGAATTTCAATATGATGTGCAGGATCCTCGCTGCAGCCTGTGGTTCTTCGAAAATAAACTGCCCGGTTACGCCTGGTACGTTCCCAAGAAGTACGGTTTTGTCAACGTTGGGGTTGGTGGTTCGATCGAAGAATTAAAGCGACGTGACGATACGCTTAAGAACCATTGGAATTTCCTGGTTAACCGGCTGGAGGAAACCGGCCTGATCCGCGGACATGTTTTCAAGCCGGCCGGTCACAGTTATTACCTGCGCCAGAACCTGCCTGAGATCCGCAATGGGAATGCCTTCCTGGTGGGGGATGCACTTGGGTTGGCCACACTGGATATGGGCGAGGGGATCGGGCCAGCCATTCAAAGCGGGCAGCTGGCAGCCGAGGCGATCATTAATGGAACGGACTACTCGGTGGATTCGATCCCGCGCTATTCATTTCCATCCCTGGTGGGGCTAAGAAAAAAGTAAAGGTTGACGCATTAGTCCGTTTGAACCTTGGAATGTTGACATATTTTCAGGTCAAAGGTTAAAGTCGAAGATCAACACCCGGAGGCCAGAATGTGCCGATAAGGTCGGGGGTTAGCGGGTACAAAAGGAAGAAAGCAAGAAACGAAAAACAAAATGTCAACACCAACAGCTAATTGCTGATCGTTTACGGTCGAGCGCTAATGGCGACCCACTGACGGCTGACTGCTGACCGCCAGCAAAGGGAAGAGGTACAGGCATTCACGTTCCACACCGCCAGTGACACTCTGCTCAATGGGCTCCAGAATGGTATCGACGGCGCGTTCGAACAGAGTGCGGTAGCGCGGCAGATCGAGCGTGCGAACATCCAGTTGTTCGTGCACATCCCAGGCGCGCACGCCGGGCTTGCCAAGCGTGAAGAGAAAGCGCACGCGCTGCCCGGGGCGGACTTCCTGTCCGGCAGCCTGCATCTGCCAGACGGCGCGCGCCGCCGGAGAAGGCGAGGAGTACTCGGTCAGTTCCCGGCTGAGTTTCTGGGATACCAGCAGCTTTTCGGCAGGTATACGCCCCATGCGCAGCGCCTGCAACTGATTGCGAGCATAGGCCTGCGCCTGCGGGAGCACATCCTTCAAATGGTCGGCATCCTCGGCGCGGGACAGGATATCGAGCAGGCGCAGCTGTGTTTCGGCGATGAAGGGGGCAGTGTCACGCCGGCGGGCCTCAATACCGCGCACCTTGATCGAGCCGTCCTGGAAGACGCCAAAATAACGGTTGGGCACCGGCACCCCGGCATTCACACGGCTGGGCAGGAAGACTACCCAGCGATAGACCCCGTCCATGGAAATGGACAGGCCGGTGCGTTCGGTGATCTCGGCCAGCAAGGCTTCGAAATCCGCCGGGGTTTTGCAGCCGGGCTTCTGGACCCACAGCCCATCCACGTACATGTGCAGGATCTCGAAGTCCATATTTTCGGCGGCTTCCTTGGCGCGCAGCAGGGCTTCGCGCCCGTAGGCGGTGACGGCTTCGTGGGCTTCGATACGGCCAAAGCGGGCATTCTTGTAGCCCAGGTAGCCGAAGCAGGTTACCAGCAGCCATTTGTGGGCCGAAGCCTGCGCCTGGTAGACCGGCCGGCGGCAGTCGTACTTGTTGAGGGTCAGCAGGGCGCGCTTGAGACTCAGGCGTTTTTCGAGCAGCGGCTCCAGGGTCATCGGGATAATCCCCGGATGGCCAGGACCAGGTGTCAGGTCGGTTCCGGCGCGCGGCACCTCCGGCGAAATGTTGAAGTGCACCATGATGCCCGGATACATCGAGACAAAGTCGATCTCGCCCACGTCCCGGTGCAGACCCACGGTCGGCTGGTAGACCATTCCGCCCATATCGGCCCGCAGCAAGTCCATGGCAGTTTTGGGCGTCTCGGCCTGCTGCTTGTGCCAGGGGATCAGGATGCCGTTCTGCAGGGCCGTGACGAACTGCATGGATGAAATGCCCGTACCCGGAGAGAGCCGGGCGGCCTCCTGGACAGGCTGGCGGGAGACACGTGCCATCTCCAGCACACCGGTGAGAGCATAATCATTCCAGAGCATGGCATTGTGCTGATCGAGGTGCCAGCGCCCGCGCAGCAGCACCTGGGCGCCGCGGTAGACGATCTGACCATACGAAAAATAGGTTCGCTCCTTGCGTTCCAGCAGCGGCTGGCTTTCGTCGCGGTTCAAGGGCAGGGACAGGCCGGTTTCGAGTGAGAGTTTTGTCAAAAGCGGCAGAAGCCAGGTATCGCCCCAGGCGGTCTGGATCACATCCGGGTCATAACGGCGCAGGTCGGCCCGCAAGCTGACCAGCAGCGGGATGGGTTTGTCCAGCGGCATGGAGTACTGGATGCGCTCATGTGAGTGCTCACTACGTGGGTACGAGATTACGATGGCTTTGGGTTGCGCATGCGCCGGATCGCAATGCCCCTGCGGGGTACTTTCCGGTTCGAGCGCGAGGATACGCAGGGGCGCGGGCGCGGGGTCCAACTCCCAGGGCTTGTCCAACGCAGTGATGTTGAGGATCTTTTCGTCATTGACCGCACCACTGACGCCGGTACAGGTCAGTTCCAGCCGGCAGTGCGCCAGCGGGAAAAGATCGAAAGCCGCCATGTAGCGCAGCGGCACGGAGATATCCGCGTCGTACCAGGTGAGGTCCGGGAAGGCCGCCACCAGGCTGCGAAAGATCACATCCAATTGGATGGGCTTCAGGACTTCGACAGATAAAACAGAGACCATCCCCTGGAAAACGTCCCGGCGTTCGGTGCGGGAAAGGCGCACATCGAAGGCTTGCCCGATGATCCAGCGCCAGAGTTCCCGCAGACGCGCCGAAGGCCCGGCGGCATATACAGCCGGGGTGAAATCCTGGACGAAGCGCCAGCGCCGGCCGTCTTCGC
>JADGQB010000015.1 GCA_017882145.1 Anaerolineales bacterium
AACGCTTCGTGGAGGCCGGGGGCAGGCTAGTGGTGGCGCCGTTCGATACCCAAATTGGGCGCGGCTGCGTGGTGCAAGACCCGTGGGGCAACCGACTGGTACTGCTGGATACGATCAAGGGGTTGCTGGAGACAGACGAGGAGGGGAACGTGATCGGGAATTTGTGATTTTTAATTGTTGATTGTTGATTGGGGATTCGAGATTGATTAATGATGAGAGGGGGTATGCGTTCTTGAGGGTCGAATAATAGAGTGGGGAATATACATAAAAGGTTTTTTCCATGCGAGAGTAAAAAAAGATTGAGAACTGATTAAGAGTCTAGCCTAAAATTGAGGCTGTCATACCCCTACGAGGAGATTGTCGAGGGGGCTTACTTCAGCCGAAGCAATCTCGATGTGATCATTAGATGCCACTTAGTGGTACAGGTTGCTTGACCACCGAAAGAACATCGGTGGTTCGCACTTGTGCCTGCGGCATAGTGCAGGCAATGACAGTTGAATAAGGGGAACATTGCGAATGCAGCCAGCGTCATTGCAAGGAAGTTATTTCGTGGATTGGCAAATGGGACTTTAGCCTGCCAAGAGAGGAGAGGAAAACAGATAAAAAACTTCCGGCATCTTAATCGAAATGAGATACGTTCATCCGATGTTTTTCTCGAGGAGGAGAGAAATGTCCACGAAACGAAATGCCATTCCTTTTGTCCTGGCGCTGATCATGATGATCACCTCCGCCTGCGGCGCTGCAGCAACCCCCCAGGCGACTTCCAAACCAAAAACACATGTATATACGACCAGCGCGCCAGCCTTGCAGTCCGCCGCTGCAACCCAGGCGCCGGCCGCCCAACTGCCCATGCCGGTCAGCCAACCACAGCCGGCCATGCAGGCAGCCCCAACCATGGCTGCGGGGCTTTCAAACCAGGGGAACCAGCCGCCTGCATACCTCCAAAACCCCAATAACCAACAGACGTACGACACATTCTTCCAGGATTACGGCGTCAATCCGCGCATCGATACCGGGGATGACCATCTTTCGACCTTTGCGCTGGATGTGGATACCGGCGCCTACAGCATCATGCGGAACTATGTCAACCAGGGCGGCCTGCCACCGCAGGATTCCGTGCGGGTGGAAGAGTATGTGAATTATTTCAACCAGGGCTATCCCTATCCACCCGAAGGCCAGGCTTTCGGGATCAATATCGACGGGGGACCTTCCCCGTTCGAAGAGAATCAAGCCTACCAGATCATGCGGGTCGGGATCCAGGGCTATGCGGTTTCCGAAGAAGAACGCAAGGATGTATCCCTGACCTTTGTGATCGATATCTCGGGATCGATGGACATGGATAACCGTCTGGGCCTGGTCAAGCGTTCGCTCGGTCTGCTGGTCAAACAATTACGGCCTTCCGACCGGGTCAGTATCGTGGTCTATGGGACGAGCGCCAAGGTAATCCTGGAGCCCACTGCAGGAGACCACACCGACCGAATCCTGCGGGCTATCGACCGCCTGGAGCCGGGCGGCGTGACGAATGCCGAGGCCGGCCTGCTGCTCGGATACCAGATGGCGGATGAGGCTTTCATCCGGGAGGGGATCAACCGGGTCATCCTGTGCTCGGACGGAGTTGCCAACCTGGGAGAGACGGATGCCGGTTCCATCTGGAATGAAATCTCAGAATATGCCGGCAAACACATCACCCTGACGACGGTTGGCTTCGGCATGGATAACTATAACGATGTGCTCATGGAGCAACTGGCCGACAAGGGCAACGGCTTCTACGCCTACGTGGATGACATCCAGGAAGCCCGGCGCCTGTTCATCGAAAACCTGACCAGCACGCTGCAGGTGATCGCCCTGGACGCCCGGGTGCAGGTGGATTTCAACCCGGAAGTCGTCTCACGCTATCGCCTGGTGGGCTTTGAAAACCGGGACATTGCAGACGAGGATTTCCGTAACGAGCATGTCAAGGCCGGGCAGGTGGGAGCCGGGCACAGTGTGACCGCCCTGTATGAGATCAAGTTGAACGAGGAGGGGCGTGGAAATATTGCAACGGTGTACCTGCGCTGGAAGAATCCGGACTCGCTCAAATCGATCGAGACTTCCGAGAGTTACTCCACGGACCAGCTCGCCTCCAGCTTCAACCGGACCAACCCGCACTTCCAGTGGACAGTGCTGGTGGCAGAATATGCCGAAGTCCTGCGAGACAGCTACTGGGCGAAGAATATCTCACTATTTTCCATCCAGACAGAAGCAGAACGGGTCAGCGATCGGCTGAACGAGGATGAAGATGTGGCCGAATTCGTGACCCTGATGCACCAGGCGGTGCGGTATGCCGGGGAATGAAAAGAAGTAATAAAACGAAAAACAAGAAACAAAAAAGAGACTTCCGGAGTCGATTGGCTCCAGAAGTCTCTGTTATTTCAATATCTTGTCATAATCAGCGTGACTGCCAATCCAAAACCATAAAATCCCATCACCTACATCAACACCTAAAACGCGATACTTTATTCCTATGCGAGCTGACCAATACTTGCCAGTTTTTTTCAAATGCAAAGAGGGGTGTTTGGAATCAGCCTTGAGTAATTCAAAATTCTTATCTGCCAAATCCCGAATTAGATCAGGAAGCCCTGCGTACAACTCCCAAAAAGATGGGCTGGCCAAATGTTTCATAAATCTTTAGCTTTACCAGAATTGTAATCCTTTAAAGCTTGCTCTGCAATTTTATTAAATTTTCCAGATTTGGCATCGGCTTCCAATTGTTTATCCCAAACCTGCGCGTCGAATTCATCGAACCATTTGCGAAAGCGCGCAAGTTCTTTTGGAGGAAGTTGAGTTACGGCTCGTTCAAGTTCCTGGATACCCATAATCTGCACCTTTCACGGAATATCCCCAAAATTATAGCACTATTTATATCGCATCCAGTGTGCCGGAGGTCAGGCTGCGCTTTTCGATCAAGCGGAAACACAGGTAGCCAACCAGGATGTAGATGGCGCCTACAAGTACTTCGCCGGCCAGCAGGGGGCGGATGGCGTTCCAGCCGGCGCCAGCCAGGACCAGCCGGGCAGCCATGATCCCACGGGTTAATGGCAAGCCGAAGGCAATCGTCTGCAGCGCAGAGGGCAGCGATCCAACCGGGAAGTTTACGCCCACCAGGATGTAAAGGGCGGATAAGAATGTGTTCAGGATGATCCAACCATCACGGGAGATAAGCGAAATGCTGCCGAACAGAAAGCCGAGCCCGCTGGATGTGATCGCGAGCAGGAAAATGCACAACAACAACATCCCAAAGTTGATCGTGGCCATATCCAGGTGGAATATTCCGGCTGCAATGGCGAAGCCCAATACGGCAGTAACAAAACCATCCAGTATGTAAAAGAGCGAGCGGCCCATAAAAATTGGCAGGCGCGGCGCCGGGCTGCCCAGGACATAGGACAGGGTGCCCCAGCTGCGTTCGTCTCCAATGGCATTGGTCACGCCGCTCATACTGCCGGCAGCCGGAATGAGCAGTACGTTGCCAATCACGATATACAGCGGGTTGGTATAGCCCACAAACTTACCCATAAAGATAAAAAAGAGCATCAGAAAGAAGGGGAAACCCAGTTTGGATGAAATATATCCGAAGGGCGAGGTAATGGAATATCGTCCGTGGTAGGAAAGCCAGGCCTGGTACAGATATAAACGCAGCGATTGCAGCAGGTATTTGATCATATCGAACTCAATTCCCCGCTGAGCCGGATACTGTCATGCACTCTGGCCTGCAGCCAGCCGGTGATGGCCAGAAAGACCAGGGAAATGCCAACGGCCATTGCCCAATGGGTAAGCAGGAATGGCAGATCACGGTTGCCAAGCAAGCTTTCATTCATGGCTTGCAAAGCCCAGCGGATGGGGATGACACCCGAGAGGGTTTGCAGCCAGCCCGGCAGCACCCGGATGGGATACATAAAGCCGCATAAAAAGGCGATCGGCATTTCAAGAAAATCGACAAACGAACCCGAAAGACGTGACCAGGCCAGGAAATTGGCCAGGAAGACGCCAATGCACCACATCGAAAATAAAAGTAAAAGCAGTGAAATGCCGGCTCCCCAGAAGTTGACGCCCTGCAGCGAGTAACCAAAAATCGCCAGGGCAGCCACGAAGGCCAGGCCCAGGCTGAACAGCCCGGTCAGCACATTGATCAGGGTGCGAATGGCTTCGATAGTGGTCAGCGAAGTGGGGCTGCCAACGATCAGCTCGAGGGTGCCGTAATAACGGTCACCGGTGATATCGTAGGTGGAGCTGAACACGAGTCCGCTCCACAAGCCCATGATCCCGCCGCCAATCACGGTATAAACCAGATCGGGCATGGCATTCCCGGCGGCATGCGACAGCAGCATTCCGACGGCGGTAAAAACCGCCGGTTGGATCACGAATAATCCCAGGGATAATACATGCAGGGCGCGCACACGCAAGGTCACGAGCATCTGTTGTTTGATCAGTCCCCAGCGCAAGGCTTTCATTGCCCGCCAGCCTTGATGATGGTGACGTAGACATCTTCAAGGGTTTGATTGCGCACTTCCAGCCCCTGGATGTATTGGGGATTCAGATAGGGCGAAAGCAGCTCGAGCACGCGCGCCGGTTCCGGGGTGCGAATGGAGACTGTCTCGGGTTCGGTAATGTTTTTTACTTCAACAAGGGTTCTCCCATCCAGCACCCGCAGGAGATCCAGGATGCCCTGTACCTGGCCAGGCTGGATGCAGGCTTCGATCACAGAATCTCCGCTGATGTGCCGCTTGAGGGCCTCCGGGCTATCCAGGGCTACAATGCGGCCTTTATTGATGATGGCGATGCGGTGGCACAGTTCTTCTGCTTCGGCCATGTAGTGCGTGGTGAGCAGGATGGTTTTGCCGAGCGAACTCAGGTTTTTGATGGTCTGGCGCAGCTCACGTGAACCGACCGGGTCGATGCCGACAGTGGGCTCATCCAAAAAGAGCACTTCAGGATCGTGCAGCAGGGCGCGCGCCAGGTGCAGGCGCTGGACCATGCCGCTGGAGTAAGTTTCCACTTTGTCATCGCCACGCGTGCCCAACCCGACCAATTCCAGCAGTTGAGGGACGCGTTGGCGCGTGATCGCCGAGTCGAGGGCATAAAGCTGGGCAAAATAATTCAGGTTTTGAGTGGCAGTGATGCGGTTATAAAACCCGCGGCTGCCACTGAAGGCAAAGCCAATGTGCTTGCGCACCTGGGCGGTCTGCTGCACCACGTCCAGCCCCAGGATGCGGGCGGTGCCGTGGGTGGGCAGCAGTAAAGTTGTGAGCATCTTGACGGTGGTGGTCTTGCCGGCGCCGTTTGGACCGAGCAAGCCGAATAACTCGCCGCGCTCGATCGTGAGGGAAATATCTTCAACAGCCAATGTCGACCTGGTACGCGTTTTCCAAAGCCCCGTCTTGGTAATGAAAGTTTTATTAAGTGATCTGGCCTCAATGGCAACTGGATGCATTTATGACCCTTCTCAATAGCGGATGAATGACATTTATCTGATTCGGATGAATCCAAAATATCGAACGGAGCCAGCTTATGGATTTCTCCCCAACAGGATTTTCTCTTGTTGTCTCAATTATACGATATCTTCCCGATTTCCGGACAACAGCGCGGGCGAGGCATTGTTGGAGTGAGGTTTGCCAGGCGTTATCAGGCTGTTACCGACGGGGGATACGCATTCCATTGACCAGATATACCAAAATCCGTATCATTGTGCCTTACTCCAGATTTATTCGAGAATTTTTATCCACATACACACTATAACCAAGGGTTGTTAATTTATGGATACTGAGAAAGCAACCATTGAAAAACCGCGCGGCCTGGAACAGAAATGGAAAGTCCTGATTTCCCTGGTGTTTGGAATTTTCATGATCCTGCTGGATTCGACGATCGTGAATATCGCCTTCCCGACCCTGCGCCTGGCCTACCACGCCAGCCTGGCCAACGCACAATGGGTCATCAGCATTTACGTATTGGCATTGGGGATCACCACGCCCGTCTCTGGTTTCCTGGGAGATCGTTTTGACATCAAACGGGTCTACCTGTTCGGATTGGCGCTCTTTACCCTGGGATCCTTCCTGTGCGGCATCGCTCCCAACCTTGGCTTGCTGATCGCAGCCCGGGCACTGCAGGGGATTGGCGGGGGGATTGCCCAGCCACTCGGCCCGGCGCAACTCTACCGGGCATTTCCTCCCAAGGAACAGGGGTCTGCTTTTGGCCTGTTTGGGATTGCTCTGGTCGTGGCCCCGGCGCTCGGGCCCATCCTGGGTGGCTGGCTGGTGGGTTTAAACCTGTGGAGGGCGATCTTCTTTGTCAACGTGCCGATCGGCATCGTGGGCGTATTCCTGGGCTCGCGCTTCCTGGTGGATTATAAAACGGGTCGCCGCCCACTTTTCGACCCGCTGGGGCTGTTGACCGCCATCCTTGGATTTGGCGCCGTGTTATACGCGGCTGCGATCGCAGAAAATTATGGCTG
This sequence comes from Anaerolineales bacterium, assembly GCA_017882145.1. GTDB lineage: Bacteria > Chloroflexota > Anaerolineae > Anaerolineales > Villigracilaceae > UBA877. The sequence goes on from JADGQB010000015.1 coordinate 6,485, forward strand.
GACCGGCCTGGTCACGATCCTGGTGCTGGCGCTCGGGATGCTTTTGCTTGTATTCCATGCTTTTTATGAATTAAAAGTCGCCAAAGAGCCGATGACGAACCTGCGGATATTCTACAACCCGACATTCCTGAAGGCCAGCCTGGTGGGATACGTCGCCACGGTGGCCTTGTTCGGAGCGGAATTCCTGATGCCGCTTTACCTGCAAAGTTTCCGCGGCCGGACCGCCCTGGAGGCCGGCATCATTTTGCTGGGAGTGGCAGCTACATCCGCCTTTGCAACCCCGCTGGCGGGTCGGCTGTATGACAAGATTGGCCCGCGCACTATCATGGCAACCGGGTTCTTCATCATGTGTATCAATACCTGGCAGCTTTCCAAACTTAGTGCCACCACGCCGATCGCATTCATTGTTTTCCTGCTGGCTTTGCGCGGCCTGGCAGTCGGACTGACCCTGCAGACATCTTTTGTTACCGCACTGAGCAGCATCCAACTCGACCAGTTACCGCGCGGTTCCTCGTTACTAAACAGCACCCGTTTCGTTGTCCAGGCAATCTCAGTAGCGGCCCTGGCAACCATCCTGGTGGGATTCCTATCGCCCACCACCAAAACCCAGATGACCCAGATGCAGGCAGCCATCCCTTCCATCACTGCGCCATTCGGAATCTGCGAAACACCGGGCGTCAGCGCCCAGGATAATCTTCCACCCGGAAGTTCGGCAGCACTGGTGGCTCTACCGGCTCAGGAGGCTTCCGCGGCCAAAGATAAGATCGTGTCCGGATTAATGCAGGCCTGTAGGCAGTCGATGCAGGGATTTGAAGCGGCGTACCGGCTGACCTTCTATTCCTCGGTTGGGGCGCTGCTGCTGGCCTTTTTCCTACCCGGCTGGCCGGGAAAGTGGGCCGGACGCGGCTCCACTCAAACGCCAGCAGGGGGGGATTAAAAATATGAGCGGCGCAGATTATTGAGGCGCCGCTCATTCTTTATCTTGAGCTTTATCTTTAGATTACTTCCCCAGTCTTGCCCGCTCCTCTTCAATCACGCTTTCTTCCAACTTTTTGAACAGCGGACCTGGCTGGTTAAGCTTTGTGCCGGGCTTGAGTTGGCTGGGCTGCCAGCGGGACAAATTGGCAATTTGTCCGACACGATAGCGCAGAACGGTATGCTCTCCAAGCGAGTCGGAGACCGCCTGGGTATACTGCTCGCCGAAGAGCGGGGTTCTGTAGCCGAAAAAGCCATTCAATTTCTCGCTGGAAAACGGCAGGAAGGGCGCAAACAAAACCTTGAGCGAATCGATCGCCATCAGGGCGGTGTAGATGGTCAGGGCAGCCGAGTCCTTATCGGTCTTGATCGCCTGCCAGGGCGCCAACTGGTCGAGGTACTGGTTGACGGTGGTTGCCAGGCGGAAGGTCTCCTGCAAGGCGGCGCGCAGTTTTACGCCATCCAGGAATTCGCCAACTGTCCGGAAGCCGGCCTCGATGCCGGACAGCAGCTCCAGGTCGGCAGGGCGCAGGGGCGGCGGCTCGTCCCCGCCCGCTCCAAATGAGGGCACATGCCCATCCCAATGCTTATAGCAGAAGGCCAGCACCCGGTTGGCCAGGTTGCCCCAGGTGGCCACCAGCTCGCCGTTGTTGCGGGCGACAAACTCCTTCCAATCCCAGTCGGAATCGTGGCTTTCCGGCATGTTGATGGTCAGGTAATAGCGCAATGCGTCTGCGTCGTAGCGGGTGAGAGCGTCCCGGCCCCAGACGGCCCAGTTGCGACTGCCGGAAATTTTCTGGCCCTCCAGGTTCATGAACTGGTTGGCGGGCACATCGTAAGGCAGGGTCAGCCTGGCTTTTTCACCGGTAAAGATTTCCGCAAACTGATCGCCGGCGCCCATCAATTCGGCCGGCCACTGGGAGGTATGGAAGAAGATATTATCCTTGCCGATGAAATAATACTGTTTGGCAGCCGGGTTCATCCACCAGTCTTCCCAGGCATCCACCTGACCCGAGATCCGGCTCCATTCGATGGCAGCTGAGAGATAGCCGATGACGGCCTCGAACCAGACGTAGATACGTTTGCCTTCCCAACCTTCGAGCGGGATGGGGATGCCCCAGTCCAGGTCACGGGTGATGGAGCGCGGCTTGAGGCCTTCGCTTTCGATCTTGCGCAGTGATTCACCAATAACCGTGTCACGCATGTAGCCGGCGCGCTGGCGCAGGAAATCCTTTACGTCGGGTTCGAGCTTGGAGAGGTCCAGGTAAAAGTGTTCGGTATTGCGCAGCTCGAGCGCGCCGTCGCCGGTCTTGGCGCGTGGGTTGATCAGTTTTTCGGGTTCAAGCACATTACCGCAGTTATCGCACTGGTCGGAGCGCGCACCCTCGAAACCGCATATGTAACAGGTGCCTTCCACGTAACGGTCGGGCAGGAATTTGTCGGCGCTGGGCGAATACCACTGCAAGCTGAACTGCTTGAACAGAAAACCGTTCTTTTGCAGCGCCAGGAACATGCTCTGCGAGACCTTAAAATGGTTTTCGGTGTGGGTGGATGTGAACAGGTCAAAGGAAATGCCGATCTGGCTGAACAGTTCGAGGAACCCGTTGTGGTATTTCTTATAAACTTCTTCGACAGACTTGCCTTCCTTGTCGGCTGCAATCGTGACAGGCGTGCCGTGTGAATCGGTGCCCGAGACCATCAGAACGTTGTCGCCTTTCATGCGGTGGTAGCGGGCGACAATGTCACCGGGCAGGTGCGAACCGGTGAGGTTGCCGACGTGGATCTCGGCATTGGCATATGGCCAGGCGATGGCGATGAGGATGTTTTCGGGCATAGCGACCTCCGGAAAAAGTCTTCAGTCTTCAGCGATCAGCTTCTTGTCTGACAGCTGGCTGCTGATAGCTGTCAGCTGTTTATAAACAAAACTGCCGGCTTGCGCCAGCAGCGTCATCAGGCGGTATGAACCGTCCCGCAGTTCATCTGGCGTTGAACTGCAATCGCGGGCGGGGCATCAGCATAGCGCAAGCGTTCATGGGCTGTAGTTTACTATGCAGTGGGTTGTGTGGCAAGGGAAATCAGCGCACCCGGCGTTTCCATTCGCCTTTAAGCTGCAATTCACGCGGGCTTTCCCCGGAAAGCAGCGCCAGGAAATCCGTCATAAGGTGATTGAAACGGGGGCTTTCATCCAACATTGGGAAGTGACCGGATTCTTCCAATATAACCTGGTGAACGAGATCCGGCATGGCCATCACACGCTCATAGTCCAGCATGCGAATCGCCGGATCGCTCTGGCCATGCACCATCAGGCAGGGAGTCACGATCGAATTCAGGATGGGCAGTAAATCCGAGCCATTCAAGCTGCTGAAAGAGGTTGTGATCGCCAACGGGTCCGTCTTATGAACGTCCGTGCGAACAGGCTCGGTGATCGGACCTTTACCAAGCAACCACTCTGCCAGGTCAACAGTAGAGGCAGGCGAGCGCAGGCGTGCGGACACAGACTGGTTGTCCATTGGAATGTTTACCACCATCAAACGATCCACCACCGACGGGAATTGTCGAGCGAACAGGATGGCTGCCAGGGCACCGAGACCATGTCCAACGAGTGCAACCTTGCCAATCCCCATATCCTGAATAAAGCGGTCAAGCAAATTGGCCTGCTGTCCGAGACTATAGCGGGCCTTGTCGTGGGCGGTATCTCCGAAGCCCCAAAGGTCGAGCGCATATGTGCGGAAAGACATGGCAGCGGCCTGCATCGCCGGCACCCAGTAGCGCCAGGAGCCAACCCAGCCGTGCAGGAAGATGATCGGACGGCCGCGTCCGAGCACTTCGTAATGCACTATCCTCTCATCAATAATGATTGCGCTCATTACTCAACCAAAGTCACTTGCCAAATTGAGCCAGCACCGCCTGAACACGCTCCGTCAATTGATCGGGAGCAAATGGTTTTAACAAGTAATCCACCGCTCCGGCCTGGAGGCCGGTCTGGATCTCGGCATCCTGCCCTTTGGCAGACAGGAAAACCACAGGGATATCCTTCAGCTTTGGATCGGCTTTCATGGCCGCACAGGCCTCGTAGCCGGTCATGCGCGGCATACGCACATCCATCAGGATCAAGTCAGGGACATTCTGGCGGGCCAGGTTCAAAGCCTCTTCCCCATTGGCAGCCGCCAGCACTTCAAAACCGGCGAAACCCAGCGTAAATGTGATCAGGTCGCGGATATCGCGTTCATCCTCTGCAATCAATATTTTTCTCATTTGCATTACTCCTCAGTCCGATACACGGGTAGCGTAAAGGAGAAGGTGCTCCCTTCGCCTGGTATCCCTTTACTTGTCATCCAGATGCGACCTTTGTGCATTGTGACCAGCTGCTTGACAATGGCGAGGCCAAGGCCTGTACCGGGTGTGGCCAATACGAGCGGATCTTCACCCCGGAAGAAACGCTCGAAGATCCGGTCTGCATCGACAGAGTCAATCCCGATGCCATTGTCCTGCACATCAATTTGCACCGCACCATCCAATGGCTGTAAGTGGAGGTTAATTTTGCCGTTTTCAGGCGTATAGTGGTATGAGTTATCCACCAGGTTTGCAAGGATCTGGCGTACGCGCTCCAGGTCACCGCTCACACGCGGCAATTCCGCAGAGGCATCGATGGTAAATTCCATGGGCTTATTTTCCTCTTGCGAACGGCGCATTACATCATTGCGTACTTCTTCTGCCACCTCACACAGGTCGATCGCCTGGAGCGAGAGACTGATCCGCCCGGCTTCGATACGTGAAATATCCAGCAGGTCATTGACCAGTACACTTAGACGCTCGGTATTGCTGCGGACGATGTCCAGGAAGTGCTGCTGGTTTTCGCTTAACGCGCCAGCCGCGCCCATCAACAAAATATCCACATAGCCTTTTATGGAGGTCATTGGGGTACGCAATTCGTGGCTGACGGTTGCCACGAACTCAGATTTGAGGCGGTCCACCTCAACCTCATGGGTAATATCGCGGAAGATGGAGACCGTGCCCAGAAATTCGTTGCGCCAGATGACCGGCGCCAGGTGAACGAGCACCACACGGCCTGTTTCAAGCGTCAGTTGTTCGGCATAAGTATCGCCCGGCTGGTGGCTGGTGGGGTCTTCCGACCAGGAGTGAATGGTCTCTATCCAGGTGCGGGCAGCCTTGCCGAACAAGCCGATAAAGTTATCAAGGGATTGTCCATCGATCTGACTGCCATCCAAATCCATGATCCGTTCGGCAGATGAGTTCAGGAAGGTAATCTCATTATTCGGGTCAGTGACCAACACACCGTCCGCAACAGCTTCCAGGATGGCCTGTTGGCGGCTGGCCTCAACCTGCTGGCTGCGCAGCATGGATCCCAGACGTTCAGCCTGATCGCGGATAAGGTGATACAACTGGGCGTTATTGATCGCTACTGCCACCTGGTTGCCGATGGCCTGCACCAGGTTCATGGCTTCCGGAGTGAAATATCCAACCTGGCGATGGAACACCAGGATGGCTCCGGTCACGTCCTCACCAACGAGCAAGGGTACCGCGATGACGCTGCGGTGATTTGAAGAACTGAGCGGAATTTTTACCCAGCGTTTATCCAAACGAATATCGTCAAGACGAACCGGCTCACGATGTTTTATCACCCAACCTGCCAGGCCTTCGCCAACTTTAAGGGCAGTGTTTTGTGGATCCTCGTTCAAGACCGGTGTGAGATAACCATATCCGGCGCGATATTGGATGGAATTATCCTCCGGATTGAGCATCATGATACTGCCCTGTTCGGCCCCGATGGCATCATTAAGCAAGGCCAGAGTCCGGCTGAGAGCGCGGTCCAGGTCAAGGGTGGAAGACGCCTCGGTCAGTATCCGCAACAGGGTCTCGGTATTGCGTTGTTCACGCTCCAATTCTGCCGTGCGCTCCACCACGCGCTGCTCAAGTTCATCGGCCAGGCGGCGGGTCTCGGCAAACAGCCGACCATTCTGGATTGCCACAGCCGCCTGGTTGGCCAGGGTGCTGAGGATCTGCTGCTCGTCAAGAGTATAGACATTTGGCTCGTAACTTTGCGCCGAGAGCATTCCAATAATTTTGCCGCCCATCGTAATTGGCACAGCCACGATCGAGCGGGGCTGTCCCTTGCCATACGTCCGACCGCCAAACGCTTCCACCTGTTCGCCATCCAGGATCAACAAGGGTTCGCCGGAGGCAATCACGCGCCCACTGATGCCCTGCCCGCGCGGCAAGTGCTGGTTTGGGGAACGACCATTCGGATCCAAAAGATAGACGCCCTCAATATCACCCTGTTCTTCATCCACCAGGGAAATAACAAATGACTCGGCCGGCATCAACTGGCTGGCAGCGCGATGAATGGCGGCATAGATCTGTTCAGGGTCAAGGCTCAGGCCAATTTCATAAGAGGCGCGGTTAATGGTGGTCAATTGATCGGCACGTGAGACCGTGGCCTGGTATAGACGGGCGCTTTCGAGGGCAACGGCGACCTGGTTACAAATGATGCGGGCTAGATCGATATCCGCGGCAGAGAAATGATACTGCTCCTCCATATGAACCAGGGCAAAGCCGCGCAGATTCGGTCCGCTGACGAGCGAGAGGATCAGCAGGGAACGCGTGCCGGTCAGCAAATCGCCAAGAGAGATAAGGTCAGGCTCTGAGGCGACCTCGGAGGTGCTAAAAATGCCCAGGCTTTCACGCAAGCGTTCAAAAATTGGCGCAGACGGCAGGGGCCCGGGCTGGAACATCTCGACAGCAGGTACCACCACCCGGAGCAATGGCAGGCCGAACCGGTCGAAGGTCACCATGGAGACTTTCTTACCGGCCAACGCCCGCTGGAGTTCTTCAGCCGTAAGACGCAAGAGCTGTTCATCATTGAGAGAACCACTCAGCTCCGAAGAAAGACGGTTCAACAGCGCCAAACGCTGGGAACGCTGGTCAAGTTCAGCCGCCCGGCGCAAGCTGTCTTCATACAGACGGGCATTCTCGAGCGCAACTGCAACCTGGCTGGCAAAAGTGGTCACCAGTTGGACCATCTCGAGGGTGAAGAAATTCGCCTCAGTTTTCTCGAGAGCGATAACGCCCTCCACTTCCCCCTTCGAGACGAGCGGGATGCCCAGCCAGGAAAGGCGTTCGGCCTCCATCAGGATCGGGAAACGGGGATCGGAACGTACATCGCTGATGACAATACCTTGCGAGGTGCGATTCATCTCAGCCAACAGGGCCGAATCGGAGATGGTCACCGTCAGACCCAGGCGCTGCTCGCTATCGGGGAATCCGCGTGCTGCCGCGACCGACATGCGTTCGTTTTCACGCAGCCATAAAATGGCCGTATCATACGATAAAACATCCCGCAAACGATCCAGCAGGCTCGCCACCAATTGGCTTGATTTCAAGCTGGAAGTGAGATCCGCGGAAACATCGGTCAAAGCCTGCAATTGGGTGGCACGTTCCTGGGAGGCCTGGACCAGGCGGACATTTTCCAGAGATAATGCCACCTGTTGAGTCAACGAGAGCAGCAGTGTTTCATCTTCGATCGTAAATGCAGCCGGTGTATTGAAGTTATCCAAAAGCAGCAGGCCTAAAGTCCGTTCACCGGTCTGGACGGGGATGAGCAGGCTCGAAACCGGCAAGCGGCCGGCTGTGGCTTCCCGGTAGCGGAGCAAGTCTTCGCCGGGCAGGCTGTAATCCCGGGCAAAGTTCACCTCATCCACACGCCGGGGTTTCCGCTCGGCAAATACCCGGCCTGGCAAAGCTTCACCGGCAGGGTAAATAATCTCCATTAGACTGGAATTGTTAGCGTACCCGGAAGCGGCGTGGGCGCTAAGACAGCCATCCTTTTCGTTATTAAGTAAAACAACACCCGCATGTGCAGCCGCAACCACGCGCAGGGCGCTATCGAGCAATGCTTTTACGATGCTGTCCGGGTCAAGCCCGCTCAACCGGCGGCTGAAATCGAGCAGTAAGTTAACTTCACGCAGGCGGCGGCGAGTCTCGGTGAGCAAACTGATATTTTGCAGGATGATGGAGACCTGGCTGGAAATCTGTAAATAAGTCTGCCGGTCTTCTTCAGTCAAAGACGGCAGCGGTTCAGGGCTGATCGCCAGAACCCCAGCCACGGGTTTCTCATCAACAAAAATGGGCAGGCAGATGAATCCTTTGGCATGCAGGCTGGTCAGCAAAGGCGTATCCCGCCAGGTCTCATCCTGTTCCAGGTTCATAACCAGGAGAGTCTCACCGGACTGGAGACTGGCGCGCAATGGATTACGTTGACCGAACAGGGCTTCAGGGTTGGTTGAGTGGGGTAAGTTGCCCAGGACATGCAGCAAGCGTGGACCTTCCGCGGCATTTTCTGCCACGATGGAAACACTCATATCCAGGCGAGTTAATATTTCACGGCCAAGTGAGAGCAGGGCTGAAGGCCCATCCACCTGGCGGTTGATCACATCTGTGATTTCCAGTCCGGCACGGATGCGGCGGGCGCGCCGGTCCAAGTTGCGGATGGAAATCATCTGCTCCAAATCCTTATGTAAAAGGTAGGGCAGATGACCCTGGCTGACGGATAATAATTGCTGCTGGCGGTCCAGGCTGGTGGAAAGCGTCTCCACCTGCATCCGATATGCTGTGAGCCGGCGTTTGCTCTGGATCATCAAACTGACCTGCCTGGCATAAATTTCCACAATTTCCAATACAGTCTGGTCGGGGCGTTGACCGTTGGCAGGCGCATCCAGGCTGATCAATCCGATCGGGTTTCCGGATTCATCGTAGAGCGGATAGAAAAGTGCATCTTCCGGATGCCAGGCATTTTGTGTTTGAGCTGCCGATTCCATGATCGTCACGATTTGGAGATCGTCAGAAATAACCGGACGTTTATCAAATGGGATAAAGTAGCCCTGTCCGACTTTGTAATCAGCGCGCAGCAACGGCGCCAGGGATTCCCAGGACTGAGTATGAGCTTTGAGGGCATTCAGGGTTTCCGCCGGCATGCCCACGCCTGCCACGCGTTTCTGTATGAGTGTATCCGGTTCAACAATGCTGATCAGTACGATCTGAAATAGGGTGGCCTGCTGGATGGCGTGTGCCAACTCATCCAGGGTTTGCTCCAGAGGCTGGTCAACCGTCTGGTCGGAGAGCACCTCAAACAAGCTCGAGAATGTCCTGGAGCGCCGCTCCAAGATTTCATTGGATGAAATTTGTTCCTGGTAGCGTTGGGCATTCTCGATGGCAATCGCCGTCTGGACAGCCAGGATCTGGACAATTTCAAGGATACCCCGGTCAAACTGGGCGGGGGTCAGGGAGTGTAAATGGATCAGGCCGACAATTTGTTCCTTGTATGCGATTGGCACGATCAAAGCGGAGCGGACGTCCTCGTGAGCCGGCTTATATTCACTCGTGGCGAAATCCTCCACCAGCATAGCTTCGCCTTGTTTAAATACGAGACGTTCGACAGGTAATAAAGTTTTGGAGGGTTCATCGCCAAGGTGGTAGATCACCTTCGGTTCCCTGGCAGGCTTCTCCAAATCGAAGAGCAGCACGGTCCCACAATCCGCGAGAGAGACCCGCAGGCTTTCATCATACACAACCTGCAGGATGTACTTCCATTCCAGGGCTGTATTCAACTCACGGCTGATATGCATCATTGCCGTTAGTTGGTCAACGCGGGCGCGCAGCCCTTCATCGGTCTTGTCACTGAGCGAGGCGCCTTCGATCACGGGCGCCAATTGGCCGGATGCAGTTGAAACAACCTGCAAATCATAATTATTGAAGAAATCCGGCTTTTTGCTGATGAGCATCAGTTCGCCAAGACCCTGCTCGCGCACTGCCAGCGGTACAATGATGGCCGATTCCATTCCCAATTTTTCAAAAATGGGTTTATATACTGACAGGACGCGCGGATCTTCCGAGAGATGGCCCGAGAGGAACGGTTTCAGACTACCCGTTATCGTGAAATGGAACTGGGCTTCATCCACATAAAGATGAAAAAGCGGTTCCGTGTTTTTGCCATTCAATCCAAAGATCGAACCACTGTGCAGCCGCAGAATACCCCGAGTCGCATCCATTAGAAAGATGGCAGCCACATCCGCCTGGAGCAAGCGGGCAAGCTCCTGAACGGTGTAACGCAGGATTTCATCGGTTGTCGCCGAGGAGGAGGTCAGGCTGGCAATGCGCCTCAGCGCTTCCGAACGCTGCACGCGTTGACGCGCCTGCTGCACCAGGGTCAGGTTTTCGATAATGGGAGCGGCTTGATTGGCAACGATATTCAGAAGGCGCATTTCTTCACGTGAGAAGGGCGCGGATTGTTTATGGTGATTAGAGATCTGCAAGTAGCCTAGCGGACGTCCTGAAGAGATGAGCGGGATGAGCGCAGTCTCACGCCAGGAGGCAGCCTGGGCATAATCCTGGAAACCCATCGCCTGCCATAATTCGTCTTCCATGGCATTCTGTGTAGTTAGTTCCACCTGCTTCAAGAAATTTTCCTCGGTCTTGCCGCCCGAAACCATGGCCACATGATATAGGTCCACCACTTGCGCCGGCATACCCACAAAAGGCACCTGCGCTACCAGGGCGCGCCGGCTCTCGTTATAGACGAGGAACCCCAGGACATCCACATCGAACAACGGCGCAATACTTTCCACCAGGCGAGCAAACAGGTCGCGCGGCTCATAGGTGGAGCCAAGCGCCTGTGCCAGGTTTGCCAGGCCGCTCAACTCCGCAGAACGGCGCTGCTCGGCTTCCAACATGGAGGCATTGCGCAGCGCGGCCGCGGCCTGACCAACCACCAACTGCAGAATGTCCTGTTCTTCCGGCTTGAAGGTCTCGGCTTTGGTCAGTCCCAATTCCAGCGTCCCGACCAGGTCGTTTCCGGCCAATAAAGGCAGACCAAGATACGAATACAACGAAGCCTGCTCGCTATTTGCCGGGGCAACCTCAGCAAAGTTTTTTGTGTCAGGGATTAAAAGGATCTGGCGGCTTTTAACAACGAGTGCCGAATAGCCGGCCAGCGGCTGAGGAACACCTTGTTCGAGGCGCTCTTCGGAGGCGGGGCCGATCCCAAGGCGATATGGGATAAGGGTCTGGGCCTCATCATTCCATAGTTTGAGCTCGAGGATATCAGCGGACACAAGCCGCCGCATGTTTTCCAGGAGGGCCTGGATGGTAGCTGTCACCCCCAGGCTGGCTGCAACCGACTGGCTTAAATCGGTCAGGATTTTTAATGCAGATCCGGAGAGTTCATTCGACTGGCCCGACTCGCTCGAGGCAATATCCGGGCGGCGCAGGGAAACCAGCCAGGCTGGAGTTGGGCCGGGCACCTGGTATGAAACGACCTCCATCGGGCGTCCGTTCACCGAGAGGCGCATTTGCCCCTCAGCCGCACATAACTTTAGAAATTCCTCAGCGGGACGTATTCGCCGCGCTACGACTTCCAGGTTGGGGCTTTCCCCTTCTTGTAGATCAAGCCACTGGCGCGCCGTGGCGTTCAGGTAATCCACCCGTCCACCGGATTGAACCAGCATTACGGCATGGTCATGTTCAAATCCATCCTTCGGGTTCTGCAAGGGAGCTGCCGGAGCAGGATTGGTACGCAGCCCGGGAAAAAGACGCGGCAAGCCCCAGACCAGGAGAAAAAATACCAGCCCGATCAGCAGCAGGAGCATCCCCAGGGATACCGGATCGAATGACATAATTGAGGTCGGATTAATCCTTAGACATTACTCCGGGAACATCCTGTCTGCGGACATCGGCAGCCAGTTCAGTGATCTCCCGTATATCTGCAAAGGATTGTTGTTTCGGTGTCACAATACCAATGGAAAAAGTCATGAATGGGGCCTTTTCCACCTGGTTATCTCCATTGGCGGCCAGGATGAATCCTTGTTGGCGGTCCATGAAATTGTAGTGAGTCTGTACCTCTTCGGCAAAACGTGTTTTTAAACGATCGCGAATCTTATCAGACGTATCTGCGCCAGTGATGATGACAAAATTATCCCCCCCGGCATGACCGATAAAATCGCTGGAAGAACCCACTTCATCCACAACTTCACTCATTATCATGGCAGAAAAACGAAGTACATCATCCGCGGCGACAAATCCATAAACATCCTTGAATTGATCGAAATAATTGATCCGGATATCCATGTAGGCCCAGCCATTCTTTCGGATGGTGAGGCGCAACTGCTCTTCGATCAGCCGTCCCGCCGGGAGGCCGGAGCGCGGATCGGTGAGGGCTTCACGTTCGGAGCGCCGGATGGCACCCTGGACGCGCAATTTCAACTCCTCAATATCGAAGGGTTTGGTAATGTAATCATCCGCACCCAATTCAAGGCCCTGCAGTTTGTCACTGCGCTCATCCTTCTGGGTCAAGAAAATCACCGGAATGTGGCTGGTACGAGTGCTCTGGCGTAATCTGCGACAGACTTCATAGCCGTCGATATCGGGCAGCATGATATCCAGCACGATCAGGTGTGGCAAGACCGAATGCGTTTTTTCCAGTGCCTCCATGCCGCGCGGAGCTACATCCACATCGTAGCCCAGGCCGGTGAAATAGATCTTGAGCATGTTGGAGATGTCATTATCGTCTTCAACAACCAAAAGGCGTGCTTTTCCCATAGGGCCTCCTCAATCACTTCAAGGCAACGTATTTGCGTGCCTGCGCACCGGTTCGATCTATTCTTCGAAACCCTTACGCTCAAACGAGCGCAAAATCGAGATTAAAATGTAAACTAACGGAGCACGGTTTTTCCACCATGCCTCCGTAAAGTACTAATATATCATTTCTCATAGCCGCCACCATTGCAAAAACATCTCTGTGGCTGGCTTTCGGACCTGACAGCCAGCGCGGCGGAATACCTGATGGATAATCTTACGATAGACTACCCGTTCTGGCAACTCCAACACGCGCCTGGGACATATTATGGAATGGCGATACCCAACCCTGGCCCAGCCTGCACATCACCCTGTCACGTGACTACCAGGAAGACTGGTCTGCTTCGCCACGGCGCGGGTAATTGCGCGGGTGTTTGGCGGCATCTTTTAGCTTGTGATGATCGCTATCTTCATACTTGATATCACGATCGATGATCCGGCGGTCTTTCGAGCCGAACAATACAACATCCGATTCGATGGTGCGGGCCGGGAAGATGACCATTCCCGCCCCGATCCGGCAGTTATGTCCCACGCAGCCGCCTAAAACCGGGCGGTTGGCGTTCGCAAGCTTTTCATTGCCATCCAATGCCCGGATTGCCGAAGGGATCAGATTGTAATCTGTAAAAGTATTCCCGGCCCCGATGAATGTATTCCGACCAATCACACACATCTGCAAACATGTATTTTGAGCAATCATGCCATTTTCCATGATCGTGGTCATAAACAGGGAAGCTCGGAAGGGCAAAAAGGTGCCATCCCCCACCACCGAGAGCATCAACTGGCAATCCTGGGAAACATTGACGTTGCTGCCGATTATACAATTCTCAATGACTGCCCCGGCATTGACCGTAACATTATCACCGATGGTAGTGGGACCATGGATAATCGCGGTAGGATCTATGACGCAATCCTTTCCGATCGTGACCAGTTCAGAGCACTCCAATAGTTGTTTGCCTTCATAGAGTGCCTTGCCCAACACTTTCAATTTGAACATCAAATCTTTATTAAGCCGGTCTTCGAAACGCGCCCCGCGCGAGAACAATCCGAACACGCCGTCGGCGATAAAGATATGGGTCCAGCAGTCAATGGCTAGCATGGCACGCAAGGGGACTTGATAACACAAATCTCCGCTCTCGGAGGCCATATAGGTTGGAACATGATAATAACCAATCTCACGCGCCTGTGAATCGACCACCAGGGGCTCAACATCGGCCTGGGGGCCGCGCGGGTAGTACCATAAGTCGGCGAAATATAAGCTTCCAGCCGGAGTGTATGAAACCGAGAGCGGCAAAGCATGCTCGCGGAAGGCGGCATCGGTCATCGAGAAAGCAGCACGTACGGCGCGCTTTTTCTTAATAGCCTGGGTCATGAATTCGGTGATGTAATGCACATCGAAAAACAAGTTGTCGCGGTAGACGATCATCGGCTCGCGGGAAACCGGCAGCCGCGATCCAGGAGCTAGCTCGATTTCGCTGTCCACATACGGAGCCAGAAGTTCACGCTGGTTGAGCCAGAGCGGCTTATTCTGGATACGCAGATCGCGCGCGGCCTCATTGAATGGAGAGATATGACGTGGTTCTTGAAGGATCACTTTTAGCATATCATCAGCCCATGGGCGTCCGGTCAATAAATATCGTACACGCATCATCGCCGCATGCGATACATTGCTTTTCTTCGACTTCGAAATATTTTCCCCCGCTGACCCAATACAAGGCTTCCTGCAGCAAGCCGACTGCCAGGTGACAACATGGCCCATCGGACTGCCGCTCCCAGCATAATGGACAGCGCTCGATATGCCAGTAAATGTATTTCTCATCCCTTTCCAGGCGGACTTTCTGGTCGGTATAGTTATTGAACAAGGCCGCAAAAGCTTCGCTGCCGGTTTTCAGTTTTGTTTGAAGCGGCAATAGGCGGAAAGCCAGATCAGTCAGGCCAAGTTCGGGGCCGAACTCACGCAAACCGTACTTGAGGCAGGCACGGCCAATCCGCATGGCCAGACCGCGGCCGGCGCGCGGCCCGTAAGCACTTTCAAGGCTAACTTGCAGGCGGCTGATATGTATGAAGGGAAATTGCAGATCCTGGTTATAAGGAGGGTAATCATTAATATATGCCGGCAGATCTGCAAGATGAAGAACTGCGTTAACCCCACTGTGCCCAAGGATTTCTTCCATCGCCAAGAGGACAACCCGCCCCATCCGGTTGGGATAGAAATACTTCTTAGGATCTGGATTGGTAAGCAGTTCGTTGTTATTTTCCATAGGATAAAAGGGATCCCGGCCTGGCGTTTCCTGGAATTCTCGGTCGGATTGCGCAGGCATCATCCAGCCAACCTTTCTTCGTCCAGAAATTCTTTGAGCTTACGTAAGAAAGGCTGGGAGTCATCCAGCATGATAAAGTGCCCGGCTTTCGGAAACCGTTCTATCCGGGCATGTGGAATGCCTTCCTGAAGCGGTCTCCATTGCTGTGGGCTGACAATATTATCCCGGCCTCCATACATACCCATCGTCGGTATCTTTACTTGTGAAAGGGTCGGGCGCAAATCGGTACGATGCAAGGAGGCAATACTGAGCAGGAAAGATTCTATCGTAGTGCGGCTTAGATCCTTATCCATCATGGCAGGGAAACGTGGATCGCGGCAGATGTGAGGAGAATAAGCACGCATGCCAAGGCGGAATGCCCACATCATATTAAAAAGGATCACGGCTACCGGTCTCAAACCGAGCAATTTCAGGAGGACCGCCAGGGAGGAGCCTACGATCGGTGAACCGACTACGACAACTTTGTTGACGCGTGCCGGAAACTGGGTTGCAACCGAAAGGCTGACCGTTCCGCCCATACTGTGTCCAACCAACGGAGCACAGTCAATCCCCAGGCGATCCATAAATTGGTCAACGAGATTGACAAAATCCTGAACGGCATAATTTTCACGCTTCTTGCCCGATTCGCCGAAACCCCAGAAATCCAACGCATACAGTCGATAATAAGCCCCCAAATAGGACATGGTATCCTGCCATAGCGCCCAGGAGCCGAGCCAGCCGTGTAAAAGGATTACCGGTCGTCCCCGCCCATAGACCTCATAATGAACCACACCCTGGTCGGTTGTGATAGATGACACAGTAGTTACAACAAAATGGAGAGACTATTTCTCTCCATTCTCCATTTCGTTCAGAATGCTATAGAGCAATTCCAACAGGATCGCTTTTACCGAATCGCGATCGGTTGCGATACACGAGATCAGTTTTACCTTTGAATCAAGCCGCAGGGCGTGGCGCATATCGTCAATTTCCCAGGCATCCCGCTTGTCCTGTTTATTGGCAGCAACCACATAGGGGGTTGGAGCATATGCGCGAAAGGTCTCCAGGATGGAACGGGCTTCGCGGAAAGTCTCCGGGCGGGTGCTATCCACCATCACCACGAAACCCAGCATCCCTTCAGACAGGATTTCCCACATGAAATCGAAACGCCGCTGACCGGGCGTGCCGAACAAGTACAGCACCAGGTCATCGTCCACTGTGATGCGCCCAAAATCCATTGCCACTGTAGTCGATTCTTTGACCGCTTTTTCCTGGACGCCGGAGATCTTGCGTTCAGTCGAAACCACGTCAATTTCACTGACGGAGCGAATAAACTCGGTCTTGCCAGCGCTGAATGGACCAGTGACCACCATTTTAACTGTCTGCATTATGCAATCCTCAATAAGGACTATAAAAAGATCACAGAGAACGTATTCGATTAATAAGGCGATTAATCAAAGATTTCTGCTCTCGTTTATTTTCTGTCGGGAATACACGCGCGGAGGGAGTGGGCGGGGGTGCGCCCTGCTGCCGGGTTACCTCCACCAGGCCCGCCTGCAAAAGCCCGTAAACGATGCGGCGCATTTCAAGATCATTCTTTTTTGTGGCGCTGGCAATCTGTCGAATCGTGTTGCGAGGGTTTATGTAAGAAACAACCCGCCACTCCTCAACGCTCAGGTTGATATTCCGCATATTGGTTCCCGGGCGGTCGGTAAATTTAAGGGCCATATCCAGGCTGGGGATTTCATCCTGCAACTGCTCCCACTCACGCAGCTGGCGCGAGCCTTCGATGATCAGGTTTTCAAGGTCCAGGCGGACGCTGATGCGGTCATTCGGCGGGAGTTGATCATTCTCAAAATGGAAAAAGCCCTCCACCCACGTGAACAAACGCTGGACGATATCCGTAAAATGCTGTTGAAGGTTGGTAAGAATATCTTCCTGGGAAAGATAACCGGCGTTGATCAGTAAAAGGCCCAATTCCTTGTCAGAGATGTGCGAGGCGCTCTGCCGGATGGATTTGTACTGGCCCAAAGAGAGTCTCTTGGCGCGGTGCAGTACGGAGGCGAGGCTCCCATCTTCGTTCCCAATCTCAGCATAAGCCAGCTTTCCTTCACGGAAAGCCACTTTGGCAGTTTCACCGGGCCCATCAACCACAAGAGTCCCGGTTTTGCATGCCAGGTTGATCAGATTCAATAATTGGGTGATATTAAAATCGCGCAGGTTACCGCGCAGTGCCATGCTTAGCCTCGAAGATGTCCCAGATGGGGATAATTTGCAAAATGATTATACATGTAAGGTAGCCATGCGTCAAAGGTTCGACGACCATCAAATCCGTTTGTTTGCGTTGATCATAATCAATCGATCAGTTGGAAATCAACGGAGTGCTGGAAGTAAGATGGGGTGATGGTCTGGCTTCGCCAGACCATCACCCCCTTACCTATCCTCATGGACCAGGGGCGTCCAATCCGCAAAAAATCCATCCAACGGATTTGGGTAAGAAGCAGTATAATTTTTGGAGTACTACTAGAGGAGATGCCACCATGCTGAAGATCCAGATCGCTTACTGCACAGTTTGAAACTATACCGAACAGGCCGTGCGCCTGGCAGATGATCTGCTGCAGAAATTTGAAACGAAGATCGAAAGCCTGACTCTTGTTCCATCCAGTGGAGGCCGGTACGAGATAAGTGTCAATGGACAATTACTCTTCTCCAAACTCAAAACCGGGCGTTTCCCGGAACCTGGTGAAGTGATTGGATTGGTTCAAAACCTATCCAAAAAGAAATAGTGATCAAGTATATTTACTTTATATATATATAATGAAGTGGTCACTACAACAAAATACTGCGAGGAATAATGGCTAAAAAAGGCCGCGTCTTTTCCGGAATCCGCCCGACTGGGCGTGCTCATCTAGGCAACTACCTGGGCGCATTCAAGAACTATGTTGCCCTGCAGGATGACTATGAGTGTGTGTACTGCATCGTAGACCTGCACGCCCTGACTACGGTCGAGGATACGCTCGGCCTTAAGCAAAACACCTATGAACTGGCCATCGATCTGCTGGCTGCCGGCATCCGCCCGGAGGAAACCATTCTTTTCGTTCAGAGCCATGTGCCACAAGTGACGGAACTGCATACCATCCTTTCGATGGTCACGCCGCTCGGGAAATTAACTGACCTGCCGACATTCAAGGAAAAAGTCCGCCAGAATCCCAACAACGTAAACTACGGGCTGGTCGGTTATCCCGTCCTGCAGGCTGCTGACATTGCGTTGTACAAATCTGACCTGGTACCGGTTGGGATCGATCAGGCACCGCATATCGAATTTACCCGGGAAGCCGTCCGTTCGTTTAACTATCGCTACAACACGAATGTATTGATCGAGCCTCAAATGAAAGCCGCCGAGGTACCCAAAGTCCTTGGCATCGACGGCAAGGAAAAGATGGGCAAGAGTCTCAATAACACGATTGAGATCGCCGCCACGCCCGAAGAGACGCGCAAACGGGTCATGCTGATGGTTACCGACCCCCAACGTATCAAACGCACCGACCCTGGCAACCCGGATGTGTGCAATGTCTTCAGCATGCATAAAGTTTTTACGCCCCAGGCTGACGTTGAACGGATCAATATGGAATGCCGCCGGGCGGGCATAGGCTGCGTGGATTGCAAGAAGATATACGCTGAGAATCTAAATAAAGCCCTGGGGCCCTTCCGAGCCAAACGGGCCGAAATCGCAGCTCAACCGGATCTCGTCCCTTCCGTTCTTGCCGACGGCGCCAGACGTGCCCGGGCCATCGCCGAAAAGACGATGGAAGAGGTCCGGGCAGCGATACAACTCCCATAAATAAAAGAAAAACAAAAGGAAAAGCCTTTTGTTTTTCTTTTTTATATAAAGGCCTGTATGCGTGCACTGATCCAGCGAGTCAAATCCGGGAAAGTAAGCGTAGATGCGAAAAGCGTTGCCGAAATATCGCACGGCCTGGTTATCCTGCTTGGAATAGGTCCGGGCGATAATGAAGAGAAAGCCAGCTTCCTGGCTGAAAAAATTTCCAGCCTGCGCATTTTCGAAGATAAGGACGGCAAGTTTAATTTATCGATCCTGGATCAAGGCGGGGCTGCGATCGTTGTCTCCCAATTTACCCTGTATGCCGACACGCGCAAGGGACGCCGGCCTTCCTTCACGGAAGCGGCTCCGCCCGAAGTGGCCGCGCCGTTGGTGGAAAAATTCGCAGATTTCTTACGCATCCAGGGTGTTCCCACCCAGACTGGCGTTTTCGGTGCGCATATGCTGGTTGAGATCGAAAACGACGGTCCGGTCACGATTTGGCTGGAAAAATAACGCCAATATACTACACGCTCTTTGCTTGACGCTTTAGAAAGGTTGTGCTAGTATCACTCTGAAATCACTTACTACGCTTTTTTTCGAGGAGGAGAGCATGTCCAAAAAGGCAACAATCATTATTGTCATTGCATTGGCAGCAACACTGCTGTTCAGCGCCTGTGAACGTTCCGCTCAGCCATCGCTGGCGACGCCGACTGCAGTACCCACCAGTCTTACTGCCCAGCCAACCAACCTGAGCCTGGTGCAGGCATGGGGGACGAAAACCGCCATGTATGTGAACACCATGGTGGCACTGGGTACCTTCACCCCCGCCCCCATATCTGGTACGCCTCAGCCCACCGCAACACCCCTGCCGCCTGGCACAGTCGTGGCAACTTCGGTGCTTCCTGCTACTGGCGCTCCCACGACCGCACCTGTGACAGGGCTTACACCGGTAATTATTGTAGCAGCCCCCACACCCGGCCGCCCGGCGTCTTACACCCTGCAGTCCGGTGAATTCCCGTATTGCATCGCCCGTCGTTTCAATGTAGACCCGAATGATCTGCTGGCGGCGAACGGTCTCAGCTCAGGGCAAATCTTGCAGCCCGGCCTGCAATTAAGCATCCCTGCAACGGGATCCTTCCCGGGCGTACGTGCCCTGACCAGCCACCCGGCGCAATACACTGTCATGGTGGATGACACAATTTACAAAATCGCCTGTCACTTTGGTGATGTCGATCCGACCGCTATTGCCGCTGCGAATGGTATCGCCGTAACCGCTCCATTGGTAACCGGACAAATCCTGAATATCCCATAAACCGATAACATACTTATCATTCACCCAGGCGAAGTCTCTTCGCCTGGGTGTTATTTTGGAGAGCCGATTTGCCATTTGACCTCCTGAAATCTGAAATCGTCTATTCAGGCCGCGCCTTCACCGTCCGGCGCGACAGCCTGCGTTTGCCCGATGGGCATGAAACCAGGCTCGACATCGTGGAACATATCGGATCTGTCGTTATCATACCGGTGGATGCCCAGGGTAACCTGCTTTTCGTCCGGCAATATCGTCACGCAGCCAGGCTGGATCTGTTGGAACTACCGGCCGGCACCCTGGATGAGGGCGAGGAACCCGAAGCCTGCGCTCGGCGCGAGATACGCGAAGAGACGGGCATGGCCGCCGGGAAACTGGAACATTTGGGTGGTTTCTACCTGGCCCCCGGCTACTCCACTGAATATATGCACGTTTACCTGGCAACCGGACTGAGTTCCGACCCGCTGGATGCCGATGCAGATGAGTTCCTCAGCGTTGAGGCGCTCCCGCTGGTAACGGCACTGGCATTGGCCAGGCGCGCTGAAATCCCGGATGCCAAATCCCTGGCGGCCCTTTTATTGGCGCAAGCACAACTGGAGAAGCTGGTCTGAAGTTCCTCCCGTTTCTAATTCGGACAATTTTTATCATGATTTATTCATGACATGTCGCAGAGGAATTTGTGCATTAAATTACTATCGCTGGTATTAGGGCGGGAATACACTTATGGGTCGAAAAGTATGAAACACACAGAATTTGTTCTGTTAATCCAGTATAAGGAGTAATGCTTCATGGAACGTAAAATGGTTACGATTGACGGTAACGAAGCCACCGCTTCCGTTGCCCATCGCGTTAACGAAATTTGCGCCATCTACCCCATCACACCCTCCTCCAATATGGGCGAATTCGCTGATGATTGGTCGGCGATCAAGCGCAAGAACATCTGGGGAACTGTTCCTCTGGTGATCGAGATGCAGTCCGAAGGAGGCGCTTCGGGCGCAGTCCACGGAGCGCTCCAGACCGGTGCACTGACCACCACATTCACCGCCAGCCAGGGTTTGCTGCTGATGATCCCCAACATGTTCAAGATCGCCGGGGAACTGACCAGCACCGTTTTCCACGTCTCAGCCCGAACGGTGGCAACGCATGCCCTGTCCATCTTCGGCGACCACTCGGATGTAATGGCTTGCCGCCAGTGCGGTTGGGCAATGCTGCCCTCCGGCTCCGTGCAGGAAGCACATGACATGGCCTTGATCGCCCAGGCTTCCACGTTGGAAGCGCGCGTACCGTTCCTGCATTTCTTCGACGGCTTCCGCACCTCGCACGAAGTCGCCAAGATCGAACAATTAACCGACGACGACCTGCGCTCCATGATCGACGACGAACTCGTGCGCGCCCATCGTGCTCGCGCCATGTCACCTGAACACCCGTTCCTGCGCGGCTCCGCCCAGAATCCAGACGTATTCTTCCAGGCGCGTGAAACCATCAATCCGTTCTACACCGCCGTGCCGGCGATCGTCCAGAAAGCCATGGACAAGTTCGCCAAGCTGACCGGCCGGGCTTACCATCTGTTTGACTACATCGGCGCTCCGGATGCCGAGCGTGTGGTAATTATCATGGCTTCCGGCGGCGAGACTGCCGAAGCGACCGTGCGCCACCTGATGGCTCAGGACGAGAAGGTTGGCGTGATCCGCGTACGCCTGTACCGACCATTCTCAGCGGAACATTTCCTCAAGGTCTTGCCAAAGACCGTTAAATCCATCGCTGTAATGGACCGCACCAAGGAACCCGGCGCAGCTGGCGATCCGCTCTACCTGGATATCATCAATGCCTTGTTCGAAGGCAACCGCAAGGATATCAAGGTTGTCGGCGGACGCTATGGCCTGTCTTCGAAAGAATTCACCCCGGCTATGGTCAAGGCCATTCTCGACGAACTCAAGAAGGCTGAGCCCAAAAACCACTTCGTAGTTGGTATTAATGAAGACGTTACTCACACCAGCCTGGACTACGACGCGAACTTCTCGGTTGAACATCCCGAGACCGTGCGCTGCCTGTTCTTCGGCCTGGGTTCGGATGGCACCGTTGGCGCCAACAAGAACTCGATCAAGATCATCGGTGAAGAAACCAATAACAACGCTCAAGGCTATTTCTACTACGACTCCAAGAAGGCCGGCACCCTGACCGTATCGCACCTGCGCTTTGGCCCCAAGCCGATCCAGGCGCCTTATCTGATCACCCCCAACACGGCCAACTTCGTCGCCTGCCACCAGTTCTCGTTCCTGGAACGCTTTGACTTCACCAAGTATGCTCAACCCGGCGCGGTCTTCCTGGTGAACAGCCTGTATGGTCCCGAAGAAATCTGGGATAAACTGCAACAGGAAGTCCAGAAAGATATCATCGAGAAGAAACTAAAGTTTTACACCATCAACGCCTACGATGTGGCCGAAAAGACCGGCATGGGCAGCCGCGTGAACACCATCATGCAGACCTGCTTCTTTGCCATCTCCGGTATCCTGCCGCGTGACGAAGCCATTGCCCAGATCAAGAAAGCCATCCAGAAGACGTATGGCAAGCGCGGCGAAGCCGTAGTCCAGAAGAACTTTGCTGCCGTGGACCAATCCCTGGCCAACCTGCACGAAGTCAAAGTGCCCGCCAAAGTTACCAGCACTTTCAGCCGCCGTGCACCGGTCCCGGCCCAGGCTCCGGCATTCGTACGCGATGTGCTCGGACCCATGATCGCCTTCGAAGGCGATTC
>JADGQB010000068.1 GCA_017882145.1 Anaerolineales bacterium
GTGGGGCCGAAGAGCAGGCTGCCGGGCATGGCAATGGCGACCATGGCAGGCGTGATGTCAGTCGTCGCCAGGTTCCAGCCCTGTGGATAATTCAGGTAAGGAGCAAAGAACGGAGAAATCTTTAATTGAAAAATGGCCTTCTGATACCACCCGACCAGCCAGATGAAATAGCTACCATCCCCGCCACCTGCCCCAGGCGCGACGCTGCCCATCCTGGCGATCAAGGGGTAGGTCATGATGATGCTCAGGACAACGAAATAAACGAATGCCAGGAAGGATGGCAATCGTATGAATCCCAGTATTTTCTTAAAGATGAGGTTCATATGGTTTCTCGGGCATAAGATAAGACTACAAATCAGCCTGAAAATTTCCGGAATTAATCCTTTGCGAACAATGCCTGTTCCACCATGCCGCAGATGGCATGCCAAACAAACTCGTGGGCTTCCTGCACTCGTGGAGTATCTGTCGAGGGGATTACCAGGCAAAGATCACACTTTGGCGCCATCGATTGGCAGCCCTTTTCGCTTGTGAATCCGATCGTTTTGACCCCGCGCTCCCGGGCTACATCCAACGCCTTTAAGATATTGGCCGAACAGCCGCTGGTGCTGATGGCGGCCAAAATATCACCGGGCTTTGCCAGAGCTTCCACCTGGCGCGAGAAGGTGTATTCGTAGGAAGAATCATTCCCTATGGCTGTTAGAACGGATGAGTCCACAGTCAGTGCGATGGCAGGTAAGGCAGCCCGATCCAGACGGAAACGGTTAACGAATTCGGCCGCCATGTGCTGCGAATCGGCCGCGCTGCCGCCATTACCGCACAACATAAGCTTATTCCCCTGGCGGAAGCATCCCAAAAGGCACTCGGTAATTGCGCGGATGTCTGAAGAGCATTGTTCGACAGTCTGTTCCATAATCCGTGTATGGATTTTCAATTCTTCTTCAAGTTTTGAAGGACTCATCTCAATCTACTTTCCAAAATTGGTATCGTACTTACCAACAGCTGCGTCCGCCGTCGATGACCAGGTTTGCGCCAGTCATATAGGAGGATGCATCCGAACACAGGAAAAGGATGGCGGCCTGGTATTCATTGGCATTTGCCATGCGACCCAGGGGGATCAGGCCGGCCAGCCGCTCTACAAAATCATCCGGTTGGTTGTTGTAGACTCCGCCGGGAGAGATGGCATTGACGCGAATGCCGCTATCTGCCCAATAAGTGGCCAGGTAGCGCGTCAGGCCAATCAGGCCGGTCTTCACAACCGAATAAGTCACCGGCTTTACCGGCTGTTGATCCTCAGACAAGCCCGGTTTGCGGTACAAACGCTGGTCGGGAGCGATGACTGCCAGGTCGGAAGCCACGTTGACGATCACTCCCAGCTTTCTGCGGGCCATTTCAGCCCCGATAACCTGTGAACAAAGGAAAGCTCCCTTAAGCCCGACATTCAGGTCGGCATCCCACTGTTCGAGCGGGAAGAACTCCAAGCGGGAGAATTCAACGTCTACTTTGTTTTCCATTTTAGGGTTGTTGGCGGCATTGTTGACCAGGATATCGACCCGGCCATACTCATCCAGCACATCCCTCAGTAGATTCTTGACACTTTTGGGATCAGTGATGTCGGTCTGGATTGCACGTGCTTTTTCCCCAAAGCGCGCCTTCCAATCCTGGCTGAGCGGGTCAACCCCGTTTACGCGGATATCCGCCAGGACGGGTATCCCGCCTGCCTGGGCGATCGCCTCGGCATGCTGCTGACCCAGCAGCCCGGTTCCGCCGGTGATAATTGCCACCCGGCCGGATAGATCAAATAAATTTATTGATTTCTGCATTCCTCTTACCTTTCAAGTTCCACAACTTTTCCGGTGGCCAGTGATTCTTTGGCAGCCAGAGCCATACGCAAGCTTTGAACCCCTTCTCCCAGGGTTACCAATGGCGTCCGTATTCCCTGTAAACTATCCAGGAAACACTTCAATTCGTCCACGAAGAGCTGATTGCGCTGGAAGTCCTGATAAGAACTGACCTCAGCAGGATTGCCTTGACCGTCGAATACATTAACACTCAGAGTGCGCAGATCCATCCTGATTTTGCCGGACTCGCCAAATACCTCGCAGAACCGGCTGAGTGGGCGCTGCAGGTAGTCCTGGTGCAGAATGATGGGCACCGGATGACCATCCAGCATGCATTCCATCAAGGTGTCGGCCGTATCCTCGACATCGATCTCCAGGCTGCTCAGGTGGCCGCCGCGCGTATAAAGGCTATGTGGCAGACCAAACAGCCAATACAGATAATCGAATTCATGGATCTGCGACAATATGACGCCACCACCCAGGTCCTGCCTGGAGGCGTAAATCTGGCGATAGTCCTCGTAGGTATGCCAGCCCGGCATGTATTCGCCGATTTCTGCCCGCACAGACAGGATCCGGCCAATTTTCTTGGCCTGGATCAGTTCGGCGAGACGCTTGAGACAGGGATGGAAACGCATCTGGTAACCAATGACTGCCTTGAGATTGCGGCTCTCCACCAGGCTGACCAGTTCATCGACCTGTTCCAGGTTGTGCGAGAGTGGTTTTTCAATGAACAGGTGACAGCCCGCCTGAGCTGCCCGGATCGCGGCCGGGATGTGCAGGCTGGTTGGGTTGCAGATGAAGGCCATTTCCGGCAATTGGGCCAGAGCCTGCTCCAGATCCTGGAAGATGCGCAGGCCATATTTTTCGTCCAGGCGTGCCCCTTCTTCAATCTTCAGTTGGTCGGTAAGGACCGGCGGATTGGGCCTGGGATCATAGGCGATGATTTCCATATCTTTTCCCCTCAACATCCGCAGATTTCGCAGATGACGTTGGCCGATTCCGCCGAGTCCCATGATAAGGGTTTTCATCTTGTTTTGTCCTCGCTACTGACAGCCATCAATCCGAACAAAATTGCTTCAGAACGAATTCTCGATTCTGCTTTGCCCAGTCCACTTCGTCACCGCTGGCTCCGCGCGCAACCTGCAAGATGAAATCTCCTTTATAGTCAACTTTCCTCAGACATTCGGCCAGTGCCGGGAAATCTGCATCCCCGGTTCCAAGCCGGACTGTGCTTGCGCCCAGGAGGCGGTCCTTGATATGAACGCTACCCACACGTTGTCCATATGCCGCAAACTCCTCGCGTGGGGCATAACCAAGGGAAGAGCTGTTTCCGGAATCATAGTTGACCTTAAGAAGTGGATCAGGTAGATTGGACAAGAGTTCGGCAAACCGACCCGGGCTAAGGGATGTCTCCAGGTGGATCTCGATGCCGTACTTGCCGGCCTTCTGCAGGACGCGTTTCAGGAGTGTTACCACTTCATCAAATTCTGCCTGGGTGTCGATGCGGGAAGCATCCACAAAAGGGATCACCATACGGTTGATGCCAATCAAGCGGCCCTGATCCAATAACCAGTATAAAGTATTGAGACGGTCATCCAGTTCTGACTGGCTGGCCCGTAGTAATGGTTTATCCATGAAATAATCTGCACAAATGGAAAGGATCTTGACCTTATGTTGTTGTGAAAGGGTTTTGAGTTTTTCCAATCCGGCATCGGTTGCCAGCGGGTTGACGTCGGCCCCATACAGGTCATAGATCCATTCGATGCAGTCCAACCCGGCTTGGCTGGCAAGCGCAAATTCGTCCGCCCAACGTTCCCGCGGGAAACATTGGATGCGATTATCAGCCGGAGGGATCAGGCGGCCTTGCATGATACCGATATGTGTCATTCTTCTCCGTATGTTCAGTGGCTGAATTCAGCGGCCAGGTTTCGTTTTGAATGCCCCGCAGCTATAACCGGGGGCATTCAAGGTCGGAAAGGATAGCCTTCCCGCAAAAGACATAATGAATCAAAATTGTTATTCGCCGCTGCCTATGGTGTCGACACGGCGCAATTTCTTCATGATTGGCACTTCGCGCTCATTGATACGCTTGACGCCGTCACCCATGGCGGTCTCAACCAGGCGAATATCACGGACCATGTGTGCAAAACCCTGCGGTTCGACGGATGCCGCTTGGTCAGATCCCCACATGGCACGGTCAAGGGTAATATGACGCTCCAGCATGCAAGCGCCCATCGCCACAGAAGCAATCGATGTGGAAAGACCGGTTTCGTGGCCTGAATATCCAACCGGCACGCCATAGCGTTGTTTGTACATCGGGATAACGCGCAAGTTTAATTCTTCGTATAAAGCCGGGTAAGTGCTGGTGGAATGCAGGATAGCCAGATCCTCTTTTCCCAAGACCTCGACCGCATGATCAATCTGTTCCAAGGTGCTCATGCCGGTGGAGAGCAGGATAGGGTGTCCCTTCGAACGAATATGGCGGAGCAGGTTATCGTCTGTCAATGAGGCCGAGGCAATCTTATAGCATGGCACCTTAAATTGTTCAATGAAATCTACGGAAAACTCGTCCCAGCAAGAGGAGAACCATGTGATGTTGCTCTGCTTGCAATAACGATCGATCTCGGCAAATTCTTTTTTGCCGAATTCCAGGCCGTACTTTAATTCGCCGTTCGTAGAGCCAAAGGGGCTTTCACGCGGTCGCGACAGTTCCTCGGAAGAATAGACCACTTCGATCGTTCGCTTTTGGAATTTGACAGCATTGCACTTTGCCGTCACAGCCGCATCAACCAGCTTTTTGGCAAGGTTGATATCTCCATTATGGTTGATGCCAATCTCAGCGATGACATAACAGGGATGTCCGTCGCCGATCAGTGTGTTCCCAATCTTTATTTCTGACACTATACTCCTCCGAAGTGCTTGTTCGCTATCGCCAACTGTAAGAAATTTGTTTGTCAAACCGGTGGACGCGCAATTGTAATTCAGAAGTCAGCCTTTGTGTTGGAAGCCCACGTTGTCCGACAACTGCTCCATGAGCATGTCACAAAGTTCACGCACTGCAGCATGACCTCCGGAGCGGGTCAGGACGAAATCAGCCTGGCGGATCGCCTCCGGCATGCCATCGGCGACCACCACAGCCCAACCTACCAGCGGAAAGCATGGCAGGTCATTGACATCGTTTCCCAGGAAGATGACCTCACTTGCATCGATCTTGCGTTCCAGAAGCAGCTGGTTCAAGGCAGTTGCCTTATCGTTTGTCCCCTGGATGCAGGGGACGTTTATCTTTCGACAGCGGGCGGCGACAACCGGGTTGGTCTCCGTTGAAATTACGACCGTTTCCACTCCTGCCTGACGAAGAAGGCCAATACCAAGACTGTCACTGCGGTTGGCCGCCACCATCTCGCGTCCATCCTGGTCCACCCAAACGCGGTTGTCGGTCAATACACCATCAAAGTCCAGAACCAGCAGGCGGATAGATTCAGGCATACGGCGGGGTGGTATTCCCGGCCATACCATCCTCGGCCGGTCATGAAGGACCCTTTGTTCTGTATAATTCCAATCCCGAGGGGTATCCAGGTCGGCATCATAGGCAGGGTCAAACAGGATCGGCAGGATTGTCCTGCCGCTCATCGAGTTTAGCTCTAGGATGGTTGCCGGGCGGATGGTATCAATCAGGCCAGTATGGGTATAGGCTGTCGGTAAAGCTTGACGCGGCGAGTTGTAAGGTTCATCGATCCCCGGGACGCTCGTCAACGGGCGTATGGGCTTGTCTTCGCCTTCCATCAGCCACATCTTATACGGATTTTGATGGGCAGTCGTTATCCCGCGCACAGAGTCCACTTCGGGGTGAGCCAGCAGTAGGGAAACAGAGCGATCCACCAGGTCGGGAGGACGGACAGGGGTGGTTGGACGGAGATGTACGACTGCCTGCGGATGATAGTCCTCGTGTTCCGCCAGCCAGTTCAGGGCATGCTGGAAGACCGGCAAGTCCAGGGTGCGGTCCTGGGCTAACCCGGTCGGGCGCAGGAACGGGGTCTCTGCGCCAAACTCGCGCGCAACTTCTGCGATTTCCTCATCGTCAGTTGTCACGATCACGCGCGTCACAGAAGCAGCCTGAAGTCCGGCGGCAATGCTATAGGCGATCAATGGATAACCGGCAAATGGGCGGATGTTTTTGCGCGGAATCCCTTTCGAACCGCCGCGCGCCGGGATAATGGCTAAAACCTCGGGCTTGCTCATGCTTCCTCCTCGGGCTGGACCATATCCAGGGGATTGTGTGCGATAACCCATTCGCCGCGATCCCAGTCTGCGAGAGTGTCCATGTCCACTTCATAGAGAGTGTCAATAATCAACGGAAGGATGGTCTTCCCAGTCATTGATCCGCCCAGGATGGCTGCCGGGCGGATGGCATTCACATGACCGGTCTGCAGGTATACCCCAGGAAGCTGCTGCCGGGGGATATTGTACGGTTCGGCAATTCCTGGAATCGCCAGCAGCGGAATCATGTATCCCGATTGAGGATCGATCTGCCACATCTTATAAGGATTCTGGCCGGGGGAAACCACGCTGCGAACGCACTCCGCTTCTGGATGCTCAAGCAGCAGGCGAACCGCCTGATCGACAAAGCCTTTGGGCCGGACCGGACTGGTCGCATGCAGGTGGATGACGATTTCCGGATGATAGTTTTCGCGCTCAGCCAACCAGTTCAGGGCATGCTGGAAGACGGGCAAGTCAGTTGTGCGGTCAGCGGCTAATTCTGCCGGACGAAGGAAAGGTACCTCTGCCCCCAAGGTTTGGGCAACCTCGGCGATTTCAGGATCATCAGTGGAAACAATCACGCGGCTCACCGTCTCCGCCTGTAAGGCTGCCGCGATACTGTATGCGATCAAAGGATAGCCTCCAAAAAGCCGGATGTTTTTACGCGGAATGCCCTTCGAACCACCGCGTGCCGGAATCAAGGACAGGATTTCGGGGGTTGTCACAATTGATCGGGTCCCTTCATGAGACTCAGCAGGTATTCACCGGTCCGCCTACCGGCACTGCCATCGGTGAAGGTACACTCCTCCTGGATGAACTTGCGGCGGTTATCGCTATCGGTGGTTGGATCATTCAAATAGAAGTTGATCAGTTCGCGCAACTGCTCTTTACTGGCCGCCACGCGCCCAGCCTTCGATTGGCGGAAACGCTGGTGGGTTGGCCAGTCGCCGATGGCGGTCAGTGGTAAAGAATAGACATCCTTCATGTTCCAGCCCCCTGGCGTATCTATGGTAACACTTATGATAGGTTTATCATGGATGGCTGTTTCAACTACCATGGTGGAATAAACTGTCAGGAACACATCCGACCAGGCCATCATGGAAGCTTTCTCAGGCATATCTTCGCCTGAGTAATGACCCAGCCCGCCACCCAAAGAGACCGGTTCGACAAGGTGAATATGTGGCATTCCCTTGACATACTCAGCCACTTTCTTTCTCTCTTCTTCGAAGCGTGAACCCGGCAGGAAATGGTTGGGATGGAAACGGATCAACAACTGGCAGGGTTCTGCTAATTCGTTGTTGTTCACCAATTCAATGATGGCAGCCATGTTAGGGAAATTAGGATGAAGGGTCTCAAAACTGCAAGCGTAGGAGAGCAGTTTCAGCTTTGGATCGAGTTTGTGCTGGCGGAAATACTCGTCTCGTGGAACCAGCCATGATCGCAGGAAGTAGCCATCATAGGCAGGGACCCCCGAAATGTTTACCCGCAATGGATCCCAATCCGAGCCAAGCACCAGCTCTTCTTTCTGGATTTCGGACCAGCAGGTGATGAAGTCCATCGGGGCGCCATTGAGGTTATAGGATGATGGGTTGTCCCATCCGACGATTGCAGCAACCGTCCGGACTCCATGCGCGGCTGCCTCCCGCAGGATATAACGATCCATACGCCATCCGGGTGTTCTGGCAACTACCAGGACGGGCTTGTATTTCTCAAACAGGTCTGCATATATATTGGGTGTGAATCGTTGTTGGGCGTGTACGATCAGGCGACGAGCCCAGCGGGAGCGACGCATAACCCAAATGGCGGCTCGAAGGAAAGGTAGCGCAAGCTGGCTGTAACCTGTATAACCGGTCGTAATAAGGTGGTAATTCCCATCCATCGCGGTGGTATTGATCCGTTTGGAGCCGCCTACCCAGCGTAGAAGATCCAACCAACGCTGGATAACTGGATTGACGGTTTTGAGATATTTTTGGCACTCTTGTAACCGTAATCCTTCAAAGGTGAGACCGGGTTGGTGGAAACGTTCTTCGATGTTCGGGCGGGCCTCGTCATCAGTAAAGACGATCACCTCGACGCCAGCTTTCAGGAGCGTTGAAATTATCTCGCTTTGTAGGAAATAGATCACGGAAAGGCCGTGATCAGCACTTATAAACACACGTTGGGCCATTTATTCTCTCAACCTGGAGCGCCCGGGTAATGATTTCTCCACCATCCGGCTTTGATGACTTTTTTCTCTACCAAATAGTGGTAATTCCTAACAAATTTTCCCATCAAATCGCCTTCTCCGCGGAGTCTCTAACCAATTTGCGTAAAATATCTGTCATCCATTCTCCGGTGGGGCCCCAGTTCAGCTCCCGTTCGTATCTTATCCTGGCTTTCTGACACAATGCATAATATGAGCTTGGGTCACTAACCAACTCCAGGATGGCCTTGACATATATTTCCGGCGCACTCCAGGTTGGCAGGACGATCCCTGACTCACCATCGGCAACCGTTGTTGCCAGTCCACCAGCGTCATTGGTAATGGTTGGCGTGCCAAACGCGGCAGCCTCGCTCGGGACAATCCCTGCGGCCTCGAAAACAGCCGGATGAATTAATAAATGTGCCTGGCGGTATAAATCCACATATTTGTCCAATTGTTCAGGGATACTCTTCGTGAAGGGCCCGACATATTTTATCTGCTCATCCGACTGACCGGGAGTACCACAAATAGTCAGTTCTGCGGGCAGGCCGGCTGCATTAAGCTTGCGTACCACCTCAATTGCAATATTTATTCCTTTACGCGGGGGGTTGGTGTCTCTTCCGACTAGCAATAACTTGAATGGGGATTCCAGTTTTTTCCAGCGAATAATGTCTGCTCTTTCTGGTATGACCCGCTTCGGTAATGCCGAAGGGAGTACAAAAGTATCAATTTTGGATGGCGCTATCCCATAATTGGCCGAAATAATATTTTTGGACCACTGGCTATTCGTTAGTACGTGGGCTGAATTTTTAAAAGCCAGCTTTTCCTGCCACATATTAATTGCCATGGCCAATTTGCCATAAACCGGCCAAAACTTTTGCTGCCCGTAAAATGTTGTGTCCCGGCTGAGGACGGCTGGAGTTTTTCCTTGATAAAAAACCAGGGATGCCATATTCATTGTCAGGAGTACATCCGGTTTCCATTCTTTGACAAACTTATTTACTGCTTTAGAGGCTGCCCAAACAGTGGATAGGTGATACTTCACGAACCTTTTCCCTGTTCGTTGAAAAACGCGCGCCAACATTTCTTCAATCCAGAGTAGCCTCTTTGGATTAGGCGCAATCCATTTCACATCGAAATCATCCTGGAGCATTGCCTGGTAATGGAAATAATCCACCCCACTGGCAAGGTCCAGGATGGTTGGATTGTGAAGAGCAATGTATAGTACCTTCATGGAACACACCTGCTAAATATCATCGCTTATCGACGTTAAAAAAACACAGCCGAAAAACTTGTTTTTTGTGCCATTGCAGAACATGGCGAATTCCTGTAAGAAACGTATCAATTTTTGTAATGAATCTTCCAATATCAAAGTGTCCGGGTTAAGTGTAAGTACGAATTCACCACGTGCTCTTTGCAAATTCTGATTATCTGCCTTGGTGGAGTACAGGTTTGCCCTTTTCCTGAGAAGATGAGTTTTCAAGAAGCGGATTACATATGAAATTTAATTTCACCTCTTGATGGCAGCCGTTGGGCACGAACCCATTCAGCGTCTTCATGTCTATCCGTTCACCACGTTCGAAGCGTTCCGCCAAATCTTGCACTGTAAAATTCACCGTCTCACCAGCGCGATTGGCGAAGATGTGCTGCACCATATTGACCGGGTTGCAAAACGTTACCGATGTTTCGAGACACAGAAGGCGGGGATGGGTTTTGCGGAACAGGCTGCTGCAGGCTGCCATTTGGCCTTCTAATTTGTTCGGCTGATGGAATTGTAATGTTGAAACCAATGGCGCGATCAACTGAGCGCAATATATTGAACTGGAGACTTCCAACGGATAGCCGAAACTTAAGTCTGCATCTGCCCAGGCGTAACTTAACACCTTCCCACCCAGTTGTAAAAAAGATGGCAACTTTTGATACGCATCCCGGGTATAACTATGAGAAGTATTCTTTCCAAGCCGCAGAGAGAATCCTAGCGCATCCGGACTGGATTCCAACGCTTGTATAACCTCGCTCATCGAGAAGTCGCCAATAAAGTGATTGTCATCCACCAAAAAAAAGTTGTATGACCCGTTAGCCGATGGGAACTTTTTGGAAGCAATTCGCTGCTGCATTTTCTGAGCTTGGCGAGTTATGGCATGTTTTAGAATTGAACTATGAATGTTCTGGGTATTGATGAGATAGGAAAAACACTCAAACCATAATCGAATAAATGGGGTAAAAAAACCTGTTGTCAGTATCTTGAGAGTATCCCGCCTGAAATTCTTTTCAGGGTAAAAAGTCACCTGTGGATAATCCCTTGCCAGAATTTGATAATGACGAGTGTGGAGCGGGTTATCGGCTTTGTACAGAACAAACAAGTGTACCAGGTGCGCATCCTGGCAATGCAAATAGAACGAGCGCAATGTTGCATCCAACTGCATGGCGCGGTTGTAACTGAAAACAATTCCACGAATTCTTGGCGTCATCTGTATCATTCTATATTCTCTGCAATGATAATTTTGCTTTTGTCACGCTAATCATGCTTTTGTTTAATACGATGGATAAGCTCTCCAAAAAAATTTCCTGGAGAAGAAATGCCATAGCCTAACCATCTAATAACCTTGGGAAAATCATTATTAAACCAATAATATTTGGATATGCTGCCGGAAGATGAAAACCTAAATAATTCCGGTAACAATTGTTTTAGCTCTGAACAATGCCCTAATATTCTAACCATACACCTGGAGATCTCCGGATTAACCATCGATAAATCGTCATAAAAATAACCCTTTGTTTTCATGGAGTTAAAGGCTGTAAAAAGCAAATTTATTGCCGCGATGGTTTCATCGGAGGTTAATATTCTATTAGGGTCTGCAATTTGTCCCAGACGGAAATTGGCATATCCGCTTTCAGTTACTACGCCTTCGATTAATTCTTCAATAAAATGACGCCGAATTTCATCCGAAATTTTCGAGCTTTCTACGTTCCATTTTTTGTAATCAGGTCGAACCCGGTATTGATAAAGAACATCTGGCAGGCAATGGAACCTGGTCACTTTGCTCATTCGTGTCCAAAGTTCAATATCTATCTTTCTATCATAGGTTGCGTTATAGCCATGCACTTTTTTCAATTTTTCTTTTCGTATCAATGCAGATCCGTGGAAAGCTGGATTAGCAAATAACATCCTGAGCATGAGCTCGTTATGCGTTTGTGGTAGGGTCCAGGTAGTAACATATTCCGTATTTAGATCTACCACTTCGTATGCCGTGCTAAGCACTCCAACATCGGGATGCTCTTCCATGAATAGCAATTGTTTCTCGAGACGCTCCGGGTTACTTATATCATCGCCATCCATACGAGCGACATATTTTCCCTTTGCAACGGCCAAACCCCGATTTGATGAGGCGCCTCTCTTAAGATTAGTGCTGTTATCCAATCGAATGATACGTGGATCGTGGTAACTATCTAAAATGGCAGGTGTATCATCCGTTGAAGCGTCATTAATAATGATAAATTCAAAATCCGAAAACGTTTGGCCCAAAATGCTATCGATTGCCTTACGCA
This sequence comes from Anaerolineales bacterium, assembly GCA_017882145.1. GTDB lineage: Bacteria > Chloroflexota > Anaerolineae > Anaerolineales > Villigracilaceae > UBA877. The sequence continues at coordinate 11,827 of JADGQB010000068.1, forward strand.
AAAAAGGGGCATCATTATAAGTAGCCATTAGAACGCTAATCAATGGTTTCATGTTTACTCCAATCGGTAGCCAATTACGACAGCACCTGGCAGTAAAATTGGTGAAAACCTTCTATTTGAGCCCCAACATGGAAATTTATCAATACTCTTTGTCTGCCCGCTTCACCCATCCTGACCCGCAGATTGGAGTCCGCAGCGAGTAATGCCAATTTCTCCGCCATGCTACGCCAGTCTCGCCGTGGGATGATAAAGCCTGTCTCCTCATTTGCTATCCCAACGTCTCCAGCATCAGTACAAACAACAGGCAAGTTCATCGCCTGAGCTTCCAACACAGCATTACTCAATCCTTCGGAGACCGATGCAAGGAGAAAAACATCGGTCCGCTCCAAATGTTCCTTTACCTCGGATCGTGACTTGGGGCCGAGCAATATAGCGATATTCTCTAATTCCAAATCCCGAATCGTAAATCTGATTGCATCCGAATAGGCCCCTTCTCCAATAATGTGATACTCGCATGCGATCCCCTGTACTACAAGCCACTTAACGGCTTGCAAGGCATATTCGTATCCCTTAACCCAATCCAAACGACCAACGCTCAAAATTCGATATGGACGCACAGGGGTGCCGATGGATTCCACTCTTTTTATTGTATCTCGAGCGAAGAATGAAGTATCGATCGCAGGAAATATCACCCTATGAGGTTTATCACTGGGACAACCTTGTTTTTGAGCCTGCCTCCAAAGATCTTCGCTTACCAGGTGTAAGGCATCCGCCTGTTCCCAAATCTGGCGGTAAAAATCCGGCTTGTCAAGTCTGGCGATATTAAGATCACTGCCTCGAAAACTGACCGTGATCCGGCAATTCAGCAAATCTTTTTGATACATATGGCCGGTGGCCAGCGTACTGAACTCATAATGGATGAGAGCAGGTTGTAAAACAATAAACTCGGTATCCAAATAGAAAAGATGCAGGATATATGGTCCGAAACGTTTCCATCCGCGTCGAAAGTATTGCAAAGTGCTTTTTGGTGCAAGCAACAGGCCGCGCACGAATGAAAAGGGCAAAAGCAAAGCTTCCAGTATTTTGGTTCGTGCCGGGCGGGTCACATGAACGTGATGGCGCAGTTCTTTCCAGTCAGGCAGTTGTGGAAAAAGACGTCGGTCTTCAGCCGTGCTACGGTTACAAACTATATGCACGTCCCAACCCCGTTCCAAAAGCCCTAAAAACTTTTGGACGATAAAAGTCTCCGAACGCCGTGGAAAAACTCTAACAAAAAGGACAATCCTTCCTGGGTGTCCGGGAGAAGCTTGTTTAGCGTGCATGGGTGGATAACTGGTGGGATTCATGATGAAAGCATGCCCACGTTATTATTTCTTTTCCTTGTAAAGTAAAAATGCGCCCTTCTCAAGTTTCAGGAATTCGTAGGAAAACTCCTGAAATTCATTCCTCCAGATTTCGACCATTCTTTTCTCGTCAATTCTATTACCGTCGTCACCGATGATTATTACTTTATCCCCGAAATGTTTATAAAGGATGGGTAGGGCAGGATATCTCGCCAGGTTTTGAGTTCTTCTAGGGGGGCCATCAACCACCAGAAGATCAATCGGCTTTTCAATCTTCAACTGACTGGTATCATACCAGAGCCATTTTTTTCCATTAATATCGTAATCTACCAGAGGCGCATGGATAACCGTCGCGATATCCTCCAAGCTGTGAAATTTAATAAGCTCCTGACTCTTGACAGCGTATTTGGCATCGTGTTCAAGCGAAATCACTTTTCCACTTCCAATTTGCCTCAGGCAGTAGGCTAGTATCACTGTGGAAACGCCGCTGCCGGTTTCCACAATCAGGGCCGGCCTCTCGCGAATTACAATTTCCATCAGCTTTTTTAATAAATCAGGCGCGGCGGCATAACCAGCGGGATCCGGTAATGGCAGCTGAGGCTTGATGGTAAAAAACAGAGATAATAGTGGTTCAGTTCGTTGGATGTAAGTTTCCAGTAAATCAGCCCGTTGGGAGAATGTTTCTTTTATCCGGTTAGCTTCAATCCCCAACCGCCTATAGGTTTCAAATATTGCTGTCAGGATAAGAACGCTTGACAAGATTACTACCAACATCAAACCACTCTGACCGAGCCATAGCCATGAACCAATTCCACAAATTGATAAGAGAATTAAGCTGCCTAGAATAATCAAAATATCTTTCTTTTTTAAGCGCATGACAATCTCCTTTTTTTCCTCTGGCAATCTTACAAAAATTGCATTCTG
>JADGQB010000309.1 GCA_017882145.1 Anaerolineales bacterium
TGAACGGGATCGATCTCATGGTGATACAGAGTGAAGATGGCCTGATGGTTATTCTTGATCGTGGTAACGGCATCTCCCGGCTCTTCAATGACCAGATCGACCTGCCCCTTGTGTAGCTGGTCGAGGGCTGCGTTCAGATCGGCAGTGACTCCGGAAAAGGTGATTAACGAACCCATCGCTTTCCCGTATTTTTGGATATCCTGGGCGGAGATGGCGCTCTTGGGCGGTACTACAAACAATGTACGCAAGCTAGGCTTCTGATCCCGGTAGCCAATGCCAAAGATGAACAGGATCAAGAATGGCCCCAGCACCAGGGTGGCGACCAGCCTGGGCTGGCGCAAGATCTCAAATATTTCCTTCCGTAAGAAGGATGAAGCCCGGATGATACTTCTAAATAAGTTATCCATGATTCACCTCCGGACGCACCAACTCTACAAAGACATCTTCAAAGGGCGGCATATACTCCTCGACCGCTTTCACCTTGATATTTTGCTGGTTTGCCCAATCCATCAGCTCGGGGATAGCGGTGCTGGCCTGATCAACAATGATGCGCATACTGTTGTCGCCTGTGCGGGCGGTCTTGGAAAGCACGAAGGGCAGGGCGCGTAGATTAGCCTCGGCCTGGAAATCAAATGGCTGTGTGGTGTGGAAATCAACCATATCGCCGCCGTAGGCATGGTGCCTGATCCCTTTGGGGGTATCCACCAGGAGTAACTTCCCATTGTTCTGTACCCCCACCATATCGCAGTTATCCGCCTCGCTTACGTATTGGGTGGTGATAAATATTGTGCTGCCCTGGTTCTTGAGCTCCCGGAAATGATCCCAAAATTTGCGCCTCAAAACAGGATCAATACCAGCAGTCGGCTCGTCCAGGAAAAGCAGTTGCGGGTCGTGGACCAATGTAGCTGCCAGACTGAGGCGCCGCAGCATGCCCCCCGAAATATTGCGGGCCAGCTTCCCGCGGTGCTCGAACAATTCTACAAACCTCAAAGCATCCTTCAGCCGTTTTCCCCGGAATATTCCCATGCCGTACAAAGAAGCGGCGAAGTTAAGGTTTTCCCAAACGGTCAAGTTGGGATAAAGTACGAATAGTTGTGGCATATAGCCAAGGCGCGCCCGCTCATTGCGGCTGAACCTGGCCGGATTGTGACCCATCACGATTACTTCCCCATCCGAAGGGGTGTAGACGCCGGTCAATAAACGGACCGTGGTCGTTTTACCCGATCCACTGGGTCCTATAAAACCGAAGATGGAGGCACGCGGTACCTCAAAGGAGACATCCTGTACCGCGATCTCATCCCCAAACTTTTTCGTCAAGTGCCTGACACTGATGACAGAGTCCTGGCCTTGAACCGGCTGCAGTTGTTCCGGGTAGGTTGGAGAGTCCGGCGCTAAAATTTCCGGCCCCACTGCAATTGACTTATCATTGGCTTTCATATTTTAATTCTCCTAGTGCTTCGAGTGGATCGCCAGAATCACGGGCTTATTTGCCGCTGATCTCGCACTCCCGCCGATGACCCAGGATTTATTGGGCAATGCGGGAACCCCGTATAAAATCGAGGCCTTGTAAACCCAGCCCCAGTTGGGCTACCAAAAGCCAACCGAATACCAGGCTCATGATCCAGGTGATCGCCAATATCCAGGTTTGGGCGGCATGTTGCGCGGCTTCCACATTCTTCTTAAGCTGAGTGGTGACAGCTTTATACTGATCGATACCCGCCTGCCCGCTAGCCAGTGTGCTGCTAATCCCTTGCGTAGTTGCAGAGATTTTGGTCAGTTCGCCCTCCACTACGCCCAGGTTGGTCTGACCATCCACCAGACTGGTGTTGATGGTCGCCAACGATGGTATTAATGTATCCAGGCTGGTTGAGACCTGGCCCAGGGCTGTGTGCAAAGGCACATCCGGCTTGTAGGCGGCCACCGGTAAAAAGGGTAGGCTGGTCAGGGTTGACAGTACGTTATCGATGAGCAGTGCGCTACTTTGAGCTGAGGCCAAAGAGGTTTGAGTAGCGCTGACCGCAGCTGGAATAGTTTTATTGGTCAGGCTGATCAGGGAATCAAGCATCGGGTTTGTAGTATGGATCGCCTGAGCGAGCGCCTGGGTGGTTGACTGTAGGGAAACAACGTCAACTGAGGTGGTCTGCAACGCCTGATCAACAATGGTGAGTACATCCTGAGTGGTAGAGAGGGCCTGATCGACCAATGCCAGGTTATCCGTCACTATTTTTGTCACCACCGGACGATAGCGCCATGTTTCCACTAGGCCAACCAGGCTGAAAATAATTCCGGCTACCGCAGCAATAACGAAAAGAATGCCGATCATTCTTCGAAGAAACATATAATTCGCCTTTCTCTTTGCCCTCGCCGCAATTGACGAGGAATTTACTGTTTATTGCTCAAGGATCTCGCCAGATTATGACAGCGCCTTGGGCGCTTCCGGCCCGGCCATCACCGCCAGGACGCGCCGGCGTACTTCGATGCGCACAAGGCCTTCTCCCAATGCGTTCCCATCTGCCATGACCGGCATGGAAGGGTGCGTATCAATATCCACCCTGCGCACGTGGAAGTGCTGGATGCGTTGGTCTTCCGGATGGCCTTCACCCACTCCCTGAAGAACATACCCGAGCAACTCCAACTTGTTTAAATCGGCAAAGAACAGAACATCCAACAGTCCGTCCTTAAACGAAGCAACCGTGCCAAGCTGATAATGAAAGCCGATATAAGGCATATTGGAAACCAGGACCACATGACCCAGATCGTGGATCTCCTGCTTGTCATCCAGCAGCATATGGATCTCGGATGGCGGGGAGGAGGCCAGGGTCGACAGGAGATTGCCGATTTGGGCCAGGTTGCCATGCTGGATATCATCGACAGATGGGAAGAGGGACGAAGCCAGTCCGACCGAACATGCCTCCAGGAAAGGGGTGCTTATTTTTCCGCAAGTAGCCATGCCAACGTCCACTTTGATCCGCCGGCCGGTTCGCAAGATGGCGATGGCAGCCGGGATATCATCCGGGATGTTCAGACTGAGGGCAGTGTTATTTTGTGTGCCGATCGGGATGACCCCCAGGGTGGCGTTTGTACCAGCCAGGCTTCTGGCCACGGCAGAAATGGTGCCGTCACCGCCGCAAACCACAAACATGCGGAAGCCCTGCGCGAGGGCAGCCTGGACCACCCCGGGCAGGTCGCAGCCCGGTTCGATCAGGTAGGCTTCCGGCACCAACTTCCAGGCCTGCATCTCATGGAGCACATCCACTATTTCGATTGGAGATGGTCTGGCCGCCCCGGCACTGGGGTTGAAGATCAGCTTGGCTCGCAAACGCCGTTTTTTTCCCAAGAGAGCTTCCTTGTCAGTGATTTCTTGCATGGGGTCCCATCCTTTTGCTTAAAATTCATCTGCCCTTTTTTTAATACTCGCAAGGGGCATTAATAATTAATCTTCTCTATTTAGCCGACTGCTTCATTTTGCTGTTGCTTGAGACGGTAATAAGAAACGCTCAAGTGAGCCCCTAAAAGAAAAATGAGACCGCTCAAGTATGCCCAGGTGAGGAAAGCAATAATGGCTGCCACGGAGCCATAGACCAGATTCGACATGGAGATATAGGTGGAAATAAATAACAAAAATGCTTTCTTGGCCAGCTCCCAGAGCAGTCCGGCCCCTAGCGCGCCAGGTAATACATCGCGCCAGGTTGAAGATCCATGGGGAAGCAGCATGTAAAGCAGCATGAATAAGGCAATATCCAGCAATATTGCCACCACGAAACTGAGCGCGGCTCCAATCGGAAAGATCTGGTCCGGCAACCAGAGTCGCAGGTTGGTAACCATGCTGCCGGCAAACGATGCCAGGAAAAGAGCCGGGCCAACAAAGGCCAGGATGATCAATATCGCCAGGCCGCGCGTTTTCCAAAACGGGCGAGCGCGTTTATTGCTCCAGATTACATTAAGGGTTTGATTGAGTGTGGAAAACATGGCGGAGGCAGACCAGATCAGACCAATTACAGCGATAATCGTTACCGGCCCGCGTGCCCGTATGATCTCGCCAATATTTTGGCCCAATAACAAGCTCAAGGCTGGTGCAATAAACTCAAGCTTTTGCAGAATGAGTTGTTGGTCCATCAATGGGCCAAGGTAGAAACTGGCTATCGAAATGCTCAAAAGAGTGAGGGGAAATAAGGATAAGATGGCAAAGTAGGCAATCGCCGCCGCGGCGATCGTCGAGTTGGGCTTCAGGGTTTCGCTGGCGGCACCCGCCAAAATTCCCAGCCAGCCATGTGTACGGAGATTAAGCCTCTGCGCGCTGCGGATCCCTTGCTTCCAAAGCTGCGCTATAGTTCCAGCCATGCTGGAGGCGGACAGCATCTGTTTCTTCATAAATCTTTCGATAGCGTTGGTTCGCCTTCAGTGGCGACAAGCTCGGGTGATTGGAGTGTCTCAGAAGGTTCTGTCGAGAGTGCGGCGGTCGACAGACCGACTTGCAGGATTGGTTCCGCTCTCTCGATTAAGTGAGTAAGCCGCTCCATGCTACTGCTAACCAAGGGCAGAGCTGGTTCATCCATCGCTTTGATGGTTTCCAAAACGCGGGCCTGCCGTTCCTTCAGGTCTGAAACCTGTGCTGCTGCCCCTAAAACCGCCCGGCGGCTGACCAGGCGACTCCACAGGATCTGGATTACCACAGATAAAGGCGGCGCCACAAGAACCCCAAGCAGGCCAAAAGCGTCTGCCATAGCCAGGAGTATGACCAGGGTCAGAATGGGATTGATCCACCTGCGTCTGAAAAGGCGTGGTTCGACCCATATTTCCAAAGC
>JADGQB010000310.1 GCA_017882145.1 Anaerolineales bacterium
GTTGCCTGGCTGAGGCCCAGGAGGTTTTCGCCTCCCAGCCAGACTTCCATCTGGACCGACATCTCCTCGTGGAAGAAGATCTCGCTGTGTTCGACCAACCCGGCACCGGGCAGACGGTCAATTAGAGCGGGACGCTGGCCTCCGGTTGGCAGCTTCCCGGAGATGGCCCGGGCAAAAGTCTGCAAGGTGGCATCCGGAACGGGCTGAGCCGCATTCAGGTTGACGAAGTAGCGATCCTGCCAGAATGCCAGCCGCCGCCCGGGGTCCGAATCGGCTTCGTTACCCATGGCTGCAGGTCCACCAGTCCGCCCGGCACTGAACAGCCCATAGGCATCGGCGGAAGTGGCCAATTGCCAGATTTCCACGTTCATGAGAATGCCGGCGCTGTCCTGGTAGCGCTGCACGGCCACTTGTTCAAAGCCGTAGGCGAAGAATGATTCGGCCTGTCCATCCACCAGGTTGAATAAATTATCACGGTTATAGGTTGTTAGCTTTTGAGAAATCTGCCAGCCGGGGATTATGGTAGCCGCCGGGAACAGGCCGGTCGGATCGAGAGCCGGTGAGGTTGGCGTGGGTTTGGGAGCCATGCAGCCGGATACCAGCAGGGATAAAACCAGTGCCAGCCTCGATAATAACCGCCGCATACCAATGCCGGAATTAAAAATTAAATGGCGATGCATGCTAAACATTCACTTCTTCCACTTTCACCGTGCTTAGATCCAGCGTGCCCAGGCCCATCTCGGCGCCTTTCTTGATAGAGGGGATATCAGCGCCGGTCAGGCCGAAAAGTGTAGCTCCAAAAGCATCGGCTGCGATGATATCATGGCTGGCTATAATCGTATTGGCCTGCCTAACATCGTTCAGGCTACCGCCGGTGGGCCCATGGTCGACCAGGATGCGGTAGGCATCCACCACCGTCAGGTTCGGGCGGATAACGCTCACAAGGTCGGCGACGCGCTGGTCCAGGTTACTGTGGATCTGGTTAGGATTGGAAACAGCCCCGAGCAGATTTTTGCTGCCCATGGTCAGGCGAGCCAGCGAGTGGCTCTTGGCGATGGGGACATCAATCAGCACGTCAGTTTCCATAATGTCACGGTAGATATTCCAGGAAGTTATACTTTTGCCCTGGGGGATATCGAAGCGGGCGAATTTGATCGGGCTCATCACTTCCATCTCCCCACCGGCAGCTTTGACGGCCGCCTGGATGCCGGTGGCGGCATAAGCCGAGCTGGGCGAAATACCGGCGAAGGGGGAGTCCATCACCCGCACGCGTTTCGCTCCCGCGCCCAGACAGAGAGTGACTAAAGTCGCCACTACAATGGGGTTGGTGGTAGCGGCATATTCGGCGGGGTGATAATCCACGCAAATGTTGGGCTTGATGATCACATCCTGACCCGGTTTGACAAAGCGCTGGATGCCACCAAGCGAGTCCAAGGCTGCTTTAAGGATGGCGGCCGGATCTGAACCATGAGCAACAGCCAGGTAGGCCTGGTCAGCGGTGGGAGTCGAAACCTGGCGACGGAGGGCGGGAGCGGTGGTTCCTTTTTGAGCTTGCGGCGAACAGCCGACTTCCAAAAGGGCCAGGCTGGCGGCCGCCAACCCGGTAAGTCTCAGGAATTCGCGGCGGGTGAGATGAGGCATGTAAGAATATTCTCCGATATTATTGAAGTGGCGGGATAAATCCCGCCCGACTGTGAGGAATGATCAGGCCAGAGTTTGCTCGATGAATTCCATGTTGGCCGGATCGTTGGTACCCAGGCCCAATTCGACCGCATATTGCATGGCCGGGGTAGCCATGCCAACCAGGCTGGCAGGGTTGCCGCCGATCTTTTCCAATTCGCGCGAAAGCAACTGCAGCCCCAGGGTGTCGTGGGCAACCGGGTCAAAGCTCATGAAGATGGAATCGCCAACCCAATCCTCGCTCCAATAAGGATAGGAATTGGCGTAACGCAGATTTGCGGAAAGGGCATCGCCGATGATCAGGCGGGTGCGGTCTTTGATCTCGGGCAGGGCATTCAGACCCGCGATGGCGCGCATACTGTCGCCATGCAGAATATCCGGGTACCAGATCGAACCGTAATGGTTCTTCATGGCGAAAGTAACCCCGGCCAACATATGCGATTTCAAGATGGGGATGTTGATCAAGGCATCGCAGTCTTTCAAGGTATTGGCAAGCCGGATCTGTTTGTTCAGCACAGTAGTTGGTTCGGCGCTGTAATTGCTATCCATGCCGGTACAACGCACACCCGGATTGTCCACATTGACGGCAAAACCGGCTGTCGATAACTCGTTGGTCCTGTAGTCAAAAATCGTGATCTGTTCGGCCGGGATTCCGGCCTCTTGCAGACTGTTGGTGACCTCCTGGACAAGCGGCACGTGCGTCCAGATCAGGCTGTTGCTGAAAGTATTCACCTTGATGGCAATCCGTTCGCCCGGCTTGAATAAGGCTGCCCAGGCTTGACGGGCATCGTTCAGCCCGGTCAACCTGGTGATCGAGGCATCCAGCATCTGGCGCAGGGCGCCGGGAACCAGGCTCTTGCCGGAGGACCATACGCCGGAATGATGGGTCTGGAGTACACGGCTTGGCACGGCGGGGAAGAATTTCATAATTTCAGGAAGCGAACTGCCTGCTACGACGGCGGAGGCAGCCTGGGTTGTTGCGGTGGCCGTACCAGCAGCAGCCAGACTGGGAATTGCGGTTGCACTGGCTGGGAGCGGACTGCAGGCGCTTAACAGCCGGCTGCCGGCCAGCGTACCCAGCCCAATGGCTGACAAGCGCAGGAAATCCCGGCGGCTGAGGGGAGAAGGTTTGGTCGTCATCCGTTTATCCTTTTAGGAGCATGGTTGAATGATGAATTAAAGTCACTTAATTTGAAGATTCCGCGGAACGAATAAGAGACAGTGGAGACTGCTGACTTCTGAATTTTGATCCCACAACGGGATGCTGCTGGGAATTTGAGATTGGAAATTGGAAGCGAGGCTGTGAAGTTTGAAAAAATATTTTGGGTACGTTATTCGTTCCGCGGAAAAAAAACGAAAGAGGAACGAATATGAGGAGAGGAAAAGATGAATAAGGGACAAGGATCGCCAACCCCCATAATTCGAGGGCAGGCGGGGATGCAGCTGGGGAAGGGCGGGAGTTTTCAACCAGAACCTTTTTTTATTGCTCGCAGGATGCTAACTGACAAGGATAATCATAGAACAAATGTTCATTTTTAGCAAGGGTTGGGCAGGCTGGTCACAGGAATGGACAGTTTTGTCCGGTGCAAGGTATCTCTTTACACTATAACATATTCCCGACCGAGCCTGCCCCGCCAAAAGAGGGGTTTCTTCCTAGCCAGGCGGACAGGTGCTGATCGAATCTACCAATAGGAACTTCTACGCCACCCCAGCGTCCTTAATATGCTGGAACGTCTCACGGAAAAGGAGAAGAAAAAATGAACAAAATCGCCATGACCTTCATCATTCTATTGACTGTAGTGGGATTAATCCTATTAGCCTCCATTTTGCAGGGAATTCTGGCAGGGATGGCGGGTGTCTCCTGAAGACCGGCTTTCTGCGCTACTGCTGGTTGGCAAACACTGGCGGCGAATATTATCTGGGTCAACCTTAAGCAGACTCTTGCCAACGGGATTTCCAGACAAGCGCTGCTCGAATAACGGAACTTCTCCGCCGATTCAACGTTTTTATCCGTGCTCTAAATAACCCTATAAGAAAAAGGATAAGGCAAGATGAACAAGTTCACCAAAACCATACTCATATTCTCGATTGGATTAGGAGCGATCCTATCCGCTTGTGCTGTCAATGGAGCCTCCGTGGACCTTAAAGGAACCTCCTGGAAACTGGTTTCTTACGGGCCGGTCGGGAATCAAGCACCAGCTGCCGCGGGCATCACCACGAGCCTGGATTTCGGGAATGACGGAACGGTCAGCGGCAACATGGGCTGCAACAGCTTCGGCGGCAATTTTGAGGTGAAAAATGGCAAGCTTGTATTCAGCCAGATGATCTCGACCATGATGGCCTGCCTTGGCCCCCAAATGGCACAGGAAGACACCGTCCTGAAGATGATGAATGGTGCAGTGCGTTTCCAGGTTGAAGGCAGTACGCTGACAATTTTCGATGCCAACGGCGCCAATGCCATCACGCTATCAAAATGAAATAAGACAGGGATTCTTCTCCAAATCATAACAACTCCGGCGGTTTGCCTCGCCGGAATAAAAGTTTAACGGTAAGTTTATGGTCCCGTCCCGATAATTTTCAAGGTATATGCAGCGCTGCTCTTGGTGTACCCAACGATGAGAAATTTATGGATGACCCAGCCTTGCGCGGCCAGTTCACCGTTCCCGGCCACCCAACCGGTTGGTTCTGAACGCACCTGGACCGAAAATTCGATCCAAGCGACCCGTTCCAGATGCTGCTCGGCAGCCAGGAACGCGATCTGTGGGTCCACCTGGACGTTTTCCACCTTGTAATCTTCCAGCCGGCAAGTCCCTCCCAACTCCGGGGAGCGAAAGTGCGTCAACCACACTCCAAAAAGGCGCTTGAACAGCTCTTCCAAGGATAACTTATCCATCCCCTGGACCGGAAGAGTAGCGATGAAATCCCCGCAGCCCGTATTGCTTGGATTTGGATCATAAGGCAGCCATTGCCCGGCGGTCGGCGAAGTGGATAAATCAATACTGGCTGTGGTCGTTTCACTAGGGGTTGGAACGACAATGGAAGTACTGGATGGCGTAGGCGCGAAGCTAACAGGATGCGGCGCGGAACAGCCGCTCATGAACAGGAGCACCACGCAAGCT
>JADGQB010000069.1 GCA_017882145.1 Anaerolineales bacterium
TCGAGGTTCTCTTCGACCGAACGATTTCGATAAGGGGACTCCGTACCTGGTTTTATTTCCGATTCGGCCTGGTTCCACTTGGTACCGCGCGGCAGCGTGCCACGACTGGCGCTCATTTCCTCAGCCGTCTGGTCATCCACGTACGCAAGGCCTTTTTTGACGAGCCGGATGGCCCATTCGTAGAGACGGTCGAAATAATCCGAGGCGAAAGTCACCATGACCCAGCGGATGCCCAGCCATTGACAATCCGCTTCTATCGCGTCAACGAACTCGGTTTCTTCTTTGGTTGGATTGGTATCATCGAAGCGCAAGACCAACTCGCCGCCGAACTCTTTGGCGGTGTTATAGTCGATCAGGAACGCCTTAACATGACCAATGTGCAGGTAGCCGTTTGGCTCGGGAGGCAGGCGGGTGCGCACATAGGTAAACCGTCCGGATTTCAGGTCTTCGGCGACGGCTGCGAGAATGAAATTGGCGGGTTTAGGGGTTTCATTTGTTTCCATATTGTTTTCCTATTTGTAGAATTCCAGCGAGTTATTATAACAACAAAGGAAGGGCATTCCCATCAAAATTGAGGGTGAGCAGGATATTTATTCTTGAGCAGCCAGAAGTGGAATTTACACATCCGCTTAATCATTTTGTTAAGTACAGTTTTATTGCAAGTGTCTTCTCCCGTGCTATACTCCACATACAGCGAAAGATAATCGCAACATACCTGGTTGACCAGGCCTGCACCTAAATAAGAGGAATTCACAATGGTTTTAAAACGATGGATCCTGATCGGAGTCATAAATGCTTTATTACTCAGCGGTGCATTTCAATTTTTCGTCGGAAACAAGGCAGCTGCGCAAGTCCATGCGAATAACACAACAAATCTGGATGATCCGCCCAGTGAATCACTCTTTCTACCTCTTGTGATAAAGAACTATCCTCCGACACCCACCATGACATTTACTCCTACATTCACACCAAGCCCCAGTCCATCGCCGACTCCTACTGCCACACCTTCTCCAACACCCTCACCAACCTTTAACGGAACACCTCCGTCGATTTGCGAAAAGCAAAACCTCCCTAATATAACCGAGTCCTTTTCGGACAGCACCGCCCCTGTAAAACACGTTTTACCAAATCCAATACAGCATACTATGAGAGTTTCGATTGTGACGGCAAGTGCGAAACTTAAGGGTCTTAATTGCACCATTGGGCAACTGGTTATGGTTAATGGTATTGTAAGAAGCTCCTGGAACCATTACTCTAATAATAGCTACGTCCTTTTCACTGATTCGGCGTATACTTCTTTTAACGTGAATGTGGGAGAACATATTGAATACCGAGCCTATGCTGCAGGGGTTAACTGCTCAGGCTCGATCACAGGTGCCACAAATTATGTTGAAATCTGCGGTGACGAAATCCCGTAAAATGATACCCGTGGATATTTAAAAGCCAGGTAGTTCCAGATGGATCCGAGACGCATGAAATGAAAGCATGAATCTGAGAAGCCGCTTTCCTGCACCTTCTGTGATAGGTTAGAGGCGGTTGCAGGTGTAGACCGGCTTCCAGCTCAAATTCTTGTCCAAAAAGGTAAAAGTATGACTGCAAGGTGCAAAGCGCCCTGCAGCCATTTTTTTACCAGACTTCCATCTTCAGATTAAATCAAAAGGCGGAGAATGCGGAAGACAAGCGAGCGAACGCATAATATCGAAGAAAATGGTTGAGCTATGGGGTAATCAATTTTGGTTATAATTCCATATGTTTATTTTGAGGAGAGAAAAGGAGAGTGCGGAATGAAAATTGCAGAACGAGATGTTTTTTTGGGGACATACTTCGATAAGAATGCTGTCCTGCGATTTGCACAGGCTTTGAAGATCCTGGCCTGGATCATCCTGATAATTTATGGGGGCCAGCTGGTATTGTCTATCGGGGTGAATGTACTACAAATCCTACGCGGGTTTTGGGCGGGCATGAGTTTTACGGATGGTGTACAAAACTTCCTAATCGCCTTCGAGCAGCCCCTGCATGGCATGGTCTACTCCTTCGCGTTGTGGGGAATTTCTCAACTTTTGCTAATCTTCTTGGATATTGAAGATAACACCCGTCGAAGTGCGCGCGGAATGAAAGAGTAATATCCTTTAGCGAGCCAATTTACAACATTGCCGCTTTCAAGAATTGTTGTATAATTGCGGCGATATGAGCGCCGGAATTTCTTCCCTGTATTATTATCCCCATCTTTAAACGCCGTTGCGGATGGGGAGTACGCGCCTGCCGCAGCGGGCGCGTTTTTTTTATTAAATTGGAGGCATTTATGAACATCGAAGAGCAAGTCGCATTGTTGATGCAGGGCACCGAATACGGTGATGAAGACCTGAAGAAGGCCATGACCAACGAATTACGCACACGGTTGATCGAGGCTGAAAAGGAACAACGCCCGCTGCGAGTCTACTGCGGATATGATCCGACTTCAACAGACCTGCATCTCGGTCACACCATTACCATGCGCAAGTTGCGCCAGTTCCAGGACCTGGGTCACGAAGTGACCTTCCTGATCGGCAGCTATACTGCTTTAGTTGGCGATCCATCTGATAAAAACAAGGCGCGTCCCATCCTGACTCAGGAGCAGGTGGCCATAAATTCAGAAACGTATGCACAACAGGCTTTCCGAGTGCTTGATCAAAAGAAGACAAAAGTCCGCTACAATGGCGAATGGCTGTCTGAATTGTCTTTGCTGGATATGATCCGTTTAGGACAGAATTTCACCGTCCAGCAGTTCTTGACGCGCGAGAATTTCTCCAAACGCCTGGAGGCCGGTGAACCAATCTACCTGCACGAAACTTTTTATGCATTGATGCAGGGTTACGATGCAGTCACCATGAAAACGGATGTGCAGGTGGGCGGCACGGACCAGTTATTCAACATTATCGTGGCCGGACGCAAGTTACAGGAAGCGCTTGGCCAGAAGCCATTGGTAGGTGTGATCTGCGGCATCCTGCCTGGAACTGATGGCATGCAACGCATGTCCAAATCGACCGGGAATGTGATCCCCATCAACACGACCGCAGCAGATATGTACGGTAAGGTGATGAGTGTGCCGGATGTTGCCATGGGTAAATTTGCGCGGCTGGCAACGCGCTGGCTGCCGCAAGAGATCGAGATATTGGAGAAAGAAGTGGCTTCCGGCAAGCTGCATCCAAGAGACGCCAAAATGCGGCTGGCGCGGGAGATCGTTTCCATCTTTTACGGCGATGAGGATGCCAGGGCAGCTGAAGAAGCCTTTGTGCATTTATTCCAGAAGAAGGATGTGCCGGATGAAATGCCTGAATATTCTTTACAGCCCGGCCAGCTGGCGCTGGATGTGCTGGTGGCTGCGAACCTGGTGACCAGTAAATCCGAAGGGCGGCGCATGTTTGAGCAGAAGGGAGTCAGACTGGATGGAGAAGTACTTGAGAAATTCGATGTACCCCTGCCACATCCGGGAGTACTACAGGTGGGGAAGCGGCGTTTCGTACGTGTGAAATAAAAAAATTCCGGCACCTGCAAAGGCGCCGGAATTTTTTTCCTAAGTAGAGAGATTTGTATGGTAATTAGAACCAATCCTTACAATCAACGCCTCAGAATCACGGATGCATGGACACTCTGATTAACTCCTGGCTGATATAGGCAGCTCCCTGTGGATTGCTTTCTTCAAGCAGAACAACAGCTGCCAGGGGTGTGCCCTGCCAGTTGGGTAATGTTCCCACCAGAGACCACGTCACAGTTTTTTTGCCCTGTCCGGCCAACCCGCTCCATTGCCAAAAAGGCTGATTGGTTACCATCCGACTCTGGGTGGCAGATATCGCTGTGTCGACGGGCAAAACCTGGACTGCATTGCTCAAAGACGGCAGCACAACCCAGCCCTGCGCAGGGGTATTGACTGCCATAACCAGGCGGGGTGCGGGCCGGATTCCATCATGGCTCAGCGCAGCAGCAGCCAGTGCCACCTGTAATGGACTGAGTCGCAAGGGCTGGGCTGACGTTAGCGCGAGCGCGACCGGCAGGCGCAGTTCAGGCGTGGTGTAAAAGCCCAAGTCTGTAAATAGCCGGGCGGCGTTGTTGATGGATGGTTGAGCAGAAAGACCAATACCCTGGAGCCAGGATTGCATGCCTGTACCGGGTGGATATAGTTCCTGGGCGGCGCGATCCAATAGAGGCGATTGCGGGTCCTGCAGTAAGGCAGCGGCCTGTTCATCCAGGTGGTTTGGATCAAAGGTGGGATGAGAGGCCATTGCCAGGATCTCGCCGCTTTCCGAATTCAGCAATACGATTGCACCCGTGTGGTTCCCAAGCAGAGCATCCGCTTGTTGCTGCAATCCGAGATCAATGCTCAGGCGAATATCCAGGCCGGGCGGGGGTTGGCCATAGACCAGATGATCCCACCAGATACTGCTGGCCGGATTTCCCTGCAAACCGCGCAGCCAGGGATCAAGGCTGGCTTCCAATCCGGACTGCCCATAGGTGGGGTTGGTATAACCGGTAATGGGTGCCAGGTTAGGATATTGGTAAACGCGGGAGTAAACACCGGTCTTCCCATCGGAGAAGTTGATGGGTGCTCCATTGCGGTCGAGCAGACTGCCGCGTTTTACATAACGGTCGGCAATCGAGCGACGGGCATTGTCGGTGCGCAGCAAAAGATCGGGTCCGCGCCAGATTGCCCACCAGCCATTTGTTATTGCCAATGCAAACAATCCCAAGCCAATCAATCCAGCCAGGAATAGATAAGGTCTGGGAGCCGGGAGTGGAGCAGGCTCGTCCTCAGGCTGACTGGATATAAACAGCAGAATGAGCAGTGCCAGGAAAGAAGTCAACAGGGATGAGCCCCCATAAGAGACAAACGGCAGCGTCACTCCGGTAAGTGGCAGCAGGCGGATGTTTCCACCGATGATCAGGATGGATTGGGCTCCAATGTAGGCCGTCAAACCGGCTGCCAGGATACGGCGAAAGCTATCGGGCGCGCGCATGGCTGTCCGCAGACCGCGGGCAACGAAAAAGCCGATCAGCGCCAGCAGGCCCAGGGTACCAACCAGTCCCATTTCTTCGGCAATTGCGATAAATACAAAATCAGAAATCGCCACCGGGACAAGACTGGGACTGCCCAGGCCGGGACCGCGCCCGGATGTGCCACCGTTGGCAACTGCCATGAGCGATTGAACGATCTGGAACGAGCGTCCGGACGGATCGAGCCAGGGGTTGAGCCAGGCATCCACCCGCAACCGCACTACATCGAAAAGGAAATACCCGGCATAACCAGCCGCAATCAGGGCAACCAGACTGATGAGCAGGATGCGTTTTTTTCCGGAAGCAACGAACAGGATGATTGTGTAAAGGAAGATGAAAATGAATGCGGTGCCCAGGTCATGTTGGATGGCAAGCAGCAGCAACGCCACCCCCATAACTACCGCTGTCGGCGCGAGCAGCGGCAGTGGGCGCAGACTAAGCGGCAGGCGGTCAGCCAGATAGGCAGCCAAATAAATAATCAGCAGGAGCTTGAGCGGCTCAGATGGCTGGAGGTAGACGCCGCAACAGCCGAGCCAGGCTTTTTCATAGCCCCCGCCCGGGTCGGTGCCAAAGATGAGCGTGAGAGCGGTCAGCAATAACCCACCAGTCAGCCAGACATATTTATAGCGGCGTAGAAAGCGCAGCTCAGGCGAGAGGCGCAGGCCGACCAGGAAAATCAATCCACTGACGAACAGCCAGAGAGTCTGGCGCAACCCGAAACTGGGCACGAGACGGTAGATGGTTAGAATCCCCCAGCCGGATAGCAAGGCGGCCAAAGGTAACAGGTATGGGTCTGCCTCAGGGATGTAACGTCTTGTAAAGATGTGGGCCAGGATGAATACGAAGCCCCAAACGCCAAATCCAATCCACTGCGACCAACGATACTCCACGGCCCAAGAGCGGGCGCGCGCGGCAGGGGCGAGGGTCAGGATAAGCGTGTAGAGAAAAAGAAAAACCGCCGCCAGTGTCAGGAGGCGGGCCTGGATTTGAAACCGGGGGTAAGTTATTGGATGTGTATGCAAGGAGTTAGATTGAAGGAAGTTTGGATTTTACTTCAGGTATTTTTTAACCAGTAAATCCAGTTTTTTCCGTGTCTCCGGCGGAACGAAGCCCGGATTTGTAATAAGGGCAGTTGCCAGTGCGGTTTCACAGTCGCAGGTGCGTCTTTTGGATAGCCTTTTCACCAGATTGCGAACGGCCTGCTGGGCAGTGGCGGTGTTCTGATTAAGAGTTTTGATTACCATTTCCACGCTCACCGGAGCTTCGCTGATGTGCCAGACATCATAATCAGTGACATGCGCCATAACGGAATAGCACATCTCAGCTTCGCGCGCCAGGAAAGCTTCCGGCGCGGCGGTCATGCCAACCAAAGACATGCTCCAGGCCCGATATGTGTCGGACTCGGCCTTGGTTGAAAAACGCGGTCCTTCAATGATGATAAATGCTCCCCCATGATGCACAATAGCGCCGGTGGCCCTTACGGAGGCTTCCAAAGAGGTGGAGAGATCCGGGCAGAATGGGTCGGCGACTCCCACGTGCGCCACCAGCCCCTCCCCGAAGAACGTCCGGGGGCGATTACGAGTGTTGTCATAGATCTGGTCAGGGATGACGATGTGGCCGGGAGCGTAATCCTGGCGCAGTGAACCGCAGGCATTGATGCTGACGATGCGTTCGACGCCGAGAGCTTTTAGGGCATAGATGTTGGCGCGATAAGGCACTTCGGAGGGTGTGAGGGTGTGACCAAACCCATGCCTGGCCAGGAATGCGACCCGCTGACCTTCCAGCGTTCCGACCACGATCGGCGCAGACGGTTTTCCAAATGGAGTATCGAGATCATTTTCCTGGGTATCAGTCAAACCCGACATGTTATACAGGCCAGAGCCACCAATGATACCGAGAACAAGTTTTTCAGGCATGGCGAAATCCTTTGAAAGCCTAATCGTTTTTTCCCCTGGCTGAGCTTTTCTTTGCAAGCGCCATCAGGGTATCACCGGGCAGCGTGATCGTGAAAAGAGTCTTGCCACAGCGAAATTCATCGCCGGACACGACCACAGTAGGGGTGGCAAGTTTCTCCTCGTTGATCAGCGTACCATTGGTTGAATCCAGATCTTCCAACCACCATTGGTTGTGATGGTAGCTCAAGCGAGTGTGCCTGCCAGAAATGGAGTCATCCTCAATCGGACATTCGCAGGCAGGATCCCGACCGATAGTCACTTCTGCCTGGATAAAACGTCGAACTTGTGGGGTCTGACTATCGTCGGTGAAGCTCAAACTTATGGGCGGGATTTTCCGCCCCGACAGGAGGGCACTCTGAAGTTTGATATCCCGCCAAAGAGTTATAAAAGCCCAAACCAGAAATGCATACAGACTGACGGTCAACAGCAGGCGCAAGGCAAAGACTACCGGACCGCTCATTTGTTGAGATCTTTTTCTTTTCGGTCTATGGGTTTTGTCCGGTCCGCAGATTCGGCTAAACCTGGTTGAGTCTGATCTTCGTTCGAAGCACTCCCAGCCGGCAAATCCTGGCCGAAAATTAGGGTTACACCCGCCAAGGAGATGACATCCCCAGGATAAAGAACAGACTGGTTGGATCGGTGCCCATTCACAAAGGTCCCGCCGCTTGAATTAAGGTCAAAGAGTACAAAGCGGTTTTTAACCACGCGCAATTGGGCATGTGCACGTGAGACGCGCGGGTCATCAATGATAACGTGGTTATCCAATCTGCGCCCAATATTGATAACAGACCGGTTAAGCGGGACGAGCTGGTTGCCTCCAACGATCAGGAAAGCATTGTCGGGAGAGGTGGCAGCAGCATCGGAGGCTATCCCAGAGGAGAACCCCTGGGTTTCAGCGACGCTTTCATTGCTGAAAGAAGCAATGACGCGCAACTCGTCTGCCGACAAGTCGTTTTCAGCGGTAGTAGCCACGGTTGGCTTGATCGAGAAATGAAACCCGGCTTCCTTCCCGGCTACATATAATGCATTTGCAAGTTCCTTTAGCAGGCGTGGTTTGGCATGCCAGCGGGTGAGGGTGGAAGGGTGGGCGACAATCACGTAGAGATTCGGAGCCTGGGTTTCCCCGGCCACCTCTTTTAAATGACTGTGCATTGCGGCAGCCAATTGCTGCGCAATCCCATCCTCAGCCTTGTAACCAGGCAGGTGTTTTAATAGATGAACTTCGAGTAGAGACTGCAAGCGGGATTCAAATTCATCAAGTGTTGTCATACCGGCATTATTATAGGAGTTAGACATGGATTATGCAAGCCTGCCGGGGGGGATAAAAAAGCGCAGCAGAGCTGCGCTCGTTTCTTAGACGGCCTGCCCGCAATTCGGGCAGAATTTTTCGTCGTGCAACAACACGTAACCGCATTTTTGACAGGCTTTGGGCTGTTCTTTGCCGAGTGGAGCGCCACAGGCTAAGCAGGTGGATTCCCCGACTGGATTTGCCGCTCCGCAGTATTCGCAGGTCAGACTGGAAAGCCGTTCGGACAGCTGCTGGCTGGCTCCGGCCGCGTTGACAACCCGGCCAACAATTTGCCATATTTTTTCATTTAGCTGCAGGTTACTAACATCCTGGGCAATATCATCCAGCCGGCCCAGCAGATTCAATGGATTCATAAGAGCAGCCAATGCGGTTTGCCCAAGACTGGCAGCCACACCCAGCCATTGCTGCTCACCCACCTGTACCATGACTCCGTCTTCTATCTGCTGAAGGTTGACGCTCAGTGCGGTTTTTCCGCCCGAACGCGCCCATTGGGACGAAGCAATCTGGACCGTCAGGTTATTGCTCTCGCCGAGCAATTGAGTCTGGGTGTTGCCCTGGTTGAACTCGGCAACCAGTGACTGGGCAATATCAGAAGGGGTAATATTTCCGTGGAAAACGCGTCTGTCCATAGTGTTTTAGATTATAATCGTTTTGCCGGAGAGGGCAAATGGCAGGTCAAAAGCTCTTGAGAAAATCTCGTGTTGGTGGCGAGGTGTGGGGGAATTGGGCGACTTCGACCTCCCAAGTCTCCTTGTCAGCACCTTCAATACGGTGATTTCCAAAGGCTCTAATCTATCTACGAAGGATATTCTCTACAAGTTGCGAAAATCAAACTCTTTTATTCGAGCTGGAATTTGGGTATTCCTGATCCTTGGGTTTGCAGCCCTGTCTGTTCTTGGCATACCCTGGAATCCTGTCGCAGCCCTTCAGCTAAGTACCGCCACACCGAGCGCGGTCGGGTCATCTTCCAGCGCGTTTATAACCGTAACTTATATCGAGCCAATTAATGTGCGCAGCGGGCCAAGTTCCTTTGATTATCCTGTGGTAGGTTCGCTGCCGGTGGGAGGAACGGCTCCGGCGATTGGACGTTCACCTGCCAGTGAGTGGATCGAGATCGTATTTGCGGATGCACCACGGGGGACCGGCTGGGTGTATGCTGCCAATGTATCCCTGTCGACTGAGGCCTTGCTGCCGATCGTGGAACCACCACCCACACCTTCGCCAGTGACAACGCCCACGCTTAACCCGACTTTCGTGGCCGCATTTCAAACATTGCCGACCTCCACGCGATTGCCGACCTTTACTCCCCCGCCAACGTTAGCATTTCCTACTTATTCAAACCCTGCGAATGCTTCATCTGGTCGGGCGATTTCCGCCTGGGTGATTGTTATTCTGGGCGCGGTTGGTATCCTTGGCATCATTTTGACTTCCTTCCGGCGCCGATAATTCCGGACCGTATTTTATGAGATCAAATGGAATTGCGTAAAGAGCCTAAAAAGCTTTGGATTAAATTGTTTCTGGCGGTGGGGATCACCGGATTATTTGCCACTCTAACATTTTTCAGCCCGCCAACCGGGAATGTGGCTGCCCAGCAACCGACCGGTTCAGTTGCAACTGTCACCGGTACACCCACCGGTCCATTTGTCACGGTTTATACCGATCAACTCTTCATTAATGTTTTTGCCGGGCCAAGTTCATATGATTACGAGCGCGTTGGTACAATGGCGTCCGGGACATCCGCGCCTGCGCTTGGTTCCAGCCAAGATGGGAATTGGATTGAGATTGTATATTTAGGCGTAAAAGGCGGGACTGGCTGGGTCTATGGACCGTTCGTCTCGATTTCCCCTGGCAGCAGGCTGCCAAAAATTGCCGCACCTCCCACCCCAGCACCACTTACCACACCGACTCTGGATCCTACATATGTGGCGGCCTATGGATTGCAATTGGAACCCACCCGCCTGCCAACGTTCACCCCACCATCACCATTAAAACTACCGACTTTTGCGCCGAATACGAGCAGCGGGACCAAAGTACCATTTGGACTGGTCATCCTGGTACTGGCTTTGATCGGTGTCCTTGGAGCCGTGATTTCGTTCTTACGCGGAAACCGGTGACTTGGGAACCCTGCAATTCTAAGAGAGTAGGCGTGATAAAATACTGAGGCTGGGATTGTCCCGGCCTCAGTATTTTAATTAGTTTTCACTGCATCCGCAACTGCCGCCTTCACATGAACAAGCAGGGGCAACGTTGGGGTTTTCCACCAGGAAACCCTTGCCGCGCTCATCATTGATAAAATCAATCCTGGCACCAGCCATATACTGGATGGAGACTTCGTCAACGAGAACCTTCAACCCTTCACTTTCGAAGGCGGTATCGGTCTCATTAGGCTTGTTTTCAAGCCCCATGCCATATTCATAGCCGGAACAGCCCCGTCCGGATACGTAGACCCGTAAAGCATAACTCTCATCCAAATTACGCTCTTGGAGAAGTCCGCGTACCACCTGGGCGGCAGCAGGGGTCAGAGAAACGGTAGTGGTTTCGATCAGTGTTGTCATGGTTACCTCATTTGTAAAGTCGACACATGTTATCAGAATTAGGTACTCCTGTCAACCTGGCGCATAGTAACTTTTTCCATTGAGGCATTACGCCTGGGAATTTTTAAAACTATTAATATTATGGTTTTTGAGACCGACTTTTTGAAGATTATTGAATAACCTTTGCGAGAGGAAAAGAGCATGAATGACTCACCCAAACCTGTATATAGGATAGCTGACCTGGCCACGGATGAGCGCCCGCGAGAGAGGTTGGCGCATCTGGGTGCACAAGCCCTGTCAACCTCAGAACTGGTCGGCATTCTCCTGCGTGTAGGCGTTCCGGGAGAGAATGCGGTTCAAGTGGGTCAGCGGCTCCTGACGACTTTTAAGGGAATTTCCGGTTTGCACCGTGCCCCTTTCGAAGAATTATGCAACCAGCATGGGATTGGCGAGGCTAAAGCTGCGCAGCTCAAGGCTGCCATAGAATTGGGCAGACGCCTGGCGCTCGAGACCCCGGAAGAACGCCCGGCTGTCAACTGTCCTGCGGATGCGGCCGATCTTGTAAAATATGATATGTCTGCTTTGGAACAGGAACACCTGCGCGTCATCCTGCTCGACACGCGCAACCGGGTACTGGATATCGTCGAGATCTATAAAGGTTCGGTCAATTCTTCCCAGGTACAGGTTGGAGAACTATTCAAACCAGCCATCCGGCGCAATGCGCCGGCATTGATCGTCGTCCACAACCATCCCAGCGGGGATCCGACCCCCAGCCCGGATGACGTGGTTGTGACGCGGGCGATCGTCCAAGCCGGGAAATTGCTGGATGTGGAGGTGCTGGATCACATGATCATTGGGCAGGGCAGGTGGGTATCGTTGAAAGAACGCGGCCTGGGGTTTGCATAAACCATGTATAAAATATAGTATCTGCTCCAGGGAAATTCATTTCCGAACACAGCGACTGGAGCAATAAAGAAAAGACAGCAGTAATGACTGGCACGAAGGTGCCAGTTTTTTCTTATTTGAAATTCTGCGCCAGGTAATCGATCAATACCTGCTCTTCCTGAGGCGCGAGTTTAGCGCCATGGTTAATCATGCGATTGACTGTGTTTTGCCACTGAGCAGCGGTATGGTGGGCGGATGTTACCCGGTTTATCGAGTGGCAAACTGAGCAACGTTCTTGCATGATCGCCTGGCCATCCAGAGTGGGATTGTTTCCAACGGATTTGGAGGTGGATACAGGAGTAGCTGTGCTGCCAGATCCACAAGCTGCCAGGGTGGTTCCTGCCACCATGACCAGAAGCAGAAAACTGATCAGGGAAATAATTCGTTTATTCAGCATACGATGTCTAACTCCAAGATAGATTAGGCACAATTTTACCTTAAACACCCTTTCTTCTTCGAATGCCTCGATCCATTTGAATATTCCTATAATCCCGATATTTATAGACGATGGTATCAAAGAGTTGTTCAGAATTTGTGAAGATAGGATTGCGGGGTTGTTAGGATTTTCCCGACGGATTCGTTAGCGCTTTGGTTTGAGCTGCACCACGATCACACCGATCCCCACCAAGACCAACCCTGCAATTTCTTTTCCCGCCAATTTCTCACCCAGGAAGATCACTGCCAGCACGGCAATTTGCGGCATCATCAGGCTGTTCAGTATGCTGGACTCGACTGCGGTCAGCGTTCGCAGGGTGGTGTTCCAGAGCGTGAAGGCAAAGGCCGTGTTGACGATTGCCAGCCAGGCGATGATACCCCAATCAAGCAAGGTTGGCTTCCCGAATCCCTGGACTGTCAGCCCGGTCGCCAACAGCAATAGTGCCCCGATGCTCATGCTTATGAAGGTGATCAACAACGGTGGGAGTGACAGGTCGCGGTTGGCCTGTCGCCCTTGCAGACTGCCAATCGAACTCGTCAGGACAGCCAGGATGGTCATCGCCAGACCTATGAAGGCGGCGGTCTGGATGGCAAATGGCAGGAAGTATATGCTGGTTCCGATGGCGGCCAATGCAATACCGAACCACTGCATTGCGCTGGGCGGCTCTTTTAATGCGAACAGGGACATAACGGCGACGAGTGTGGGTGTCAGGTTGAGCAGCAGGTTGACCATCACAGCCGGCAGGTAGGCCAGGCCGATAAACAGGGCACCCTGAGCAAAGGTGTAATAAACAATTCCGAGCAGTATAAGTTGCAGCCACACTTTGAGATGTATTTTGCCCAGGGCTTCACGATGACCGCGGTTGAGTAATACGAAAGGGGCCAGGCACAGGCAGGCCAGCCCATAGCGCAGCCCGGCAAAGGTAATGGGCGGCAGATCGCCGCGCAGCCCAATCTTGATCAGCACCCAGGAGGTGGACCAGAGGAAGGTGACAAGCGTGGCTTGCAGGATGGCGATGAGGCGGGGAGAGAATCCGTGTGAACGCATTTACCCTTTGGGCATTTCAGTAAAGATGCAGATCAAATCTTAGTTTCCTGCAACCAGCCCAACAAGGCAGCGAATGGGAATGCTTGAGTTTGTCCCCCCTGGCGGCCGGTGTTCCAGGTAATGATCAATTCCTTCTTGGCGCGCGTAATTCCGACGTACAGGAGCCGCAAGCGTTCGCGCACGTAATCCTGCCGAGCCTGGCCTGTTGCGGCACCTTCGGTATAGAACTCATACTCGCCAGTCGTAAGGGCGGCTTCCAGTTGGGAAAGGGTTTCAGCCTCCAAGTTCAGACCTGAGCGCACAAACCACCTTTCCGAAATGTAGCGATCATTGGGTTGGAGCGAAGGGAAGTCATAATTATTAACGGACATAAGATAGACCCGATCCCATTCGAGGCCCTTGGCCTTGTGCATGGTGGTTACCACTACCTTGCCGGCGTGGTGGGATGGATCGAAGCCGGCGTCGTCCTCGCTAAAGCCCAGGAAGCGGCGCTCATTGCGGGAGATAAGAGTGAGCTCCGCGTTCAATTCGGGCAGGCGCCAATCAGAATGGTCGTCGCTGGCCTGGCGCAGGACCAGCGCCAGCTTATGTGCCAGGGCCAGGTCGTTGGGTATGCTGAACAGATCCTGACTCAGGGTGAGGATCATCTGGTCGATCGGAAGGACGGTGGTGCCCTGCCAACGGCGGAGAAGGGTCCGGAATGTTTCCAGTTCTTCCCTCACCCCC
>JADGQB010000311.1 GCA_017882145.1 Anaerolineales bacterium
GCCGGCCAGGTTTGCCGAGCATGGCATTCCCACCGAAGGGCAGGCGGGCGGCATGTCCGTCGACCTGGTATGCAAGCCGGGGGAAGGTGTGCTGGCACGTCTGGGTCGAAACGATGGTGAATTTGAAATGGTTATCGCCCGCTGCACAGTATTTGAACCGTCCTCGGAACAGTTGGAGCAGCGCCGTTTGGAGTGCGGAATCCCGCGCTGGCCGCACGCATTTATCACTGCCCACTGCGATATCGAGCAACTGCTGGAGGCCTGGAACAACGAGTATGCCGTATTAGGCTACGGTGCGGGCCTCTACGAGGATTTGCTCGCATTCTGCGAGCTGACCAACATCCGTGCCCTGGCCCTATGAACCGGAGCAGCAAAGTCACTGGCAGGCATTCATGAAAGGAACCCATGCCCCATCTTTATCAGCGTGACTGGAGCCGTGAGCAGCTTGTTCGCTATACAGGTACGATGAATCAACTGGCAGGCATCCAGCCGCTGGAAGCCAGCGACGGACCCGAGCGAGGCAGCCGGGTCATGCAGGTCTGGACCGGCAGCGGCCTGACTTTCAACATCCTTCCGGACCGGGCATTGGATATTGCCGCCTGCCAATATAAGGGGTTGGCGTTGGCGTGGCGGTCGGCCACCGGCGACACCCATCCCGCCTATTATGAACCCTCCGGCTCCGGCTGGCTGCGCAGCTTTCAAGGAGGCCTGCTGGTCACCTGCGGCCTGGATACCTTCGGCCCGCCGGTACGCGATGGCGACCAGGAGCTTGGCCAGCACGGCCGGGTGAGCAACCTGCCTGCCCGGGAAGTTGGTTATCATGCCGGATGGGTAGATGGCACCTACCAGCTGGATGTAACCGGCCAAGTCCGCCAGACGAAAGTATTCGGGGAGAACATCGTAATACGCAGGCGAATTTCCACCTGCCTGGGTTCCAATAAAATCCGCCTGGAAGATAGCGTGTCAAATGAGGGTTTCAGCCCGCAAGCGCATATGATCATGTACCACATCAACATAGGTTTCCCACTGCTCAGTGAATTTGCGCGCCTGAAGTTCGCTGTCAGCGCAAGCCTGCCTGAAGATGAGGCTTCAGCACAAGGCCTGGCAGATTGGCGGGTTTTCCAGGCGCCGACTGCGGGCTATCAGGAGCAAAACTTCGTACACACCCCGATGGCGGATCAGGACGGCTGGGCCCTGGCTGAAGTGGAGAATCCCAGCCTGAACCTGGGGCTGCGGCTCAGATTCGATACAAAAAACCTGCCATACCTGAATGAATGGAAGATGATGGGGGAAGGAATGTACGTTCTGGCGATCGAGCCGATGAACTGCAACCCGCTGCCGGGACGCGCGGCAATGCGCTCACAAAAGATGCTCCCCTATTTGGAGCCCGGGGAATCCCGCAAGTATGCCCTGATGTTAGAAGTGATCGAATATACCTAACCTGACAAGCCAACGATTTCTTACATCCGAGATTCGCCGAACAAGGTGACTGTCATTGGGCAAATAAAAGCGTCCCGGTGACATTTACAAAAATTTTAAACTCTGCCTAGAGGCTTCCTGGTTTGTGGGATAGATAAGTCAGACGGTGTTTTTAACCAGACCGTTCATAAGCATGCAAAGTTTGCCAGGGAGGAAAATATGAGAACTCAATAAGCACCCCAGGCGACTCAGGAAATATGACATTTGGCACTTGAATTCGTTGCGTGCGCTTGCTACAATGTGAGACATATTGATACGTTATGATATATTACATCCACTGCATGAGCTATTGGGATACCAATGTTTATGTCTCTCTCCAGTGTCGAGCGTCAGAACCAGATCGTCCAACTCCTTTCCCTGAATCAGCGGATCAGTGTTGCCGAAATTTGTGCGACTTTCGAGATCAGCAAAGCAACTGCCTGCCGTGATCTCGAAGCGCTGACTAGTTCGAAGAAGATCCAGCGCGTCCACGGGGGTGCGATTCCATTGGTTTATTCATCTCCCGAAATTCCCATGTTGGTCCGGCGTGAAGAACAAGCCGTGATGAAACAACGAATTGGGCAGGCCGCCGCAGAACTTGTTCGCGATGGGGATACCGTTGTTTTGGGCAGCGGGTCCACTGTTCTTCAAACAGCTCTCAGTCTAAGGGAACGTCGTAACCTGACAGTGATTTCCAATTCACTGCCTGTATTGAATCTTATGGTGGATAGAACCGATATTACTCTGGTTAGCATCGGTGGCATGCTCCTACCCACTGAACTCTGTTTTATCGGGCATATTGCCGAGCTCGCTCTCGAAGAAGTGCGCGCCGACAAAGCGATTATTGGAGTTCGCTCAATCGATCTGGAACAGGGCCTGACCAGCGATTACCTGCCCGAAGTTCTAACCGATCGGGCTCTGCTGCGGACTTCACAAGAAACGATCATTGTGGCAGATCACAGCAAGTTTGGCCGGATATCCAAGGCGTTGCTCGTTCCGGTTGAAAAAATCCAAATCCTCGTCACGGATGCTGAAACGCCTAAAGATTTCATTTCCGGCCTGCAGGAGCGCGGTATTCGCGTTATCGTCGCATAAGAAACGCTATCCTGAGGTATGTCCGATCGTCGACCCTGGGACTCCACAGAATTCATTACTACGTTGGGTAAAATATATGGCTGACTTTTCCCTGCAAAATCTCTACGATTGGTGTAAAGTTCCTTCCTCACAATTAGTGGATCATCCGCAATTAAAAATTCCGTTCCGCCTTTGCCGGGATTCGGATGAAATGGGAAGCCTCATGGCACGCGAGCTGGTGGATGAGATAGTAGATCACAACCGGCGTGGCGAGCCCACCCGGGCCATCATCCCATGCGGACCGGCCTGCTGGTACAAACCCTTCACAGAGCTGGTTAATCGGGAGAAGGTCAGCCTGAAAAACCTGGTTGTGTTCCATATGGATGAATGCCTGGACTGGCAGAACCGTGAACTGCCACGCGACCACCCATACAGCTTTCGCGGCTTTATGGAGCGCTATTTTTACGAGCCTGTGGATGCGGTTCTATCCGTGCAGTCGGAAAATCGTTTCTGGCTCAATGCTCATAACGTCGACAAGATCACGGAGAAAATCTGGGCGGCTCCCATCGATATTACCTACGGCGGCTGGGGCCAGGATGGTCATATTGCTTATAACCAGACGCGAAGGCATCCCTACAGCCGCATCAGCCTGGACGAGCTGCGCAATTCCACTATCAGGGTGCAGGAAAATAACCTGGATACCATCATGGCCCTGGCCCAGCGCACTTTTGGGGCGGCCTACCAGTTCGTACCGCCCATGTCGGTCACGCTGGGTGTCAAGGAATGTCTTTCGGCTAAAAAAGTGCGCCTGTTCAGCGACACCGGGGCATGGAAACAGACCGCCCTGCGGGTGGCCCTTTTGGGCCCATTGACTACCGAATACCCGATCACCCTGCTGCAGCAACATCCGGACGCCCGGATTACAGCCACAATCGAGACTGCCTCGCATCCGATCAGCCAGCACCCGGAATGGGACCTCGGAATTGTCGATGGTTAAAACCAGTTCCATGGAAACTTTGAATACAGCCATTCCAGCCCGCCCATCCCGGGCAATGCTGGGGGTGGGAGGCATCGGCAGCGGGACTTTTTTCCTCCTGAATGGGGAGCACAGCCTGGGGCGTGAGGAGAGCCGCAGCGGGCACTTCATTGACCGCCGGGATTACTGCAAGCTGCATATCATCTCTCATTACGTAAAAGCATTGCTTGGCGAAGATATTTGCGTCCTGCCGATTGGTAAAGTCGGGGAAGATGAAGTCGGGCGGAGTTTGATGAAAGAAATGTCTGCAGCCGGACTGGACATGCGTTATATCCAAATTATTCCAGGGATGCAAACGTTGTATTCTTTTTGCTTCCTTTACCCGGATGGCAGCGGCGGCAATCTGACCACGGACAATTCAGCCTGTGATCGCGTAGAAGCGGCGGATGTTACCCAAGCCGAAGCTGATTTTGCCGTCTATCGATCACGGGGGGTTGCCCTGGCGGCTCCGGAAGTACCCTTGGCTGCCCGCCAACAATTGCTCCGGATGGGAACCAAATACAACTTCCGGCGGGTGGCGGCCTTCACCTCGGCTGAGATTCTCCCGGCCATCGAGATGGGCCTGCTGGATGAAATCGACCTGCTGGCCTTGAACCGGGATGAGGCTGCCGCGGCGGCAGGGATCCAGTCCCGGGCGGGTGACGGGCCGCCGCAGCCGGTCGTCGATGCGGCACTCGCTGCGCTAAGCGCGATCAATCCGAAGCTGCAGGTGACGATCACTGCCGGAGGTGGGGGCAGTTGGAGTTGGGATGGAAAAAATGTCAAGCATATGCCGGCTTTTCCAACTGAAGTGGTCAGCACTGCCGGCGCCGGCGATGCCTTTCTGGCGGGAGTAATTGCCGGGGAGAGCGCCGGACTGAACCTGCAAGCGGCCCAGGAACTCGGGATGCTGGTTGCAGCCCATTCCGTGACCTCTCCCCATACCATCGATGCGCGCATCAACTGGAAATCCCTTAGCTTATTCGCAACCCAAGCCAGCCTGGCACTATCCGCGCGGGTCGACCAATTCCTTTCAGACAAATAAACCTTTTCGTTTTAATGGATAAGTTACCGAACAGCTCCAGGTGAACCCAAATGACTATCCGACTTGAACTCAACCATAATGAGATCGAACGCCGAAAAGACTTCTACCGGCGCGTCTTCGATTACAAGCCGGTCGACCACCTGCCCGTCTTCATCTGGCTGCAAGGCGCGACCCGTCCCGAACAT
>JADGQB010000312.1 GCA_017882145.1 Anaerolineales bacterium
CAGTCTAATCTCCTGCATCATTCATGCATTCTTGGCCACCCGTAACATCGCTTCCAGGGATCTTTCCACATCCTGGTCTGTGGTCGCCCATGAACATACGCTGATTCGCATGGCTGTGCGTCCATGCCAGACCGTGCCGCCGCACCAACAGGTCCCCTCCGCCTGGATGCCGGCGATGATGCGGTTGGTCTTTTCCGCGTCTCCAAAGCTGACCAGCACCTGGTTCAGGGCAACCTCGTTTAGCACTTCATACCCGGCAGATTGGAAGCCTTCTGCGAACCGCCTGGCCTGTCTGCAATTGCGCTCGATCATTTCGGCGACCCCCTGGCGGCCAGATGTATGCAATACGGCCCATACCTCTACACCCCGCGCCCGCCTGGACAACTCCGGGACAAAATCTGATGGGCCTCTAAAAGTGCTGACGGTGGGCAGGTATTCGGCCGTAACTGCCATGGCTGCCTGTAAGGCCTCCGCATCCCGAACGAGGGCCAGCCCGCTGTCATAGGGAACGTTCAGCCATTTATGGAAGTCCGTTGCCCACGAATCAGCCTGCTCCATTCCTGCAGTCAATTGACTCAGGGAAGGCACGGCCATTGCCCATAGACCAAAGGCTCCATCCACATGTACCCACGCCCCCCTCTGGTGGGCCTGCTCGCAAATATCAGCAATGGGATCGAACGCGCCTGTGTTGACATTGCCTGCCTGTGTGCACACGATGGCGGGGCCTGATAGAGCTGGCAGCCGGTCAGCCCGCATGCGGCCCTGTTCGTCGGTCGGAACCCGTATGATCCTGTTCCGGCCCAGGCCAAGCAGGCCCAGGGATTTTGTCAGGGATGGGTGGACTTCCTCTCCGACGACCACCGTAATTGGAGGCGCACCAAACAGACCATCGGCCTCCACATTCCAACCCGCCCGTTTCAGAACGGCATGCCGGGCGGCCGCCAGGCCGCTAAAGTTTGCCATGGTGGCTCCCGTGACAAAAGCCCCCTGGCATTCCGGCGGGAGCCGGAACAGGTCGAGCATCCAGCGCAGGGCGATTTGTTCCACAAACGCCGTGGAGGGGCTGGATTTGTAGTAAGCCGTATTTTGATCCCATGCCCCGGCCAGCCAATTCGCCGCAAGCGCTACGGGCAGGGAACCACCGATGACAAAGCCGAAGAAGCGCGGCCCCGCCATGGCCATCGTTGCCGCCGAGCAGGTTTCATCCAGGAATTTCAATGTAGCTTCCGGTTCGCCGGATTCTTCGGGCAGAGCTTGGTCGAGTTGATCAAGTTTCGCCAACCCTTCCGGCAGGGGGGCCACTGGCCGGGAGTTGAGACCATCCAGGTATGTGATGGCTCTTTGAGCCGCATCTTCCAAGAGCTTTCTCATGGGATCCTCCTGAGGGCAAATGTCGTCCGCATATTTGCTGCTGAATCAAAGGCCGGATATTCCAACCTTCGTCTGTAAAGTGAGCCGAGGTCAATTCACCTCTCCCCTGTCATTATAATTAATTAGACAATCAAGGTCAATAAAGAAGAAATACATAACCCTCTCATACCCCTTCAGGGCACTTTTCCCCTGCCCGCTTCACTCCCCGCAAGGAGGATGGCGAAAAAGACTAAGGGGCTGTCTAATAAGTCAAAATTCTCCACAGATGAACCCTGATAAATGGTTTTATAAAGGATTCAATACCTTTGCTCTGAACGTTTTATCCAATAATCAATATTCATCTGCTTTTACCTGTACTTGCGGCACGTGCAAGTATCTGTGGCTAAAACAAGTTTTCAAACAGTCGCTAAGGCCAGGGGATTTCGGGGGAGGGGTAGTAATGCACTCCCATGGCGGTGAGACGCGGCCCTTGCGAGGCCAGGCGCAGCCGGTACTCGAACCAATCCCGGGAGGCCTGCGGCGACCAGCCGATCTCGGCATATCCCAACAGGCGCGGGAAGGTCATGTATTCCACGTCGTTCATTGTGACCAGCGTCTCCGACCAGAGCGGGGCCTCCACGCCCAGGATGTTCTGATCGCTGATGCCCTGGAACAACCCGCCCGGGTCCCAGGAATAGGCTTTCTGCACGTCGATGGTACCGGCCCAATTCAGGCCGAGAGTCGTGGTGGGGGTGTACTTCATATCCAGGTAGGCCCGGTTGGCCGGCGACATGATCAGCTGGTTGCCCTGCTGGACGGCACGCCTGGCCAGGTCCGCGTCGAATTCCGTCTCCTGCACGATACTGCCCGGCAGCAGCCTGATCTGGGCAATCGGATCCCAGCCGACCATCTGCTTGCCGTTGGCGGCGAGGATGGACTGCACCTGCTGGATGAATTGGAGGTAGGCGGGGATGGCGGTGGCATTGGCTTCGTCGCCGCCGATGTGGATGTACGGGCCGGGTGTCAGGGCGGCCAGTTCGCCGATGACGTCCTTTAGGAATTTTGCAGTGCTGTCCTTGCCCACGCAGATCGAGCTGAAGCCCACCTGGGTGCCCGTATACAGGGCAGGCGCCTGCCCGTTGCAGTTGAGCTCCGGGTAGGACGCCAGGGCGGCGTTGATGTGGCCGGGCATATCCAGCTCGGGCAGGATGCTGATATAGCGGCTGCGGGCATATTGGATGATGTAGGTGTAATCGTCCTGGCTGTAGTAGCCGCCGGGGCTGCCGCCCACTTCCAGGCTGCTGCCGGTCAGGGTTAAGTTGGGCCACGACTTGATCTGGATGCGCCAGCCCTGGTCATCGCTGAGGTGGATGTGCAGCTGGTTGATCTTGTAATAGGCCAGCAGATCGATATAACGGGATATGTCCTGGACGGTGAAGAAATGACGGGACACATCCAGCATGACGCCGCGCCAGGCGAAGCGTGGGGTGTCGCTGATGGTCCCGGCCGGCAGCCTCCACGGGCCGGGCTGGGAGGCGGAGCTTTCGATGGCAGGCGGGAGCAGCTGGCGCAGGGTCTGGACGCCGTGGAAGAGGCCGGCTGGCCGGCGGGCAGCGATCCGCACCAGGTTTGGGGTGATGCTCAACTGGTAACCCTCGTCACCGAGCGAGCCGGGGGCGCCCTCCAGGCTCAGGCTGATGCTGCCGCTGGCCGGGGCGCCGCTGGCGGCGATCACCTTCAGGGAGAAACCGGTCGCCGGGTTGAGACGGTCAGCCAGGTACTTCCCGATGGCCTGCACTTCGTACGCACCCGGGTCAAAGCGAATGACCGTATCGGCGGAGATAACAAAGCTCCCTACGGCGGGGACTTCGGAAACCGGGCGGGGGATGACATTGCCCATCCGGGAAGGCGCCCCGGAGGCGTATGTGGAGCTGGGTGAGGTAGCGGCAACGGCCAGGGGGACGGTACCGGCCGGGCTGGAATGCGCGCATGCGGCCAGAATGGCTGAAGCGGCCAGTAGCAAGGCGAGCAGGAACAGAGCGAAACCTTTTTGCTGAAGGTGGGAATGAAAATGGGAGCGCTGCTTCGTCGGTTTCTCCTGGGATCGGATAAGCAAGAATGTTCTGTCCCCTGTAGTGGTTGGATGAAAGAAGTGGAGAGTGAGGATATTTTACTCCACTCTACAGGCCTTTCTCAGATTTAAAGGATGAGGGTGAGAATTCCATCAGAAGAAGATGCGAGACTGCTGCCTTGAGTTTTTATCCTTTTCAGCCAGCCTCTTGCGCGTTTCCTCAACCCATAGCGCAGCCAGCCGCCCAGACTCTAGTACCTTTGGCGGGTTTTGTATTAGAAAAACACCGTGCTAAAATATATTGACCTATTACTATCTTATATATCCGCATTAGCAGTTGGTCAGAGTTAAGCCTAAATGCGGATCACCGCTCCTTCTTTAAAATAGGCAATTGAATATCCCTTTGCAGGCGTCTCCAGAGCTAAGGTGAAGGTACTCTCATTTGGATCTGGAGGTGGTGAAAGCGAAGCTCAAAGCAGAACGAGCCAGCTTTTGCCCATTGCGCTACCCCGGGATTTAGTCTGACGGTTCAAAGTTCAGTTTTAAATCCTTGAAATGAGCGTTTCTGCATGATCACAAGTGCTCATTGAATAAGCCCTTGAGGAGAAAATTATGTCACAAAAATATACTCTGATCGGAATATTGCTGGTGACTGTAGCGCTGGCAATCTCGGCTTTTGCCCCATATAAACAATATCAGCATGCGACTTTAAAACAGGCTCGTGTCATCTACCGACAATATGAGTACGCAGTTGTAAAACGGGCTCCCATCGCGCAACAATATCAGTACGCGGTGGTAACACCGTCTCTCGTCGCGCAAAATTTAATACCCGTGACCGGGGAAAATACGCCACAAATCGCGCAACAATATCAGTACGCGGTGGTAAAACGGGCTCCCATCGCGCGACAATATCATTACCGGTAGTACAACCGCCACTCGTCGCGCAACAATATCAGTACGCGGTAGTACAACCGCCACTCGTCGCACAAAATTCAATACCCGTGACCGGGGAATATACGCCATAAAAGTGAAACTCCGGCCACTAAGCGTTCAGGAAAAAAACCGCCGAAATTAGGCTCCGTTCAGATCTGGAAGTGCTGAGGATCCTGGCAGCCGGTCACACGGCTGCCAGGAATGGACAACGCGTGGTCGGACCCGCGTATGCGGTTGGAACACTTTCAAGATAGGTAAGAGAATTACATAATCAATCTTTTTCATAAGGAGCATAAAATGGTCACCAACAAAAACGTTCTTACGATCAATCGACCCCTCCAGGAAGTCTTTGCTTATCTCAGCGACTTCCAAAATGGTACCAAATGGCAAAGTGGTCTGGTGGAAGTCAAAGGATTTTCA
>JADGQB010000070.1 GCA_017882145.1 Anaerolineales bacterium
CGCCAGCCAGTGAAAAGAAAATCCCCAGGCTGAAGCAAACCAATGGCAACGAACCGAAACCGCCCAGCACTGCCAGCATTCCAAGCAGGACGAGCATGACAGCCGGCTTGGCAATATACTCGATCTTCTTCCAGTTCCTGGCAACCGCCAGCCAGTCGACCACTGCGATCGGAAACAGCAGGATGAGGCCGAGGATCATTTTTTGCCCTTGATCTTATATCCCAGGCGGCGCAAAGCGTTCTCATCGTCACGCCAGTCTTTGTCCACCTTGACACGCAGCTCGAGAAATACCTTTCGTCCGCTCATGGCCTCGATTTCCATGCGGGCGGCCGAACCGATCTTTTTTAGCATGGCGGCTTTTTCGCCGATCACAATGCCTTTCTGCGATTCATGCTCCACCAGCAGCGTGGCGGCGATGTAGGCATTGCCATTTTCACGTTCGCTGAACTCATCCAGGCGGACGGCCAGGGCATGCGGTACTTCGTCCCGCAGGAAAACCAGGGCAGCCTCGCGGATCAAATCCGTCGCAATCTCTTTTTCGTATAAGTCAGTAATTTGCTCTTCGGGGTACTCCGCCGGGCGCACCGGCAAACGGTCGATCAAGGCTTTCAATAGATCCGGCAGCCCCTGGCGGCTGGCAGCAGAAAAGGTCAGCAGCGGGGCGTCCGGGACCAGCACCTGGTAATTGGGACGCACCAATTCCAGGGAGGCGGCCGGGACTTTATCCATTTTGTTGAGACCCAGCAGCAGCTCCGGTCGACGATGCAGCCCCCATAACAGGCTGGCAGCCTGGCGGTCCTCGTCATCCGGCTCGAGGCTGGCATCCACCAGGAAAAGCACCACATCCACGCCATCCAGGGCCTCTGCGGCTTCCTGATTGAAGAACTGGCCGAGCTTGTGTTTGGGTGCATGCACCCCGGGTGTGTCCACGAAGACGAGTTGGGCATCCGGCAGAGTCAGGATACCCAGCTGGCGGCGGCGGGTGGTCTGCGGACGCGGCGAAACGGCTGCGATCTTCTGACCGAGTAAAGAATTGACCAGCGTGGATTTGCCCACGTTGGGTTTGCCAAGAATGGCGATAAAACCGGAACGGAAATCAGACACATTTCACCACAAAGGGACACGAAGGTTTAAAAGAATTAAGTGAGTCTATCATAGTACCCGGATTTGCACGGGAATCAAGCCTGCGTAAAATTGGTTTACGCGATGACCGCCCCTTCCAATTTCAGCAACCATTCCTTGGTCTTCAGCCCCTGCGCCATGCCATAGCCGTGCAGTTTCCCATCCATACCGATGACGCGGTGGCAGGGCAGGACCAGCGGCATCGGGTTGGTGGCTTCGGCGCGGCCGACCGCACGCGCAGCCAGCGGCCGGCCGATGCGTTCGGCGATTTCCTTGTAAGTCCTGGTTTCACCATAGGGGATTTCGTACGTGGCTTGCAGTACGGATTGTTGGAAAGGCCGCAGGACCGTCCAGTCGATCTGCAGGGAGAAGAGCCGCTGCTTACCGGAAAGATATTTGTTCAACTGCCCGGCGACAGCGCGGATACGCTCCGGGGCGTACTCAACTTTCCGTTTAAACCGTTTGACCAGGTAGGCTTCGAACTCGGCCTGGGTTGGGCCGCAGTCGATTGCCACCAGCCCGAGGTCCGATACTGCCAGCCAGAGTTTGCCGATGGGTGTCGCGCGGCTCTGGCCAAAATACAAACTGGATTGCTCCTGCATGGGTGCCTCTTTCGGTCAATCAGGACAAAAATGTGCCATTTTCTCTTATTCTTACAGAATTGTCAGACAAGAGTAGGGTAAGCGTAGGGTTTCCGTCAAGCACAATTTAGACCTGGATGGTAATATATATGTGTAAGGCGATTTCTCTTCTCCTCCTTTCAAGAGAGCCGGGGTCGGCGTCCCCGGCTCTCACGATTCTAACACAATGTTATAATCCTCCCACCGGCGCTCTGCCGGATTTACGCCGTGATGATATCCCGCCTGACCTACCGCACCCGCCAATTCTGGAACGCCGTGTTCAACTCCCGCAAACCCATCGCAAGCGAGAGCCTGCTTCCCCACCTCACGCCTGTACAATTCATCCTCTTTCGCCGCATGCAGACTTCCGAACAGCTGCATGCCTACCACCTGCTCGAGCACCTGAAAAACAGCGGGCAGACCAACCCGGACCTGCTGACGGCTGCCCTGCTGCATGATGTGGGAAAAATCCTGTATCCTTTATCCACCCTCGACCGCATCCTGACCGTGTTGGGAAAACGCTTCTTCAGAAGTGTAGCAGAAGGCTGGGCGGAGGGGCCCCCAGCCGGGCTGCGCCGGCCTTTCGTTGTGGCGGAACAGCATGCCGAGTGGGGTGCACAGCTGGCTTCCCAGGCGGGCGCCAGTGCGCACACCGTGGAACTGATCCGCCACCACCATGATCCGCATGCGCAAAAAGAACCCCTTCTGGCTGCTCTGCAGGCAGCAGACGATAAGAATTAGTACTAGTGTAGAAATGAGGAAACCATGACTGTCAAAATTGGCATTATTGGACTGGGACAGATCGGCGCCTCGATCGGGCTGGCACTGGCGAGCCGCAAGGACCAGGTCACGACCATTGGATACGATAAATCTGCCGACGTCACCCGCAAGGCCCATAAACTGGAGGTGGTGGAGAACTTTGCCCACAACCTATACGCCTGTGTAAAAGAGGCAGATCTTGTGATCCTGGCGTTGCCTATCGACCAGGTTTACGAGACGCTGGAATCCATTGCGCAAAAAATTCATGAAGGAGCGGTGGTGATCGACACAGCCCCGGCCAAGCAGGTGGTGGCAGACTGGGCGAAGGGGCTGCTGCCGTCCAATCGTCACTATGTGGGCCTGACCCCGGCGCTCAATCCGCTGTTATTAAATGAAAGCGCGCATGGGATCGATGCGGCGCGTGCCGACCTGTTCGAAAAAGGATTGGTGGCTGTCACCGCCCTGCATACGACCTCCGGCGAAGCCATCAAACTGGCAACCA
Source organism: Anaerolineales bacterium (assembly GCA_017882145.1). Lineage (GTDB taxonomy): Bacteria > Chloroflexota > Anaerolineae > Anaerolineales > Villigracilaceae > UBA877. The sequence continues at coordinate 3,004 of JADGQB010000070.1, forward strand.
GTTTCGTATCCCTGCTGGGCGCCCGCGCCTATTTTGCCGACCTGGCCGAGGTGGATGGGATCATGGCGACCGTTTCCAGCCTGCCGGCGCTGGCCGCAGCTGCATTGACGGAGACTGTCACCGGCCAACCCGGCTGGTCGGATATCCGTAAACTGGCCGGGCGGCCGTTTGCGGATGCCATGCGGCCGCTGGAAGGAGTAGACGCGACTACCCTGGCCGAGGCTGCCCGACAGAATCGCGTCAATACCGTGCGTGTGCTGGACGAATACATAGCAACCTTGAATTCCATGCGGGACGAGATTGAAGGCGATGGAAAAAAGAGCCTGGAGAACCGTCTTGAGCGTATCCAAAATGGACGCACCCAATGGCTGCGCGTGCGTGCGGATGGCGACTGGCAGGCCATCGAATCGATTGAACAAGAGATTCCCACATTCAGCGACCTGTGGATGCAGCAACTTGGCCTGGGGAAGTTGATCGGCCTGGGCCAGAAAAAGAAAGGGGACGATCAGAGTTAGGATCAGCCTTTCGCCCGACTCCATCTCCCTTGACGCACATGGCCTTCTATTGCTATATCCTGGAATGTTCCGATGGAACCTTTTATACCGGCTGGAGCACCGACCCGCAGCGACGTCTCGGCCAGCATAACCGCGGGTCAGGTGGGCGTTATACGCGCAGCCGGCGTCCAGCCCGCCTGGTATACACCGAGGAGCTGCCGGATAAAAGTGCGGCCTTAAAACGAGAAAGAGCCATCAAGGCTCTCTCGCGGCAGAAGAAAGAAGAATTAATTTCATCCCAGTAATTGTGGATGGGAGGGGGTGGCGGGCTGCGAAGCAGCCCGCCACCCCCCATTCCATACTTTATCGGGATTTTTCCAAAAAGTTAATTCGTAAAAAGGGGTAGATGCCCCAGGGAGATAATTTTTTCCCACATGGCGCGCTCGCCTTCGGTCAGGATGGCGGCCTCGCCGACAACCTTGGCCCCGGCTTTTTCCATGATCATGCGCATGCCCTGCAGGGTGGAACCGGTGCTGATCACATCATCCACGATCACGGCGCGTTTGCCCTTGATATCCGCCTGGTCTTTCTCGTCCATGATCAAGGTCTGCGGTTCGCCGGTAGTGATGGAGAGCGTCTCAGCGATGATAGCCTCACCCATGTAAGGCTTGTAGGATTTACGCAGGATCACGTAGGGCTTTTTTGTTTCAACCGAGAGGGCGTACGCCAGCGGGATGGACTTGGCTTCGGCCGTTACGATCACATCGAACCTTAGATCCTGGAGCTTCTTATTCAAAGCCCTGGCACAAGCCTGCACCAACTCAGTATCACCCAGAATGTTCAGGATGGCAATTTTCAAGCCAGGCTTGATCTCAAATAAGCGCAGGCTGCGTTTAAGGCCGGCAATTTCGATATCGTAGGTTTCATGGGTGGACATGCACAAACTCCTGAACAGGTTTCGGCGATAGTTTATCACAATTTTAGGCGGCAGGCCGCTTGCGGTATAATTTTAGTGCCAGTTCTTATCAGCTTGCCGGCCGTTAAAATTAATATGCTTCCTGATTTGCAGCTCAATGCTCACCTACGCCTGCGCAAACCGCATCCCTGCGGTTCATACGAGTGGACTGTCGTACGCCTGGGCGCGGATATTGGCCTGGAATGCAAGGTCTGCGGGCGGCGTGTGATGTTGACCCGCCGCGAACTGGCCCGGCGGATCAAGGCCATTTTACCTGAGGAACCCCATGGTGGACCTTCCGACTAAAAAACCGCACATGACCTTTCTTTTTTCGGATACAGGCGGAGGGCACCGCGCCGCCTCCGAAGCCATCATCGAGGCCATTCATTGCCTGTACGGCGATGCCGTGATAACGCAAATGGTGGATTTTCTCAAAGATTACGCCCCACCGCCTTTTAACCATTTACCCGAAGTCTACCCGGACCTGGTGCGCGTACCCGAACTGTGGGGTGCCATGTTTGACATCAGCGATGGCCGGCCGCAGGCGCGCATTGTAACTTCAACGTTCTGGCCGTACGTCAGGCGGGCAGCCCGCCGGTTGGTGCGTGATCATCATAGTGAAATGCTGGTCAGTGTCCACCCTCTGGCAAATTCTTTTTTCCTCAAGGCGCTTGGAAAGGTCCGCCCACCTTTTGTCACTGTAGTAACTGACATGGTTTCCACGCATGCCCTGTGGTTCGACCGGCGCGCCGATCTGATCCTCGTTCCAACTGAAATGGCCCGCCAGAATGCCATTCATTACACCATATCACCAGATAAAGTCCGCGTGGTGGGGCAGCCGGTCTCACAAAGCTGCAGCGCTCCGGTCGGAGACAAGTTCATGACGCGCCAGCAGTTGGGCTGGCCGCAGGATAAGAAGATCATACTCCTGGTTGGCGGCGGCGAAGGAATGGGACCGCTGGCGGAGATGGCGCGTGCCATTGATGAATCGGGGTTGGATGTATGCCTGGTAATCGTGACCGGACGGAATAGCAAACTCGAAGCAGAGTTGAAAGAAAAGACCTGGGAGAATACGGCCTTTATCTATGGTTTTACCCGTAAGATGTCGGATTTCATGCGCGCCTCCGACGTGATTGTTACCAAAGCCGGACCTGGCACGATTGCCGAGGCTCTCAATGCCGAGCTGCCGATCATCCTGTATGACAAATTACCTGGACAGGAAGATGGAAATGTGGACTTTGTTTTGTCGGAGAAAGTGGGAGTCTGGGCACCGGAACCACTGGCAGTAGTACGGACATTGACGCGCTGGATCTGCCGTCCGGATGAGCGGGAAAAGGTTGTAAAAAACTGCCAGCGAACTGCCCGCCCGGAGGCTTCCCGCGCGATTGCGCTGATCCTGGGAAATCAAGTCGGCCTGATCACCGATTACTCTCCAAATTCCGTGTAGTATAATCCTCTCGCCATGCCCATCCTGGACGCGCACACATTCGAATTCTTCAGCCGCTCCCCGGAACAAACCCGCCGCCTGGGGATGCGCCTGGGTGCATTGCTGCTGCCCGGCGATCTGGTCTGTCTGCAAGGCGAACTCGGAGCCGGCAAAACCACTTTTGTCCAGGGCCTGGCGCAGGGCTGGGGGGCGCTGGACCCTGTTTCCAGCCCGACCTTCGTGCTGGTCAATGTCTACCGCCGCCCTGATTCAAGTCAGCTCTTTCATCTAGATGCTTATCGCGTCGACTCGCTCGGTGAGGCCGAAGAATTGGACGTGGATGATTACCTTGCCCAGGGGCCGCTGGTGGTGGAATGGCCGGAGCGGCTGGAACCCATCCTGCCTGCTGAAAGGCTGTGGGGCTGGCTGGAATACGAAACCGAAGAACACCGCGCCATGCGTTTTGTGGCGTGCGGGAAACACTATGAAAGCTTGCTCGACCATCTTCGTCAGACAATTTATGGAGGGGATTAATGCTCCTGGCGATTGATACTTCCTCTGCCCAGATCGGGCTGGCGCTTTACGACGGGACGAGTGTTCCTGGTGAATTTGTCTGGCACAGTGGGCTTCACCATACCCAGGAACTGGCCCCGGCTTTGGCTGAACTTCTCAGGCGCGTGGGCATCAAAATGTCTGCCGTTACCGCCCTGGGTGTGGCCCTCGGCCCCGGGTCGTTTACCAGCCTGCGCGTCGGGCTGGCTTTTGTAAAAGGCCTGGTGCTGGCTGGTCATATGCCGGTGATCGGCATATCCACATTGGATATCGTTGCTGCCGCAGTTCCGCTCTCAAGCCGCAGGTTGGCTGCGGTGGTACAGGCCGGGCGCGGCCGCTTGGCGCTGGGTTGGTACAATGCGGCCGATAGCGGGTGGCAAGCCGAAGGCCCGGCCGTGGTGGTAACGGCCGATGAATTGGCAGACAGTATCCATAAGCCAGTCATTGTTTGCGGTGAGATGTCTGCCGATGAGCGCCAGCGGTTGGCACGCCGGTTTAAAAACGTAATCCTGGCCAGCCCGGCGCAATGTGTCCGCCGGCCGGGGATCCTGGCTGAGTTGGCCTGGCAAAAATGGCAGGCCGGCAAAATCGACTCAGCGGCTACCCTGGCGCCCATTTATTTACACATCGCCGGAGGCCTGCCAGCTTGACCGTCCTGATCCGCCGGATGACTTTGGAAGACGTTCCGGCAGTCCACGAGATCGATACACTCTCGTTCAGTTTACCCTGGCCGGAGCGCTCGTTCCGTTTTGAATTGACCGAGAACCCAGTCTCGCGCGGCTGGGTGGCTGAAGTGGAAAATCGAATCGCTGCCATGCTGGTGATGTGGTTTATTATCGACGAAGCCCATGTTGCCACCATTGCCGTCCACCCGGATTTTCGCAGGCAGGGGATTGGCGAGCAGCTCCTGTTATATTCGCTGCGATCTGCCCAGGCTGAAGGGGCGCGGCGGGCTTTCCTGGAGGTGCGCGCCGGGAATGTTGCCGCACAGAGCATGTACAAGAAATATGGCTTTGAAGTCGCAGGAGTCCGCCGAGGCTATTACAAGGACAATAATGAGGATGCTCTGCTGATGAACTTGGAGAAATTCGATTCTCTGGAGGCTGAATGAGCGCTGAAGAAGTGCTTGCCCAGGTTGCTAAAGAAGTGTCGGTTTGCAAGAAATGCGCGCTCTATCATTCGCGCAAGAATGCAGTCCCTGGCGAGGGTCCGGCGGACTCGGAAATCATGTTCATTGGCGAGGGCCCGGGTTTCAACGAAAACGAACAGGGACGGCCCTTCGTCGGCGCGGCGGGCACTTTCCTGAACGAATTATTGGCCGAGGCCGGGTTAAAACGCGCGGATGTGTGGATCGGTAACGTGGTAAAATGCCGCCCGCCTGCCAACCGCGACCCGATGCCCGAGGAATTGGCCGCCTGTAATGAATATCTGGAGCGCCAGATCGCGGCCATCAATCCGAAGATCATCATCACTCTGGGGCGTTATTCGATGGGCAAGTTCATGCCCGGAGCCAAGATCAGTTCAGTTCACGGACAAATGCGGCGGGTGGGGGACCGCTTTGTGATTGCCATGTTCCACCCGGCGGCGGCCTTGCACCAGGCCGCGCTCAAACCGGCTATCCTGAAAGATTTTGGCGAGTTACCGAAACTGCTCGAACAGGCGCGCTCCGCCCTGAAGCATTCCATCCCGGGGCAGACTGCTGAAGAACCCAAGCAGGACCCCAAACAACTGAGCCTGTTTTGAGATAAGTCTGATATGTCCATTACGTCCAACAGGTCTGACCTGTTGGCGTGTAAGACTCGCAGTACTTGGATAACATGAACGACCTGGATAACTTGGAAGGAGCCTATGAGCACAAAAGAAACCCTCATCAATAAAATGAATGACAAGACCGCCCGCATTGCCATCCTGGGATTGGGCTACGTTGGCCTGCCGCTGGCGGTGGTATTTGCCGAAGCAGGATTTAAGGTGACCGGGATCGACCCGGATGGGCGCAAGCCCGATTCAGTGAACAAGGGTGTCAGTTATATTCCGGATATTTCCACGGAGCGGCTTGCCCCGCTGGTTAAAGCCGGGTGTCTGACAGCCACCACAGATTTCTCGGTATTGAAGGATATGGATGCAGCCAGTATCTGCGTACCCACACCGCTGCGGAAGACCGGCGACCCGGATATGTCTTTCATCCTGTCTGCCACTGAGCAATTGGCGAAATACATGCACACGGGCATGATCGTGGTACTGGAGTCCAGCACGTACCCGGGCACCACACGCGAGATCCTGCTGCCGATGCTGGGGGATGCCAATCACCTGACGGTTGGCAAGGATTGGTTCCTGGCCTTCTCGCCGGAGCGCGTGGATCCCGGCCGCGAGGATTTCACCACGCTCAACACCCCCAAAGTGGTCGGTGGTATCACCCCGGCCTGCGCCGAAGTCGCTCAAGCCTGGTACGGCAGCGCCCTCCAGCACATATTCCTGGTCTCTTCGGCGGAAGCAGCCGAGATGGCGAAATTGCTGGAGAATACCTTCCGCATGATCAACATCGGCTTGGTCAATGAACTGGCCATCATGTGCGAGCGCATGGGTGTGGATGTGTGGGAAGTGATCGATGCGGCTGCCAGCAAGCCGTTCGGCTTCATGAAGTTCACCCCGGGTCCGGGCCTGGGCGGGCACTGCATCCCGATCGACCCGTTGTATCTTTCCTGGAAAATGAAGGCCTATCAATATACGGCGCGCTTTATCGAATTGGCTTCCGATATCAATACCAACATGCCGCGCTACGTGGTGACGCGCATCCTGGATGCCATGAACGAACGCGGTCAACTTCTGAAAGGCGCGCGCTGCCTCGTTTTGGGCGCGGCTTATAAACCTGATATCGACGATATTCGCGAATCGCCGGCCCTGGATGTGATCGGTTTGCTCCAGAAGAAGGGCGCAACGGTAGAGTATCACGATCCTTACATTCCAACATTGAAGACCCACGAGGGTGCGGAAATGCACTCCGTCCCTGATCTAATGGCAGCCGTGCGTGCGGCGGATTGTGTGGTTATTACGACCGACCACTCATCTTATGATTACACTGCCATCCTGGATGCGGCGAAATTCATCTTCGACAGCCGCAATGCCCTCGGTCAGATCGGCAAGGAAAGCCCGAAAGTAATCAGGCTATAACCAATTTTCGGTGTATAAATCTACCTTATGCCAGATAATCTTGGTCCAAATGCGGAGGGAACCGTCATCCTGCGCCTGCCCGCATGCCAGGGGGCGGGATTGTGAGCATATTTCAAAAGCTCTCGACAACCTGGAAGGAAGACCATCTTCTAAGGCGGGTGGTCAAGAACAGTAGTTATCTTTTTAGCAGTAATGTTATTTCAGCCGTTCTGAGCTTGATCCAAACGTTTATCGCCGTCCGCCTGATCGGCGTTGCCGACTGGGGCCTGGTGGCTGTCATCCAGACGTTCGCATCCAACATTAATCGCTTCCTCTCCTTCCGTATGAGCGAGGTGGTACTAAGGAATCTTGGCCCGGCTCTTGCGGATAATAAGAAGAAAGACGCAGCTGCGTTGGTTAAAGCCGCCGGCCTGACGGAAGCGCTCACGTCGATTGCGGCTTTTTTGATCCTTTTGCTGCTCACCCCCTGGGCCTCCCGGGTATTCGCTAAAGACCTCAGCACTGCCCCCTTGTTTGCTTTCTACGGTTTCATCCTGCTCAGCAACCTGGTTGTCGAGACCTCCACCGGAGTTTTGCAGGCGACGCATCGTTTCGATCATCTCGGTCGCGTGAACCTGGTCCAGAGTATCATTACTCTTTCCATGATTGGCGCAACCTATGTGCTCTTTCGTTGGGGCAGCCTGGCAAATGCTCCTCATCAGATTGTATTGGGAGCCATACTCCTGGCGTATGTAATTGCCAAGACGTATATGGGACTATCATTTGTTATTGTGGCTTTGCACGAATTGAACTGCAGCCTGGACCCGGGGTGGTGGCGCATTCCGCTGCGGGAATTGTCAAATAAGCGCTCGTTGGTTACTTTTGCACTTAATACCAACTTGAACGGCACCGTGAATCTGGTCTTCCGGGATAATATCCAGCTTTACCAGGCTGCCCTGCTTTCCCTGACCGATGCCGGATATTTTAAGATCGCCATGACCTTTATCATTCCCATCACGATGATCCTGGATCCATTCATCGCGCCAACGTACGCCGAAATCTCCCGCACGATCGCCAGGTTTGAATGGAAGCCGACGCTGCGCCTGCTCAAACGTATCACTGCTATCGCCAGCGGGGTCGTTTTGGCATATTGGGCCGTCTGGGCACTAACTGGCTGGTGGATCATCCCGACACTTTATAAGCCACCGGCCAGCCCGGCCTATCCATTATTACTGATACTGATTGCCGGCTATGGTTTTGCCAGTATTTTTCAATGGAATCGCAGCCTCTTCCTGTCTTTTGGCAAGGCAGGTTACCCAATCCTTATTTCCACCCTGATCGGCGTCATTGAATTGGCGCTCATGAGCTATCTGGTACCAACCTACGGGTATTTGATGCTGGCGTTCATTCTCTCAGGATATTTTATTGTTTCGATTGGCCTGATCACCCTGCGCGGCCTGTGGGAGGTCCGCCGCCGTCAAAAGGCGATGGTTTATCCGACATGAAAACCATCCGAGCCTCCTCCGCCGACTCTGAGCCTGTTCTCCAAAAAGACCCGCCACCTCTGGCGCGGCGATCTGCCCTTGTGGGTGTAAATCAATGGGACTGGGTATTCGCCCTGGTTTTCCTGGCTTTCGCCGGGATTTATTTTCTGGGCCGCTTGCAGGCCAACTATCCAATCGTTATATTGAGCGGAGATGGCGGTAACATCGCCAGTTACGCCGCCGCGCTGGACCATCCGGGCTGGTTCCAGGCCGACCCGGCCCTGGGGGCCTCAAATAATATCGGTATTTATGCCACCATTCATATTCCGCTGATCCGTGCACTGTACCGCCTGACCGGCGACTACGGCCTGGCGTATGCCTGGCTGGTTTTCCCGCAGACTTTCCTGCAGCTGCTTGGTTTTTATATCCTGGGGCGGGTGCTTTTTAGGAACCGCTTCTGGGCTTTTATTTTGGCCTTCCTGACCGCCATGACGGTCATCAATATCGGCCTGGGTGAGATCTGGGGTGTCTGGCAGGATGCCCTGCCGCGCGTCACCTTCCAGTCCTTGCTGCCTTTCCTGCTGGCGCTGACGCTGGTCTGGAAAGATCGTCCCGTACGCTGGCCGTGGCTAATGCTCTTCGCCGGGCTGCTGGTATACGTACACCCGATCAGCGCTCCGGCCTGGGGGTTGGCCATCTGGCTCAGTCTATGGCTGCTGCAGCCCAAAGGTTGGAGTTGGAAGCGTCGCAGCCTCGTTATGCTGGGACTGGGCTTTCTGTTCCTGTTGGTTCTTACCCCCTATGCACTCAATTATCTTTCCTATCGCGGCCGCGACCAATCTGCCGATTACAACACGGTTATGGCGATCCTGCAGAACTACTCACCCGCCAACCTGCTCAACGTACCGGCGGCGCTGGGCGGTTTCCTTTGGAGTAGCACAAAAAGCCTGCTCCTGCCGCTGGCATTGGTTGGTTTAGTCGCCACCTGGCTGCTGAAGAAAAACGACCGCACGGACCTCAAGCTGGTATTGCTTTGGATGGCGGGGCTCTTCATCACCAGTGTACTGATCCCATTTGCTGAGCAGCTGGTCGAACAACGTTTACACATCCTGCCGTTCGAAACGGAGCTGGTGCGCTGCATCCGCTATTTTGTGCCTTTGCTGCTATTATTCTGGATTTGGCCCCTGGCGGAATGGACGCCGCGCCTCACCAATCCGCTCGTCCGCCGGTCAGCAATTGCCCTGGGGATCGTGCTCTTTGGCTTCTGGGGCGCCACCAACCGTCCCGCCGTGCGCGACATTTTCCAGACCTTTGTCTGCTTCACGCATGCACGCCTGGTCTGCCCGGCACCCGGTTCGTTGAATGAACTCATTCTTACGTTGCGCACCCAGACCCAGCCCGGGCAGGGTGTGCTGGTCTTCAACGAAGATACTGCCTATGTATCCCAATCCCTCAGCGTGCGTTATGCCGCCTTGCGTCCGCTGGTATATACGCTGCGGGATAGTGGGTTATTGGGGTACAGTAACCGTTCCGCCCTGCCGGGCTGGCTGGCGACCACTCAACAGATGGATAGCCTGCGAGCCATGACCGATTCGCAAGCGCGCCTGGCAGGATTGGTGCCGCTTGCAAAGAGTCTGGGGGCAGTTTATCTGGTGGTTGATTTCGGAGTCGCACCGGAAATGCTGAACAGCCTCCCGGTGAGCGTTGTGATGCAAGATGAAAGTTATCTCCTGCTCAAATTGCATTAACCGGGCGTTTCAGGTATCATCCTCTATGGAATGATGGATCGCATGGAAATTATCCCGAGATCAACTGTAACTTCTGAACCAGCTTGCCTATCCGTGGTTGTCCCCATCTACAACGAAGCATCCTGCCTCTCGAACCTGTTGACAGAGTTGATCCCGTATTGTCACCAGCGGAACTGGAAATTGATCCTGGTCGATGATGGTTCCAGCGACAATACACCCGCCATCCTGAAGGAATATGAAGGCTTTCCAGGCGTTTCCCTCCTGCGCCATAAACTCAACCGGGGCTACGGCGGCGCACTTAAAACGGGGCTGCTGGAAGCGGGCACTCCATACGCCCTGACCATGGACGCCGATGGCCAGCATGAGCTCAGCGATATGGATGCCTTGTTGGAATTGGCCCTCAAAAATGACGCCGATTTGGTGGTGGGTAATCGCCGCAGGAGCGCTCATTCCGGCCTGTATCGCAATGCCGGCAAGTGGCTCATCCGCAAGTTTGCCGGCTTGCTCATGCCCATCCATATATCGGATTTGAATTCAGGCTTCAAACTTTACCGGTCTGGCCTGGTGCAAAAGTATCTGACCATCTGTCCGGACTCGATGGCCTTCAGTGATGTGATCACCCTGACCTTTATCAAGAAACGCCACCTGGTTTTGGAACACCCCATCACCATTAAGCCCAGGCTGACCGGCAAGAGCACGATCAATACCTTCACCGCCATTCAGACCGTCATGGAGATCATCAACATTGCCATGCTGTTCAACCCGTTGCGCATCTTCCTGCCGCTTTCCATTTTTTGCATTGGGTTCGGGCTCGCCTGGGGTATTCCTATCATGCTGCGTGCCCGTGGCGTAAGCGTGGGAGCCATGCTGGCCATCGTGACTGGCCTGTTATGCTTCTTCTTCGGCCTGATCGCGGAACAACTCTCTTCCATGCGTATGGGCTTGCTGGATATGGAAAAAGAGCGCCACAAAGAATGAAAATAGTTTGTATCTCGGCTGCTCAAATCCCCTCGGATACGGCCAACAGCATCCAGGTGATGAAGGTTTGCCAGTCTTTTGTTCAGATTGGAAATGAAGTCACCTTGCTGGTGCCTGGAAATCAGCAATCAGAAATCAGCAATCAGCAATTAATTGAACG
>JADGQB010000313.1 GCA_017882145.1 Anaerolineales bacterium
GAGCTCCACCAGCCGGTGACGGCGCAGAACTGCAGCACCAGGCCGGTGAACCCAACCACCGAGGCCGGGATCATCAACCAGGGCACCCGCAGGAAGGCAGCCATCAGGGCCAGCGCGACTGCCACGCTGAGCACTTCCAATGGCCAGAGCGTTGCCCAGATGGACCAATTCCCGCTGATGCTGGCGATAAACAGGATGATGCCCGTGATCAGGGTTGGGATGCCCGGCACGAACAATCCGCTCAGGCCGCGCTGGCCTGGGAACAGGAAGGGCGGCAGGCAGAACAATATTCCGGCGCCCACCACCAGGATCGGCCAGGCACGGAAACCGAGCAGTGCGCCAGTGCCGGCCGCCCGGACCAGCAGGTTGGCGGCCAGGGCCAGGATCCCCAACGCGATCAGGGTCACACCAATCATGAGAGAAGCTTTCTTTTGCATTTGAACCTCCTTCGGTTCGAGTTCTGAATTTGGCCGCGTTGAACAAACCTGGCGGCCATTGAATAAAGCTGATGCCAGTGCAGAGATAAAGCCTGGGTTGTTACCGGTTACAGGTTACGGAATGATGATCCCGAAGAGTACTGAAAGGATAAAAAGGATGCCTGCCGAACCGATCAAAACGATGCCGATGCGCCGGGTCAGCCAATTTCCACGCGGCCCGCGCCGGACCAACAGGAAAGGTGCAATGATGGAGAAACCCACCAGGATCGGCTCCAACGGCCACAGGAAGGTCCAGTGACTCCAGAAGCCGGTCAGGGTGAAATAGGTAAACAGGAGTCCATTGCCCATCAAGATCCCGGCCGGGATCAGCAACCACGGGATTGCCAGGGCCGCCATCAAGGCCGAAAGCAGTACACCCACGGCGGTAATTTCCATCGGCCAGGCATGCGCAAAGACTTTCCAGCCGAAGATCCCGCTCAGCCATAAAAGCACCATGTTGACGAAGATGATTCCGCCGACTGAATAAAGGACTGCCGCGTTGACATATTTGGGGATCACCCGCTCATAGCGCGCCGGCGGGGTGAACAAATCCTTGACCTGCTCGGTGATCCTGGTCAGCCCTGTGGTGGTCTTCTTCCCAAAGGTGATATCGGTATCCCCGGAGGCAAAACCGGCATCCGTGATCTTCTCACGCGCCGGGCCGGAGAAAACGGCCACCGCTCCGGTCCTGGGGGAGGCCGGGTTGGAGACCATCGCAGGAACGTGGACGGCTTCCGGCACCTCCAGCCCGACCTCTTTGGCAGCTGCAGACAGCATCCCGGCCATTTCATTGGCGCTCTGGAAACGGTCATCCGGGCGCTTGGCCAGGGCCTTGAGCGCCACCCGTTCGAAACTTTCCGGGATGGACGGGTCCAGTTTGCGTGGCAGCGGCAGCGGGTCGTTGATGTGTTTCATCAGGATGGCCAGGGGCGTATCCGCGTCAAACGGCACCGTACCGGTCAGGGCTTCGTAGAAGGCGATCCCGAGCGAGTAAATGTCGCTGCGGACGTCCGTGTGGCCATCCAGGCCTTGTTCGGGAGCCATGTAGCTCAGGGTGCCCATCAACGCGCCGCTCATGGTGTACTGCGTGCCGCCGACGATCTGGGCGATGCCGAAATCGGTCAGGACGGCCTGGCCGCGCCGGGTCAGCATGATGTTGGCCGGCTTCAGGTCCCGGTGGACGATGCCTTCGCCGTGGGCATACGCCAGCCCTGCCAGTACGTCGTTGAAGATGCGCACCATCTCGCCGAGCGGCAAGCGTTCGCCGCGCACGCGCAGGCTGTTCAAATAAGCTTTGAGCGTATCGCCTTCGAGCAGTTCCATCACCATGTAATACAGGTCGTTCTGTACGTCGAAGTCGAAGATTTGGACAATGTTGGGATGCCGCAGGGCTGCGACCGCGCGCGCCTCCCGGCGGAAGCGGGCCAGGAATTCCTCTTCCTCCACCAGGTCGGAGCGCAGGATCTTGACTGCCACGTAGCGGTCGAGCTGCGGGTGGTAGGCTTTGAAGACCTGCGCCATACCGCCTCGTCCGAGTGGTACAAGGATGCGGTATTTTCCGAGGGTTTGTCCTTCGAGGGAGAGCGGTGCCATTTCGGCCTTTTTCCTGGAGTTCGTAGCAGCTATTGCAACCATAGGTTTCATCCGGACCAGATGATACCTGAAGAGGTCCAAATCAACCTATCTGCCGGCTAACACCCGGCTATTGGCTTACGATGAGCTGCGTATCATTTCACATCATGTTTAACAATAAACTTTCGGCGGGGGTTCGCCGAAAGAACAATGCCGGGTAGGGGTCAGGCTGTCATCAATTTATAGCCCAGGCCGCGCACCGTGAAAAGCAGCTGCGGGGTGGCCGGGTCCAATTCGATGCGCGTCCTCAAACGCCGCACCAGGTTTTCGATCTGGTAATCGAAGATGCCGCCGGCTTCATATTCCGGCCAGACCGCGTGACCGATGTCGTCTTTCGAACAGACCTGGCCGCGCCGTTCGTACAGGTAGGCCATCAGCTGGTATTCTTTAGGTGACAGCGAGACCGCCTTGCGGTTTACGCGCACCACTCCGGCGCTGGTATCCACCTCCAGGTCGGGGATCGGGTTTTCACGGGTGGTTGTATCCGGGTCGTGAAAGATGAACGCCACGTCTCCGACCTTGAGGGAATCTCCGTCCATTAAAGCCAGGCTGCCGATCACGCGTTCACCATTGAGATAGGTCCCGTTCGTCGAGCCCAGGTCGTCCGCGAACCAGCGCCGCCCATCCTTGCGGATGCGGGTGTGCTCGCGCGAAACGCTCTTGCTGGCGATAACAATGTCACACTCGACCGCACGACCAATGGTGGCAGTCTGCGAAGTCAGACGGTGTTCGTGGCCGTTCGGATCGGTTAGAAATGGACCGGCGTTATCCAGGGGCATGGCTCCCTCACATTCTTTCTATTATCTTCTGGTTATTATACTCGCGAGAATTCCAGAGTGCTGCGTAAAAATCGATACCCTTTATCCAATTGTTGTGTCATTGCCTGCGCCAGAACCGCAGGTACAGGTGCGAGGGGTGAATGTACTTTCCAGCCCGAAGCAACCCGTACCACCCTGGACTGCACGGGACGCAGTCCAGTGCAGGCGAAGTGGCATCCCCCCTTGGATAGGAGATTGCTTCGTCGGGAAGTACACCCTCCTCGCAATGACAGCAATGTTTCGGATTAAAAGATCGAGCGACTCAACCAAGTAGCAGTATAATTGCCGCCTGATTGCCATAATTATTTTGGCTTTTTCGGATTGTCATGCGGAGGAAATAATGGGGGTGTTGGGCGGGCTCTGCCCGCCCAACACCCCCATAACTACCAGCCTCTCACGACGAATCCCAACGAAAAAATTTTCATTCAAGGAGGCAGAAATATGTCAAAGAAGAAACCCGGAGTCATCGGCATCCTGACCGGGGGCGGGGATGTGCCGGGCCTGAATCCGGCCATTCGTGCCGTAACCGTGCGTGCCATCCGTGAAGGCTACCAGGTGATCGGCCTGAAGCGCGGCTGGGGTGGGTTGGTGGATATCGTACGTGAGAAGGACGCCGACAACAGCGACAACTTCCAGATGCTGACCGAGGAAGTGGTTAACCGGGCCGGGCGCACCGGCGGTACGTTCCTGCATACCTCCCGCACCAATGCCGCCCGGGTCAAGCTCGAAAATGTCCCGGCGCATTTGAAGGATAAGTACAAGGATGAGCGCAACGACCTGACCCCGGAAATCCTCAAGAACCTTGATTTTCTTGGGATCGATACTCTCATCCCGATCGGCGGCGACGATACCCTCAGTTACGGCGTCCGGCTCTACCAGGAAGGTTTCAAGGTCATCGCCATCCCGAAAACGATGGATAACGATGTTCCCGGAACGGATTACTGCATCGGTTTCAGCACCTGCGTCACCCGCACCATCTCCCTGATCAACAACCTGCGCACGATTGCCGGTTCGCATGAACGCATCATGATCCTGGAAGTCTTCGGCCGCTATGCCGGCTTCACAGCCATGCTGCCGACCATGGCCGGCGCGGCGCACCGCTGCGTGATCCCGGAATGGAAGTTCAACATCGACCGCCTGACCGAGCTGCTGGTTTCGGACCGCAAGCTCAACCCGAGCAAATATTCGATCGCGCTGGTCTCGGAAGGCGCCCGGTTCGAGGGCGGTGAAATGATCTTCAAGGAAGGCGCCACGGATGCCTTCGGGCACGCCAAACTGGGCGGCATCGGCGATGCAGTCGCCGGGGAAATTTTAAAACGGACGGCCCAGTACAATAATGGCGTCACCATCAACCTCATCAACCAGAACCTGGGCTACATGGTGCGCGGCGGCGACCCGGACGCGGTCGACTCGATCGTACCCATGGCTTTCGGCAACCTGGCGCTCGACCTGCTCTTGAAGGGTATCCACGGACGGCTGGTGGTGCTCAAGAACGGCCGCTACGATAACGTGCCGCTCGATGTGGTCACGGGGTCAAAGAAAATGGTCAACGTCGACCAGTACTACAACACGGAGCGCTACCGCCCAAAGTACGAAAGCTTCGAAATGAAGCCGATGTTCATCATGACCAGCGAAGTATAGGGAAATAAGAGCCACCCGGTTGAAAAAACCGGGTGCTTTTTTGGAGGCTGAAGAGGTTTTTAGCGCCAGCTTGCGGCTGACTGAATAACAGGCCAGGATGTTGCCCGAGCCTTGCCAGGTACGTGTGGAAATGAGTTTAAGGCTCACCGGCGGGTGGCCGACGAACAGCGCTATGCCTTCGCCGGCTGTATTGGCGCG
>JADGQB010000314.1 GCA_017882145.1 Anaerolineales bacterium
GGACCCATCACGGTGCGAGCGTTCTTACCGGCAGATGACAAACTGGAGGAGACCCGGCAAAAATTGGAAGAAAGTCTCTTTTACCTGGGCATGATCCGGCCACTGCCGACTCCCAGCTTCACACCTATAGCCGATCAGAACTGGATGGAGGCCTGGAAGGAACACTACCAGCCCATTCCGATCGGGAAGCGGCTGATCATCGTCCCGGCCTGGCTGGAGTCGCCGGAGGCTGCCCGGATCGCCATCAAGATCGACCCGGGCATGGCCTTCGGCACCGGAACACACCCGACCACCCAGTTATGCCTTGAATTGATTGAGAAATACTTTGACGATGGGCAATCCACGGTCAATGGTCAGCGGTCAACCGTCATCGATGTCGGCTGTGGCTCCGGGATCCTTTCCATTGGCGCGCTGAAACTCGGCGCAGAATTCGCCCTGGGGGTGGATATCGACAATGCCTCGGTCAAGGCCAGCCGGGAGAACGCGGATGCCAACGCGATCGACCCGCGCCGGTTTGCGGTGGGTCAGGGCTCGGTGACAGAAATCCTGGAAGGCAAGTTCGAGGTCCGGCAGGCGCAGCTGGTGCTTGCGAACATATTGGCGCCGATCATCATCCGCCTGTTTGACATGGGCCTGGCCGAGCTGGTCGCAGCGGGTGGCGAGCTCATCCTTTCCGGCATCCTGGCAGAACAGGCCGAGTCGGTCGGCCTGGCTGCGCAGGCGCACGGAATGCGCTTTGTCGAGAAACGCCAATCGGGGGACTGGGTGGCGCTGGCGTTTAAACGTTAGCACGTTGAAACGTTAATTGTTGGGCGTTTTTGTGCTATCATTCAGGCAGCATGGCATCACGGCGGCGGCTGGTTTACTACCTCCTGATCAATATTTTTGTCTCGGCCCTCGTGGCGGGGTCGGTCATTTTTTATTATGACCGTACTCACAAGGTGGAATGTACCCCAGCCCTGCCAAATACCGCCACGGTCCTGCCCGGTTCTGGCAATGTAAACGTAAATATTGTTGGAGTCATCGGTGCAGGAGCGCTAACGGATGAACAAATCATCATCCGGAACGATGGCCCGGCAGAACTGATACTGACAGGCTGGTACCTTACCGATAATAAAGGCATTACCTACAGCTTTCCACAGTTGACGCTTTACCCGGGTGTCAAGATGCAGTTGCATTCAACGGTTGGCAAAGATACACCCACAGACCTTTACTGGGGCCGTTCCGCCCCAGTTTGGATATCCGGTGAGCTGGCTGCCTTGTACGATACAAAAAACATTGTGCGCGCATTCTATCGCGTGCCTTGATCGCAAATCGCTAAATCCGGATGGCAAGAAGCTAAAATGACCCAAGCCCTGTATAACAAATGGCGTCCTCAGAAATGGGATGAAGTAGTCGGGCAACAGCACATCATCCAGACCTTGCGCAACGCAGTGGTGGGCGAGCGTGTGGCGCATGCGTACCTGTTCGCAGGCCCGCGCGGCACCGGCAAAACCACCGCGGCGCGTCTGCTGGCGAAGGCGGTCAACTGCCTGAACTCTGATCCGGCCGCGCGTCCATGCAACGAGTGCGCCCACTGTGTGGCGGTCAACGAGGGCCGCTTTCTGGACTTGATCGAGATCGATGCGGCCTCCAATACTTCCGTCGAAGATGTACGCGATCTGCGCGACAAGATCAATTTCACACCCAACCAGGGACATTACAAGGTTTACATCATCGACGAAGTCCATATGCTCTCCACGGCAGCATTCAATGCCCTGCTGAAAACACTGGAAGAACCGCCCCCGCACGCCATTTTTATCCTGGCTACGACCGAGATCCACAAAATCCCGGCCACGGTGCTTTCGCGCTGCCAGCGGCATGAGTTCCGGCGTGTGCCTGTGGACGATATCGTCGGCCAATTAAAGCGGATCGTTGATTCCGAAAAGCTGAAGGCCGAACCGGAAGCGCTGACATTGATCGCACGCCAGTCCGCCGGCGGAATGCGGGATGCCATCTCCCTGCTCGACCAGATGGCTTCCACCGGAAAGGAAATCACGCTTGGCCTGACGCAGACCGTGCTGGGCACGGCCACGAACCAGACCGTGATCGCATTGGTCGGGGCGGTGCTCGAGCACGCGCCTTCCGCCGGCATGGATGCGCTCCATACCGCCCTGGATGCCGGCAGCGATCCGCGCTTGCTGGCCCGCCAGGTGGTGGATTATTTACGGGCGCTGCTGTTGATCCAGATGGGCAATATTTCACGCATTGACCTGGCGGCAGACACACGCCAGCAGGCCGAAAAGCATGCCAGGGCCTTTACGCCGGTGGATGTACTGCGGATGATCAAATCTTTCAATGCGGCGGCCGTAGACCTGCGTGGGGGCTGGCAGCCATCCCTGCCGCTTGAGTTGGCTTTGGCCGAAACGATGGAAATGCCTCCAGCCGCTTCCCTCCAAAAGCCCCCGGCGGAAAAGCCTGCGGGTATGGCGAAGCCCGAAAAGCCGGCGAACAAACCCGCCGACAGGCCGGCTTACAGGCCCGCAGACAAACCGTCCGACCGGCCGGTGGATAGACCGGCGCCGCACCAGGTGGCAGAAAAACCAGCTCAAGAAACCGCGCCGCAGGCAGGCGAAGCAGGTATTACACTGCCGCAGGTCTTGAAAGACTGGAAGCAGGTCGGCGCGCTGGTCAAGTCCAATATGTCGTTGTCCGCCTTGCTCAATTCCTGCCGGTTGCTGGAAGTGAAAAATAACACCCTCACGCTGGGTTTTTCCAGCGAAATCCTACGCGCCAAAGCTGATACGCCTGAACAAATCGCACTCATCCGCAAAGCAATCATCGAAGTGCTGGGCGTGGAGCTGGCGATCCGGTGCGTCGTAACCAGTGGAAAACGAAATGTCCCGCCCAACGTCAAGCCGGACGGCATGGTTGCCGCCGCGCTCAAGAACGGCGGAGAAATTGTAGACACGCAGGAGTAAATATGGCCAAAGGTTTTAACCGTCCACCAGGTGCTGGCGGACAATCCGGAATGATGCAGCAGATGCAGCGTCTCCAACAGCAAATGGCGGAGGCGCAGGAAAAGTTGGCAGAGGAGACCGTCAGCGCGACCTCCGGCGGCGGTGCGGTAAAAGTGACGATGACCGGCGACCAAAAATGCCAGTCGGTCGAGATCGCGCCCGAACTCTTGAAGGATGCCGACGCGGAAATGCTCCAGGACCTGATCCTGACTGCCGTCAACCTGGCGCTGGATAAGTCCCGCGAGCTTCAGCAGGAAGTAATGGGCCCGCTGGCGGGAGGCTTGCCGTTCTAAGAGTTTCCCAGTGTCACGTTTTTCGGCGTCACGTAATTCAACAGCTTCCGCTCCCGGGTCGGGAATGCGAGCCAGAATCACTCGATACTTGAACACTTGACACGGGAACACTTGATACCGGAACACGCCATGCTACCTGACCCGATCCAGAACCTGATCTTTGCGCTCGAACGCCTGCCGGGGATTGGCCCGAAGACGGCCTCGCGCCTGGCATTCTTTCTGCTGCGCGCCCCCGAGGAAGTCTCCGGTCAATTGGCGGAAGCGCTGACGGATATTAAGACCCGCATCGCCTTCTGCCAGGAATGTTTCAATATCACCACCGCCGGGCGCGAGCGCTGCGAGATCTGCGAGGGCGCCCAGCGGGATGGCTCGATGATCTGTGTGGTGGAAGAACCGCTGGATGTACTGGCATTTGAACGCATCAGCGCCTACAAAGGCAAGTACCACATTTTGCAGGGGGTCCTTTCACCCATTGAAGGTATCGGTCCGGATGATTTGAAGATCCGGGCGCTGCTGGAACGCATCCAGCGCGGCGGCGTAAAGGAAGTCATCCTGGCAACCAACCCGTCCATGGAGGGGGAGGCGACGGCGCAATATTTGTATCCGCGCCTGCAAGCCCTGGGGGTGCGCGTGACCCGTCTGGCGCGCGGTTTGCCGGTGGGCGGCGACCTGGAATATGCCGATCAGAATACATTGCTGCGAGCTCTATCCGGAAGGCAGGAAATGGAGTAATATATGGGCCGGTTGCGGCTCCAGTTCGGCAAGGTTCAAGAGTGAAACACAACCTTAAAGAATCCAAATTGGCGTCCCAATCGCTTGACAACTTAGCCCGGATGCGTATAATAGGCAAGCACATCAGTCCCCATGAAGATCTCGTCCGAAAGGACAGATCATTTACAACAGAGTAGACGTCTCACGTCAGAGAAACACAGCAGCACAAGTTGCAGTCTGGCGAGCCGATGTTGAAAGAGAAACATCGGTGTTTTTGTCTCTCTGGGGCTTGACGGGGAGCAAGCTCGCGGGTAGAATTCAGCCCGCTTTGTTTTCAGGACCTTAACAGCTGAAAAGTGATAGGAAGTAAGCCTGTCGTTCTATCCGTAACTTTACACCTCGCAAGAGGTGAAATTTTTTGCGGAGAGTTTGATCCTGGCTCAGGATGAACGCTGGCGGCGTGCTTAATACATGCAAGTCGAACGAAGAGCTTCTGTAGCAATACGGAGGCTTCTTAGTGGCGAACGGGTGCGTAACGCGTTGGTGACCTGCCCCAAAGTGTGGGATAACAGTTCGAAAGGACTGCTAATACCGCATGTGATCTTCGGTTTTAGAATCCGATGATTAAAGCAGTAATGCGCTTTGGGAGGGACCTGCGTCCCATCAGCTAGTTGGTGAGGTAATGGCCCACCAAGGCTACGACGGGTAGGGGACCTGAGAGGGTGGTCCCCCACACTGGCACT
>JADGQB010000071.1 GCA_017882145.1 Anaerolineales bacterium
TTGCTGGCCTCCGAAGCCCGGATCGCCAGCCTGGTAGCGATCGCCAAAGGGGATGTGCCGCAAAGCCACTGGCAGCATCTGGGGCGACCGGTGACGAAAGTAAACGGTAAGCAGGTACTCCTTTCGTGGAGCGGCACCATGTTCGAGTATCTTATGCCGTCTCTTTTTATCAGGGATTATGCCGGGACATTCCTCTCGGATAGTTGCTATGCCGCACTCGATGCGCAAGTGAGATACGGGCGCGGGCAGCAAATGCCCTGGGGGGTCTCGGAATCCGGCTTCTTTGCCTTCGATGCCAACCTGAACTACCAGTACCGGGCCTTCGGCGTGCCTGATCTGGGCTACAAGCGCGATTTGTCCGATGACTTGGTTTTCGCTCCCTATGCATCGCTGATCGGACTTTCGCTGCAACCCCAGGCAGTGTTGGAGAACATAACCCATCTGGAGCAGCTGAACATGATCGGGCGTTTTGGTTTTTACGAGGCGCTCGATTACACCAAAAAGCGCCTGCCAGCCGGCCAGTCCCATGCCGTGGTGCAATCTTATATGGCGCATCACCAGGGTATGATCCTTTTGGCAGCCGGTAACTATCTGTTGGGCGATAAGATGGTACGGCGTTTCCACTCTGATGAGCACATCATGAGCGTGGAACTGCTGCTTCAGGAAAAGATCCCTCAGAACCCACCCATCGAATATCCCCATCCGGATGGACCTGCGGATTTGCCGGAGCGGCCGCACTCGGTTAATAGTGCGCCATGGCGTGTGCCTGCCGACAGTCCAATTCCACAGGTGCATGTTCTTTCACAGGGCGATATGAGCGTAATGGTTACCAGCGCGGGCGGTGGGTATAGCCAGTGGCGTGAGTTTGCGCTGACACGCTGGCAGGCTGACACTACCCTGGACCAATGGGGCACGTGGATTTATATCCAGGACCGTGAGAGTGGCGCGCTCTGGTCGGCCACCTGCCAACCCATCGGCTGTGACGCGGAACACCAGGAAGTGTTTTTTTATCCCCACAAGGTGGAATTCCAACGTTCGGACAATGGCATTTCGTTGCGTACCGGGATCACGATCAGCCCAGATGGCGTCGAAATCCGGCGGGTAAATATCCTCAACGATGGCGACCATCCCCGCCGGCTTAAATTGACGAGTTACGGTGAAGTGGTTCTGGCAGCCCAGGCCGTTGACCGGCGGCATCCGGCGTTCAACAAGCTCTTTATCGAAAGCGAATATCTCCCCCGGGAAAATGCATTCGTGTTCCAACGCCGCCCACGCTCTGCCGACGAAAAACCGGTCGTGCTGGTGCATGCGATGCTCATAGAGGCCGGACGGAAAGCCACCGGCGGCCACGAGAGCGACCGTGGGCGATTTTTAGGAAGGTTACAAACACCGCATAACCCGCTGACACTGCAGCATCCCAACCGTCCCCTTTCAGGTGTTACCGGTCCGAGGCTGGAACCGGGACTACCTCGTCCCGTGCTGGAACCGGGACTACCTCGCAGTACGCTTGACCCAATCTTCTCGTTGGCGCAGGAAATTGACCTGAAAGCGCATGGGAAAACCAGGGTAACATTTCTGACTCTGGCAGCTCCTTCCCGCATCGAAGCGTTGGAAAAGCTTTCCCATTACAAGACCGGGCTTGCGATCTACCATGCTTTTGAGGAAGCGAACGCGCAAAGTGAAGAGGAGTTGATCAACCTGGGTTTAAACGCCAACTCCGTTGAAAATTTTCAACGTCTTTTATCCGCCCTGCTCTACCCGGTAGGGACATTGCGCGCCGCGCCGCATATCCTGGCTCAAAACAAGGAAGGTCAGTCTGGCTTGTGGGCGTTCGGGGTCTCCGGTGATTATCCCATTTTATTGGTACACATCTGTGATGGTGAATCGCCCTTGCTCTCTGAATCTCTGCAGGCCTTTAAATACTGGCGCAATCACCATGCCACGGTCAACCTGGTAATTCTGAATGACCAGGATACCGGTTATGCGCTCGATTTGCACAACACCATTCAGCGTCAGATAGTGCGCATGGGCATGGATGACTGCTTGAACCAGCATGATGGCATTTTTGTACTGCGCACCGATCAGCTTCAGCAGGCTGATAGGATTCTATTGGAAACGGTTGCGGGGGTGATACTGGATGAAGGCCAAGGGACTTTGGCTGAACATGCTCAGCGACTAACTGCTCAGCTAACCCGTCTGCCGATGTTCACCCCGTCCATCTCTCCTGCACGTGACCCCGAGCCGACGCCGTCACTTCCCCTTCCGGTCGATTTGAAGATGGACAACGGTCTCGGCGGTTTTAGCCGCGATGGTCGGGAATACATCCTCCATCTACAACCTGGTCAACACACACCGCGCCCGTGGGTCAACATCATCGCCAACCCGCAATTTGGCTTCCTGGTCTCCGAGGCAGGTTCCGGCTGCACCTGGGCGGAGAACAGTGGCGAGAACCGCTTGACTCCCTGGCGTAATGACCCGGTCACTGACCTGCCGGGCGAAGCGCTCTATTTGCGAGATGAGGAAACTGGCTTGGTGTGGAGCCCAACGCCCTTGCCTTCCGGAGCAGAAACGTTGCATGTGATCCGTCATGGGGCGGGTTATTCAATTTTTGAGAGCCAGAGTCATGGCTTGAATCAGAATTTACGCCTGTTCGTCGTTCCCGATGAACCGGTCAAAATTGCACACCTGCGTCTGCAAAACCTTTGGGACCGCCCTCGCCGTATCACGGTCACCTATTATGCCGAATGGGTGCTCGGCACGACGCGCGATACCTATCAAGCTCATATTATGCCGGAGTTTGACCCGGACCGGCATGCTTTGCTCGCCTCCAACCGTTTCAACAGTGAGTTCGGCGAGCGCGTGGCCTTTCTGGCCGCCAGTCAAGAGCCGCATGGCGTGACCACCGACCGGGCAGAGTTCCTGGGGCGATTGGGCAGTCTGCAAGCCCCGGCTGCCCTCGGAAGGATTGGGCTGGCAAGCGCAGTAAATGCCGGACTGGACCCGTGCGCCGCCATCCAACTGCATGTTGACCTGGCTCCCGGTGCGGCGCAGGAAGTCTTTTTCCTGCTCGGTGAAGGTGCGAACCGGGCCGAAAGCCTGGCATTGATCGCTAAGATTCAAGGAATGGGGAACACCTCAGGTGAATCGAAGGGTCAGATTGATTCCATCTGGCAGGCCGTACTTCAGCAGTGGGACGATATCCTGAATACTATAACGGTTGAAACCCCCGACCCTGGCATGGATTTGATGCTTAACCGCTGGCTGCTTTATCAGACGCTTGGTTGCCGGCTGTGGGGTCGCACGGCCCTGTACCAATCCAGCGGAGCCTTTGGGTTCCGGGATCAACTCCAGGATGTTATGGCTTTACTGCACACCCGCCCGGATCTGACCCGCGCTCAAATTCTGGAAGCAGCACGCCATCAATTCGAGGCGGGCGATGTGCTGCACTGGTGGCACCCGCCTTCCGGTCGCGGCGTACGTACGCGCATTTCAGATGATCTGTTGTGGTTGCCCTTTGTCACCGCCGAATACGTTACTGCGAGCGGCGATAAATCCATCCTGGATGAGAAGGTCCCCTTCCTGAAAGCGGATGCACTCAAGCCGGAGGAGTCCGAACGATATGCCCAATACGAACCAACCTCCGATGTCTATCCTCTTTTTGAACACTGCCTGAGGGCGATAAAAAAAGGTGCCACTTCTGGCATCCACGGGCTGCCGTTGATGGGTAGCGGTGATTGGAATGATGGGATGAACCGTGTAGGCGAAGCAGGTCGCGGCGAGAGCGTCTGGCTGGGTTGGTTCCTGTATGCCACATTGCAGCGTTTTGCTGGGCTGTGTGTTCTGATGCATGAAGACCCCGAACCCTACCTCCTGCAGGCGGGCCGCCTGGCCAAGGCACTGGAGCTGCATGCTTGGGATGGGGACTGGTACTTGCGTGCCTTTTATGATGATGGCAGCCGTCTTGGTTCGAGCAAGGACAACGAATGCCGCATCGATTCGATTGCACAATCCTGGGCGGTCCTGTCTCAAGCCGCCGATCCTTTGCGGGCGGAGCAGGCGATGGAATCCGTCAAACGACTGCTCATCCGGGAAGCTGACCAATTGATCCAATTGCTCGCACCTCCTTTCGACAAAACGGCGCATGAGCCCGGTTACATCCAGGGTTATCCCCCGGGTGTGCGCGAAAATGGCGGGCAGTATACTCATGCAGCCATCTGGACGGTCTGGGCATTTGCCATGCTTGGCCAGGGCGAGCGCGCCGGTGGGCTCTTTCGCTTGTTGAACCCGGTCTATCACGCCGATACGCCCGAAAAAATGCGCCTCTATATGGTGGAGCCTTATGGGATTGCTGCGGATATCTATAGCCAACCTCCACGAACTGGAGGCGGCGGCTGGACGGGCTACACCGGTTCAGCTGGTTGGATGTACCGTCTGGGGATTGAAGCCATCCTGGGCATTTCCCGGGTGGGTAAATCACTCACCATAAACCCCTGCATTCCCCGCCAGTGGCCGGGATTCAAAGTGGATTACCGCTTTGGTACTACGCTGTACCGGATCAGTGTGGAGAATCCGCAGGGCATTAATCGTGGTGTTTCCCAGGTTCTCCTGGATGGAAATCCGCTGACCGGCAGTCTGGTCCCGTTGGTGGAGGATGGCAAGCCGCACGCGGTGCGGGTTGTGTTGGGATAAATATTTGCAGTAAAATTCGATAAAGAGATGATTATGAATACTGCAATTTCAGAATCCGAGCCGTTGGCGGAACTACGGCCGTCCGTTCTGGCGGACAGCAGCCTGGGCGACCTGCTGCGCCAACTGGCCAACGCCTTTATGGGCCGCACGAATGTTCCGGTGGATCTGAGCATCGCCGGGGAACATGTTCTCCCTGCACAGATCCAGGTGGCGGTCTACCGGATCTGCCAGGAAGCGCTCAATAATATCGCCAAACATGCCGGAGCCAAACGGGTGGAGATCGATTTGCATTATGATGCTAATCTTGGGCAGGCAGTCTCAGCCTTTGCAAAGGCGGGCGCGCCTCAAGATGTTGAGATCAGTTCAGTGGAAATGCGCATTCGCGATGATGGTCAAGGCTTTGTCCCTGGCGAGCTCAGCATGCCCGGCCATTATGGTGTCGGAATGATGCGCGAGCGTGCCGAAGCCGTGGGCGGGCTCTTGACAATTTCCAGCCAGCCAGGCCTTGGGACTGAACTGACACTCCTTTGGCCTGGAACACCGAAATAGGAGGCTTGCTGATGACAACTTCCTCCTCACGTATCCGTGTCATGGTAGTGGATGACCATACAATGGTCCGCCGAGGCCTGGCGACCTTCCTGAAGGTCTTTGATGACCTGGAACTGGCGGGGGAAGCCGCCAGCGGGCAGGCAGCCATTCAACTGTGTGCCTTGCAACCGCCGGATGTAGTCCTGATGGATATGGTCATGCCCGACATGGATGGGGCCACCGCTACGCGCCTCATCCGCAAACAATCATCCTCGATCCAGGTGCTTGCACTGACGAGTTTTAAAGAAGAGATTCTGGTTCAAAGTGCACTGCAAGCTGGAGCCATCGGCTATTTGCTCAAAGATGTGTCTGCCGACGAACTGGCTGCAGCCATCCGCGCCGCCCATGCCGGCCGCGCCACCCTCTCCCCTGAGGCCGCCCAGGCGCTTGTGCATGCCGCCTCCCAGCCTCCCGCGCCCGGCCTCAAGCTGACCGAACGCGAACGTGAAGTTCTATCCCTCATGATCGAAGGGTTGAACAACACCCAGATTGCCGCAAGGCTGACTATCAGCCCCTCAACGGTCAAGTCCCACGTCAGTAACATCCTGTCCAAATTAGGGGTTGCCAGCCGTACGGAAGCCGTCAGCCTGGCGTTGCGCAATCGCATCGTTTCCTGACACCCAACCGGCCATCCTCCAGGTTTTGGAAATCCACTATGCCCATTCGATGGATGCGACCGTTGAATGTTGGCTATAAGATTTAGATTTAGGGTTTATATACGCCTGAAGTAAAGGTAAAAAGAGGCCTCCGATAGATCATGAAGAGCACAGCCAAAAAAGCAGAAAAATCGAATGAATCATTCATGAGAGATTCAGAACTTCGGTATCGCCGCCTGTTTGAAGCGGCTCAGGATGGGATTTTGATCCTGGATGCCAGTTCAGGGATGATTACAGATGTCAACCCGTTTCTAATTAAGTTGCTTGGGTATTCTCGCGCTGAGTTTGTGAAAAAGAAACTTTGGGAGGTTGGCGCATTTAAAGATATTGAGACCAGCCGGGCTGACTTCGAAGCATTGCAGGAGAATAAATATATTCGCTACGAGGATTTGCCGCTAAAAGCGAAAGATGGGCGGCTGATACAGGTCGAATTCATCAGCAACGTTTACCGAGTAGGTAAAGAAAAAGTGATCCAATGCAATATCCGCGACATCACCGCGCACAAGCGCGCCGAAGAGTCGTTGCACCTGCAAAGCTCCGCATTGGACGCAGCCGCCAGTGCCATCATGATCACAGATCCCGAAGGGATTATTGAATGGGTAAATCAGGCCTTCACGAAACTCACCGGCTTTAGTTCCGCTGAATCCATTGGTAAGAGACCGGGTGATTTGGTCAAGTCGGGCAAACAGGATCCAGCCTTTTATAAGAAGTTGTGGGATACAGTCCTGGCTGGAGAGGTCTGGCGCAGTGAACTAACCAATCAACGCAAGGATGGCAGCCTCTATATCGAGGAAGAGACGATCAATCCGTTACTAAACTCAGATGGAAAGATCAGCCATTTTATTTCCATCAAACAGGATATCACCGCTCGTAAACAGGCCGAAGAACGGATACAACGGCAGCTCGAGCATCTTACCGCTTTGAGCGCGATCGACCGGGTCATTGCAAGTAATTTTGATTTAAAACTCAGCCTTTCAGAAATTCTCACCCACGTTACCGTGGAACTTGGCGTCGACGCGGCTGACATTTTTATATTAAATCAAAATTCACAAGTGTTGGAATTTGGTGCCGAGCGCGGTTTCGTTAATGCGGCCGTGAGAAATACACAAATCCGTGTCGGCGAGAGTTACGCCGGTCGTGCCGCCTTGGAACGCCAACTCGTCGAAATCCAAAAACTGAAGGATGAGCCGGATAAATTATCCTTGCCATCGCATTTGGAGGGAGAGGATTTCGTTTGTTACTTTGGTGAACCTTTAATCGCCAAGGGACAGGTTAAAGGTGTGCTGGAAGTTTTTAATCGCACCCCATTTGACCCCGATGAAGAATGGTGCGATTTCCTCAAATCCCTGGCCGGCCAAACGGCAATTGCGATCGATAATGCCACCCTATTTGAAAGCTTGCAGCGTTCCAATTCGGAGCTTACGATAGCATATGACGCTACAATTGAAGGCTGGTCGTGTGCTCTCGATCTGCGTGACAGGGAGACCGAGGGTCACACCCAGCGCGTAACGGAGATGACGCTGAAACTTGCACGCCTCTTCGGCTTTAGCGAGGCTGACCTGGTGCAGATCCGCTGGGGAGCGTTATTGCACGATATTGGCAAGATGGGTATTCCGGATGAGATCCTGCACAAACCCGCGCCGCTGACTGAGGAAGAAACCGAGGAGATGAAGAAACACCCAATTCTTGCCTACGACATGCTCTCGCCCATTCGTTATCTGCGGCTGGCTCTGGATATTCCCTACTGCCACCACGAAAAATGGGACGGCAGCGGCTATCCGCGCGGATTAAAAGGCACTCAGATCCCATTGGTTGCACGAATTTTTGCAGTGGTGGATGTGTGGGATGCATTAAATACAGACCGTCCTTACCGCCTCGCCTGGGCAGACGAGAATGTACGCGAACATATCCGAAGCTTATCGGGTACACACTTTGACCCGCACGTGGTGGATATGTTTATGCAGATTCCCGATATTTAGGAAAAGATTCCCAAATTGGCCGAGAGATCGATTTTCCACTATTTTTTGGATGCAGCTGCAGGGCACATCCACGAAAGCCTGGTCCGTTTCCTGGAACACTAAGCCAGGAGAGAATGCCAGATCCGGATCGGGCAAGTCCAGGAAGATTTCCCGGTTCGGTCAATGAAGCTTTGATTCCTCCATCAAGGTGAAGAGGAAGACACTCTCCGCCTCCAGGATGAGAGCGGGGAGTGTTTGTTATTGGGTGGGTGATTGTGGAGGATTTGCCAATAAATTCAAAGTATCCCCAATGTCACTCGGACATATTCTCTGTAAAATGATAAGCAGAGTGAATGCTCTGTCCATATTTCGTTTGTGAATAAAGGGTTAAACCTATGATTACCAACGAACGAAGCTGGTCGCTGGTCGGGCCACGGTACAGGCAGCCCGGTTTGAACGTACCGGAGCTTAATAAATTCGCGCTCATCCAGGAAAGTGTGCGAAAGGATGTTCAAGATGACCGTCAACTTACACAGGAACAACTGTGTGCGCGCGCAACTGCCCTGCAAGCTCAAAATATGGAATTGGAAGCCTTCACTCACATGGTCGCCCACGACCTGAAGGACCCGTTGACTGCCCTGATCGTCACTTCAGACTTGATCACCGATATCCCCGACTTGTCTGGCCAGGAAATGAAGGAGTATCTCCAGCAGATCAAGGCCACTGCATATGAAATGAATAGGATTATCAACAACCTGTTGCTCTTCGCTGAAGTGAGTAAAGCGGACGCGCCGGTGGGACCTTTTAAGATGGCCGCGGTCGTAACCAAAGTTCGGGATCGTTTGAGTTATCTGATCAAGGAATATCAAGCTCAGATCGAGCTCCCGGAAAGCTGGCCGGATGCCATTGGCTACGCACCCTGGATCGAAGAGGTTTGGGCCAACTTCATCAGCAACGCCATCAAACATGGGGGCAAGCCACCGCATGTTGAATTGGGTGGCCTGATTCAGCCGGATGGCATGGCGCGTTTCTGGATACGCGACAACGGTCCCGGTATCCCACCCAAAACCCAGGCGCGCCTGTTTAAGCCGTTCAGCCAGGTCACTCATGTCCGGAATCCGGGACATGGTTTGGGCCTGTCAATTGTGCTCCAGATTGTTGAAAAGATGGGTGGTAAGGTGGGGGTCGAGAGCGAATCGGGTGAAGGCAGCCTGTTTTTCTTCACCCTGCCGGCTTGCCGCTCATCACGTCAGAAAAACCTGCCATTAACGCTGTCGGTCCTCAAGCCAGAAACTACCTCACCAGCCTAGCAGGGCCCATCTTTGAGAGCCATTCCAGAGCGCGCCCCATCCTGACTGAACCGCTTCGAATATTCTCCCTATTCGTCTGTTGGTCATCGGAAGGAGGAAGTATGGAAAAGAAACTGTATCGCGTAAAAGTTGTTTTGTACGTAATGGCAGAAAATGCTTCGGATGCTTGCGCCGCAGCCACCCGGGCGGATTTTGATATCTTCGAATGCGTTGCCAGAAAAGCAGAAGATGTCGATCCGGAATGGAAGGATGCCATTCCCTATAACGCCGACGATGAACGCACCTGTTCGGAGATCATCGATCACCAAAAACGAATTTCTTCCCCGGCAACTCAAATCATTAAATTGCCGCTTTATGTTGAAGCAACCATGCGAGGTTTCAAGACCGACAACCGCCCCTTTCTACACGGCTGACAGGCTGGCTTTGACGTACTCTGCCCATTAAGATAGGATGGGCACCTAAATGTTATTTCTGCAACACTTCAGTTCTTCTTTGCTCACCGGTCAAAATCTCCAGCAGGGTTTTTGGAGCTATTTGCTGCTTTCGTTGCTGGTTGCAGTTGAAGGCCCAATTGCTACCCTCCTGGGAGCCGCGGCTGCCTCCGCTGGATGGATGCGTCCGGTTTTGGTGTTCATCGCCGCCGCGACCGGTAATCTCACCGCCGACTCGCTTTGGTACACCTTGGGCTATGCCGGAAAACTTGAATGGGCCTTGCGCTTCGGGTGCAGGCTGGGCTTGCAGCCTGAACTGCTCGAACGATTGGAACAGGGCATGCAGGAAAATGCTTCCAGGATATTGTTCGTTGCAAAACTCACGGTCAGCTTCATGATCCCGTCCTTAATTGCCGCCGGCTTGGTGAAAGTTCCCTGGCGGCGTTGGTTTCCGGCCTTGTTCGCAGGTGAATTGATCTGGACCGGATCGCTGGTGTTGATCGGATATTACGCGACCGAGGCAATCAAGCGTATTCAACAAGGAGTGGAATATTTTATTTTAGGCTTATCGCTGGTCTTCCTTCTTTTCCTGCTTTGGATGGGACGCACCTTGTTACGCAAGCGCCTCAATGGTCATGGGACAGGCTAGGGACTAACCAATTAAGCCACACGGGAACCTCATTGTGGATTTGTCGATGGATGCTTACAATTGTCTATGCATCCTTGACTTATTCAAGTACTGCTCGGATTATGTTGCAACTAATGAATAAACCTTCTTCCAAAAAACCCGCCATCACTTTCCTCTTTTCTGATACCGGAGGCGGGCACCGCGCCGCCGCCGAAGCAATTATTGAAGCCATTCATGCCGAATATGGGGATACCCTGGTGACGAAAATGGTGGATTTCTTCAAGGACTACGCACCGCTGCCTTTAAATTATCTTCCGGACCTCTACCCGCAAATGGTGAAAATACCCAAGCTGTGGGGAGCCTTCTTTGACCTTAGCGACGGCTGCTCCCAAGCCCGCTTCATGACTTCCGCCTTCTGGCCTTTCGTTTCCACTGCCGCTCGCCGCCTGGCATACGAGCACCAAAATGAAGTTCTGGTCAGCGTCCATCCGGTGGTCAACTTCTTCGCATTGAATGCACTGGGGGCAAACCACCTGCCTTATATTACCGTAGTGACAGACCTTGTCTCAACTCACGCCATGTGGTTCGACCATCGTGCTGACTTGATCTTTGTCCCCACCGAGATTGCCCGCCGGCGTGCCTTGGAGTATGGTGTGCTATCCGAAAAAGTGTGTGTAGCAGGGCAGCCCGTCTCCACACGCTTTAGCAATCCGTCTGGTGACAAACGGATCCTGCGTGAGAAGTTGGGTTGGCCGCAGGACAAGTTCACCGTCCTGCTGGTCGGCGGCGGCGAAGGTATGGGACCGCTGACTGGGATGACACATGCAATCGATGAATCGGATCTGGATATCGCCAAGGTAATCATCGCAGGGCGGAACGCCCGGCTCGAAGCGCAGCTGAAAGCAGTGACCTGGGAGAACCCCACATACATTTATGGTTTCATCAACAATATGCCCGATTTCATGCGCGCGGCCGATGTTATCGTCACAAAAGCCGGCCCGGGTACGATCGCCGAGGCTCTCATTGCCGGTTTACCGATCATCCTGTATGCCAAACTGGATGGTCAGGAGGACGGCAATGTCGATTTCGTTGAGAACGAAAAGGTGGGGGTATGGGCACCCGATCCGGCCATGCTGATAAGTACCTTACGAGGCTGGATTTCCCAGCCGTATGCACGTGAGGCGGTGATCGAAAATTGCCGGCGAGCCGCCCGGCCGGATGCAACCCGCATGATTGGACATATTCTGGGAGCGCGCGCCGGTTTGGTTGACCTGCCTCAGGAAATGGCACGTGATTTCATCGGTGACCGTTCCAGGCGCACTTTTCCACGCTTACGTCCGAATGTGAAAACTACCTGAACGAAAATGAAGCTGGCAGTGGCTGTATATTGATGTCATCGAAAACCGGCCCACCCAACCTGGAGCACTGACCCAATCTGGTTCAAAAATAGGTTTATGCGCCTCCCCCAAGTGGTGGAGGCAAACACTCCCCGGTCGGTGGATGCGGCCTGGGAGGAATTGTCGTAATATAAGATGAAGCCCCGGTTATTTTCCTGCCGGTGGTTAAATTGATATTTTAAGGAGTTGATACTAATGGCAACCAAGAAAGACAAGGTTAGTGAGACAGTTAAAACCGACAAGGTAAAACCCAAACGCGATTCCAAGAGTAAGCGTACGCATGTCCGGCGGATGAAGCAGGAAGCCCGCAAGACGGCTGGCACTACCCCCGCTCACAGCTAAGCCTAATTCTCAATATGTCCTCCCCCAAGTGGCGGAGGCAAACATTCCCCAGCGGTTGGATGTGGCCGGAGAGTGTTTGTTGTATCATGAAACCATGACCTGCGTATATTTAGCCGATGCCCAACGCGAGGAGCGCTCCGCACTTCGTCTGTTACTGTTGGATCTTAACATGCAAGTGGTCGGTGAAGCCGCCGATTGGCCCACCACATTGGCACAGGCCCCGGCGACCTGCTTGGATATGCTGTTGGTGGACTGGGACTTGCTGCCTGCTGATCTGGGAGTGCAGTCCCTGGCAGAACTACGCCTGGCCTGTCCAAATGCGATTGTGGTTGTCCTCATCAGCCACCTGGATGCTCGCCATCAGGCCGCCCTTTCCGCCGGCGCGGATGCCTTTATCAGCAAAGGCGAGACTCCTGAACGCGTGGCCGAGCGCCTCAAGGCCGCCGCAGAGAACTTGCGCAATTAGCTGCCCTGAGCGTCGTCGTAAACTGGGACAGCTTTTCCATAGATTGGTTATAGGGATTCGTGCCGATCACCTTTGTTTCTAGGAATATGGAGGTACTGCTGTATGAAAAAACGTAAACAGATCAGCGCAGAGGAAGCCAGACTCATCGGAAAATCTCTGCATATAGATTGGGATCAGGTCGATCTGGAAGAATTTCGCCAGGGTTTAATGAAAGGCGCCCACGACCCTGAACCGGCACCGATCTACCCTGGTGTACTTCTTACCGGGCGGGTTGTCCTGACCCACATGCAAGAATTTCCGGATTATTTCACCCGGCTGGCGAAACTGGAAGAGGAAGTCGACGAATACCGGAATGGGAGAAGTACGGATACAAACGAAACTGTGGACGGATAAGATCTTGGCTTTCTGTGTACCGCCGTGGTGATGGGGGCAAACACACCAAAGAAGACCTGGATCAGGCCGCCAGCTTGTCGTCGACGAGATCGACCGGCGCGTGGAGGAGTATGACACCAGCCTGAAATGGAGACCGGTCCCCGCCCTTTTCCATGACCTACGCAGTGCCCATACCCCTTTATCTCGAAGTGGATAACAGCTTCATCTTGCTGTACAACCGCGCGATCTGCCACCCGGTCTCATTGCCGTGGCTTGGATTAAAGATGCTAATGCCTCATGCATAGCTGCCTGTATACTCCTGCCCACAGTGTATTGAGATGTTTCAAAAATCAACATTAAGAAAAGGAGCTCATTATCCAAACTTGTTTACGAATCCTCCGCTGATTTCCTTTGGCAATCACCTTTGCGAACTCCGGTATTCATTCGCCCTGTTTAGTTGCTATGGGTGTCAGTTATAATTCTGACGAAAAGGTTCCATAGAAGTATACGGAAATGCAGGAAGGTTTTCTTATGAGCCCAAATGATCACAGCCATCGCGACATATTAAAGAATATAGCCCACCGGGTTATGCTTGAACGCGGGCTGCTGCCCGATTTTTCCGCCGCAGCCCTCGCTGAGCTCTCTCGGTTTCAAGGGCCGGCGGCGGCAGATAGCCCGGCAGTTCGAGACTTGCGGGGTCTCTTGTGGGCTTCAATCGACAATGATGACTCCCGTGACCTGGACCAGCTTACGGTGGCCGAGATGCTGCCGGGGGACAAAGTAAAGATTCGGGTCGCCGTGGCGGATGTCGACTCGCTCGTTAAAAATGGTTCGGCTATAGACGAACATGCCCGCCATAATACCACCTCGGTATACACGGCGGCCGAAAACTTTCCGATGCTTCCTGAAAAACTTTCCACCGGCCTTACTTCACTGAACTTCAATGAGGACCGGCTGGCGATTATTGTCGAAATGAGCTTTGATGCGGATGGGGCTCTCCGGGACTCTGATGTTTACCGGGCGCGGGTCACCAATCATGCCAAGCTTGCTTACAA
>JADGQB010000315.1 GCA_017882145.1 Anaerolineales bacterium
CAGAAGCGCAAGGAAGCTGCCACCAAAATGAGCCAGGCCATCGAGACCGAGTTGGACGATCTTCGGATGGCCGGCGCCCGCTTTGCCGTGGACTTCCAGACCAGGCCCGATCCGCAAGGTCTGCCTATGGCGGACGGCACACGCGTTGGGTTTGACGGGAATGGTTTGGATAAGGTGGAGTTCCTGGTGGAGCCAAACCCGGGCGAGGGCCTGAAGCCTTTGGTGAAAATCGCCTCCGGGGGCGAGACTTCCCGCTTGATGCTGGCGCTTAAAAATGTGCTTGCGCGTGCCGACCAGATTCCCACGTTGATCTTCGACGAGATCGATCAGGGCATTGGCGGGCGTGTCGGCGCGACGGTCGGAGAAAAACTATGGGGCCTGGGGCGCGCCCACCAGGTGCTGGTCATCACCCACCTGCCGCAGTTGGCCGCTTTTGGCGATCAGCACTTCCAGGTGCAAAAGATCGTCGAGAACAGCCGCACGCTCACCCGCCTCACCCGGCTGTCCGGCGAGCCGCGCACGCTCGAATTAGCCCAAATGCTGGGGCAGGTAACCGAAAGCACGATCCGCTCCGCGCATGATATCCTGCAGAGCGCCCAAACCTATAAAAACAGTCGTAAATAACTGCATTATTATCATTTGGCAGTAGTTTGGCAGTTGCCGGGCGGAATTGCTTCTGATTAAAATCAATTTAGGCCGATGCGTACTTCCGCGCCGGGGCCGGAACTATTGCGGTATGATAACGTCTAATATCTTTAAGGAGAATTCAAATTATGAAAAAGCTCTTGTTCATCCTCGTTTGCGTGGCGGTGGTGCTGGTTGCCTGCGGACCGGCTGCTACGACCATCCCGACCCCCACCCCCCCCGCCACCGCCACCCTGGTGCCAACCAGCACTGAGACTCCCACCCCTCTTCCAACCGCGACACCCACCGCAACGGCAACGCCGAATTATCCGCCGGAAGGCTATGGCCCGGCCAACTTCCCTGCCGGCGTGGATCCCCTGACCGGTCTGACCGTGGCCGACCCAACCCTGCTCGACCGCCGTCCGATGGTCATCAAGGTCCAGAATCTGCCTCGCAACAGCCGCCCGCAGTGGGGGCTTTCATTGGCCGATATCGTTTTTGAATATTACACCGAGGAAGGCACCACCCGCTTCGCAGGGGTTTGGTATGGAAACGATGCCAGCCAGGTCGGACCGATCCGCTCGGGTCGCTTTATCGACGCTGACATCGTACGCGGCTATAAGGCCGTTTTTGCATTTGGGTCTGCTTATATCGCCGAGCTGAGGCGTTACTACAATTCGGATTTCGCCAACCGTCTGGTGGTGGAGGGCTCGAGCACACCCCTGACGCGTTATGATCCGAACGGGTTTAATTATCTCATGGTGAATACCGCCGATTTGAACGCGTATGCCACCAAAAACGGCATTAACGGAAAACAGGAACTCAACGGAATGACCTTTAATCTCACTCCGCCGGCTGGAGGCCAGCCGGGTACGCAGGCATATGTGCGCTACTCGGGCGCCATCTTCAACCGTTGGGATTATGACCCCGCCAGCGGCACCTACCTGCGCTTCTCCGATTCTGCCGACGCCCTCGATTCGATCACTTCCGAAAAATATACGCAGTTGACCGACCGCGTGAACAACAAGCCCATTGCTGCCGATAATGTTGTGTTCTTATATGTCAACCATGAGCTGTATAGCCCCGGGATCTACGACATCCTCTTAAGCGGCTCGGGAGCTGCATATGCTCTCCGGGATGGGCAGATCTACAAGGTCAATTGGCAGCGCAATGATCCGGATGTGGTCTCGCTGACCAATCCGGACGGTTCAGCCTTTGCATTCAAGCCCGGCACAACCTGGTACGAAGTGATCGGATTTAGCTCCACGGTCCAGCAGACCGATCAGAGCTGGCGCTTCACCCATCTCATGCCGTAGTCGCCCTGATTGAAAGGAAATAAACGAAAATAGGATATGCGAGCGCAAAGCGCTCGCATATCCTATTTTCGGTACCTTTTCTTTAGTATATAATCATTCCAACGGAAGGAGGTGGAGATGAAACGTATTGCAGTATTGACCGGCGGAGGCGACGCGCCTGGCTTGAACGCGGTCATCCGGGCTGTCACCAAGACCGCCATCAATATCTATGGCTGTGACGTGTTCGGGGTTCTGGACGGCTACGATGGCTTCATCGCCCCCAACGGCATTCTTCCGCTGGACCTGGCGGCCGTGCGCGGCATCCTGCCGCGCGGCGGCACCATCCTGGGGACTGCCAACCGCGGCAACCCGTTCGCCCGCAAAGTCATGCGCGACGGCCAGCAAGTGGTCATTGACGTTTCAGACGAAGTCATAAAGGCCATCCAGGAATTGCACCTGGACGCAGTCATCGTTATCGGCGGGGATGGCACCCTGCGAGTCGCCATGGAACTGTGCGAAAAGGGCGTTCCGGTCATCGGCGTGCCCAAGACGATTGACAACGACGTGGGCGGCACCGAAGTCACCTTCGGTTTCGATACCGCCCTGATGATCGCCACCGAGGCGCTTGACCGGCTGCACACCACTGCTGAAGCGCACCACCGCGTCATGGTGCTGGAATTGATGGGCCGCGACGCCGGTTTCATTGCCCTGCACTCCGGCGTTGCCGGTGGAGCAGATGTGATCCTGATCCCGGAAATCCCGTTCAGATATGAGGCGATCTTTCGGAAAGTACGAGAACGCGCTGAAGGCGGGGCCAAGTTCAGCCTGATGGCGGTCTCGGAAGGAGCAAAGCCGGTCGGAGGGCAGGAAGTTTTTTCGCGGTCCGGCGATGCCGTTTACGTGCCGAGGCTGGGTGGTATCGGGCAGGAGGTTGGCAAGTACATCGAAAGTCAAGGTCTGGAAGCGCGTGTGACTGTTCTGGGTCATCTGCAGCGCGGTGGTTCGCCGACCGCCTTCGACCGCTGGTTGGCCACCCGTTACGGCGCGGCGGCTGTGCGGACGGCTGCGCAAGGTGGCTTTGGCCGGATGGTAGCTCTGCGGGACGCCAAAGTGATCGATATCCCGATCAGTGAAGCCCTGGCTGTACCCAAGCGTGTGAACTTGAAAGGGGATGCGATCACCACTGCCCGCGGCATCGGGATTTCGTTTGGAGATGAGTAGGGTTAAAAGCGGAAGGCCGCCTTTCGGCGGTCTCCCTAGGCGCGCTGTGGCACCTTTACGGTCTGCGAATGTTACTGCAGAACGAGGAGGGATGCCACAGCGCTACGTTTCGTACTACTATCCATTTTAGGCACCACCTCCTCTTCTATAAGGATGGCGATTTAGAGGCAAGTTTGTTCATAAGGAAAACTTGCGCTGAATTAGTATCGCATGAAATTATTCCCGTGTCAATAGGTTGATTTGGGTTCTAACAATTCCATAAGGTAGATTAATTTACTGGTTTTCACCAAATTTCCAGTGCACATAATTAAAAAGGCCGGCTTTTCGCTGCCATCCACAACTAGATTCGCGGCAACGTGCGCTTGGATTGAAGCGACGAGGAACGAACGCGTTTCAATCAATTCCTGCGCATGAGGGTTCCTTTTTTGATTTTTCCTTCTCATCAAAATGCTATACAATAAAAGATATTCATAGCTTTAAAACCGCTCGGATGATAAAGGACGATGGCAATGACACATCAGGTTTTCATATCCTATTCGTCCTGGGACAAACCCGCTGCGGAGGCTGTTTGCAGGGAACTTGAGGCTTCCGGCATATCTTATTGGATCGCAGCGCGTGACTTGATCCCGGGCTCCGATACTCCAACCGCCATAGAATCGGCCATTGAAGAGTGTCAGGTATTCGTCCTGATCCTTTCGAGCCGTTCTGAAGAGTCACTGGATGTATTTCGTGAGATCGAGGCAGCCTCCAGGAGACGTAAGCTCATTATCCCGATGCGGATTGAAGATTTCCAACCGGGACAAATGCTGAATTACTATATAAGAAATCTTCATTGGCTCGATGCCATCCATATACCAATTTCAGAGGCGGCAAGCAGGCTCTCGAAGAATATTCTACAAACAATTCAGCTTTTAGGAAACGCAGCTCCAGCCGGGTTAAAACCTGAACAGGTGGAACCAACCCTGTCGAATAAAGAGGCGCGCAGCTCTTTTGGAAGGTTGAAAGGTAATCATAAATACGACGTTTTTATCAGCTACAGGAGGGAAACAGATTCTCAAACTGCCCGCTTAATCCGTGCGGAACTCCTGCAAAGGCGTTTTAGAGTGTTTCTGGATGTGGACGACCTTCGGCCTGGTCATTTTGATGAATCGATCATGGAGAATATTCGCGATACACCCGCTTTTATTGTCATACTCTCTCCCGGTTCACTTGAGCGCTGTTCCAATCCTGATGACTGGCTGCGAAAGGAAATCGCCTGTGCGCTGGACAGTAAAAGAATGATCATCCCTATCCTGATGCCCAGGTTCCAATTTCCGGCCGAGCAGCAACTTCCGGAGGAACTCCGCTCCATCAGCGTGCACCACGGAGTAAATTACTCCCACGATTTCTTCGATGCCATGCTTGAGAAGATCGTTGGTTACCTCCTCAATTGAGAGCTATTCTGTCCCTTTCCCTTTCTGAACACATATATTCAGCCTAGCCCAACGCAACACAATTCTTGGATTTGTTGTATACTTTTTATGCGTGGGTATTAGGAGCGGTCAGGTTTGCGTCGGATTTCCGAAGAACGTACCCGCAAGGAACTAATCGATCCCCAACTCGAA
>JADGQB010000316.1 GCA_017882145.1 Anaerolineales bacterium
CGTTTCGGTGGTGACCTTTGACAAGATCGCAAGAAACGTATTGCAGTTCGATCAAAATTGCACGATCCCAGGCGGATGTACCATTGATCAGATTAAAGCGACGATCAAAAATGCTATCAAGAACCCAACCAATAATCCCCTATACCCAAGAGTTTACGAAGCGGACGGGGTCTGCGACCAGGGCCAGCCCTGCCGCCCATATTGTACTCAGGACAATGTAGATAATGGAGTTTGTGACGCCGCTAATCCGGATAACTTTCTGCAACCCACTGACGCCAATGCAGTCTATAAAGGCGTCTTCGATTGCGGAGATGGCTGGCATTTTGACCCGGGCAATCCCCTGGATCCCTCCCAGTGTACGACCACCGATATTGGGGATGGGCTGATGACCGCCGGGAACGAGTACAGCATCGGCCAACGGCAGGGGTCGCTGTGGGTGGTGGTACTCCTGACGGATGGATCGGCGAACGGCGGACCCGTGGACGCTGGACAAGCGTTGGCCTGCCCGAGTTCCACCTGGAACCCGCAGAACGGCCCGCTCTGCCGCGATTCTAACTCGAATACCCGCCACTGCGGGCCATATGATGCGCCGCGCTGCATCCTGAACGGCAACGGCCTGCCAATTCCGGATAATTCAGGGGCATATGTTGCCGGTTTCATGGATTCAATCCACTACGATGCCGATGATTACGCCCGCGATATGGCGGATTACGTTGGAATAGACCAGGGTGCGCTGGTCTTCACGATCGGCCTGGGTAAACAAGTGGGCCTGCCGACTACGGATCCAGCGGGTGAACGATTGCTGCAATATGCCGCAGAAAAAGCCGGCAGCGGCCTGTACTTTTTTGCGCCGGATGCGACCCAGTTGGCGGATATCTTCAAGAAGATCGGCGATAATATCGCCATCCGGTTGGCGCGCTAGGAGAATGGAAATGAGAACTCGCGAGCTTCGACTTTCCGGGGATAAAAAACTGTTCTGGCACGGAGCCGGGCGGTCGCAGGGCGTGGTGGAGTTTGCCCTGGCGGCCCCGATCCTTTTGATGATGCTCTTCGCGATCATCGATTTCTCGCTGTTGTTCTCGGCCTGGTTGTTGATCCAGAATATATCCCGCCAGGCGGT
Organism: Anaerolineales bacterium; assembly: GCA_017882145.1. Lineage (GTDB taxonomy): Bacteria > Chloroflexota > Anaerolineae > Anaerolineales > Villigracilaceae > UBA877. The sequence goes on from JADGQB010000316.1 coordinate 1,121, forward strand.
GCGTTACGCAGTCACCGGCGGCTGGGAGCAGAGCTACTGCCAGGACGGATGCACCCTGGCGGATGACCAGATGCAGGCCAGGCTGCAGTCCATCCATGCCGAGGCGGCCAGATATGTACCCGGCCTGCTGCTGGACAAAAACCTTGCTCCCTCGGATCCTGTTTCCCGGACCAAGCCGGGTTATTTGAAGGTGACAATCTGCTCCAGCCCGGATTACGCTGCCATCACCGGTGTGACGGGTTCGGCGACCTACAGTGACTGTTTTGTAAAAGATTCGAGTGGAAACCCAACCAGTCAATCCATTGAAAATGCCGGAGTTCCGGGTCAGGAAGTGGAAGTTCTGGTGGACTTCAACCATCCTTTCATTACTCCCTTCTTACAATTGTTGAGTATTTTTGGAAATTCGGCCAATACAAGCTGGAAGATGACCCACCTGGTATCTGCCCAAAATGGCATGGTGGAAAAGTTCCGCATATCCAAATTCATCAACCCGCCACCGCCTCCGGGAGGCGCTACGGCGACCCCCAGGCCGGCGACGGCTACGCCTACGCCCACCATAACCCTGACGCCCACCGAAACCGGGACGCCCACCGAAACGGGAACGCCCACCAAGACGCGCACGCCTACCAAGACATTCACGCCAACTCCCACGCCGGATTGTTCAAAGTTTTCGCTTGATAGTTTTAGCATGATGACTTACCAAAGCGGCGGCCAACCGAGGCTCACGATCGATCTCCTCAGTGACCACAGCCAGGCGGATACCTGGATCACGAGCCTTACCTTTGATTGGGATCTATACGATGCTGTTATGCCAACCCAGAGTGTCAACCTTATCCGATACAATGGAGTTCAACTTAGCAACATTTCCAACATTAACTCTTCACCCACCAGTTGGAGTGCCGGCGTTTATTCAACTGATTTCGATCTAAAATCAGGTGCTTCTGAGCCGTTCATTTTTAGATTTTCTAAAGGTAACAACCCCATTTCCGTAGATCCATCGACCTTTGGGTTGTCAGTCACGCTTGCAAATGGCTGCACCGTAAATGAAGCTGGAGTTTCACCGACAGCCACCCCCGTACCCCCGACGTTCACGCCTACTTCCAGAACCCCATCGGCTACCCCAACCCGGACGAATACGCCTACGATCACGCCTACCTTCACGAACACGTTCACTCCAACGAGAACCGGAACGCCAACGAATACGCCTACGCGGACGAATACACCGACGATAACCCAAACACCGACGATAACGCAGACACCTACGAAGACGAAGACGCCTACGATCACGCCTACCTTTACGAACACGTTCACTCCAACAAATACGGGTACGAAGACGAATACGCCTACGAAGACGAATACGCCTACGATTACGCCTACGCCGTCGAATACGCCAACCAAGACGCCCACGCGTACTCCAGTGAACTCGCCTATTCCGACAAGCTCGCGTACCCCGACCCCCACCCCCAGCAAAACGCCGGTGCCTACGATCTGCTTCGACTGCCCCTAGCAGAGATTGAATGCTGCGGTAAAATAAATCCAGGAAGCCTGCGCGGATGGCGCTCAGGCTTCCTGATTTTATTTTCTTATGTCCCCGGAGTGGAAGGTTGTTATAATCAACCTGGATGATGGTTTCATTACAGAGACTCATGCGCAAGTTATTGCCCTGGCAGATCCGCTGGAAAGGGATTTTGCTCGAGTCTGCGTTGTTCCTGGCTGCTTATATCGTTTGGGCAATTTTTCGGCCCCCGCAATCCCCGAGCCGTCTATTCATAGGCAGCCTGGCGGTCCTGGTTCCGGGGGTAACGGCCATCGTTCTGGTTTTTCTATTCCTGGGTCAATTTCCACCTGCTTCCCGGACTGCCTGGCGCTACCTGGGGCTTGGACTGGTTTGCTGGTCCCTGGGAAACCTGGTACGTACTTATTACGAAGCTGTCCGTGGAGTCAGTGTGCCGACCTTTTCGCTGGCAGACGTGTTTGGCTACCTGGCTTATCCGCTCTTTCTTTCCGCATTGATCCAGTACCCTTTTGAAAACCGTTACGAGCCCTCGCGTTTCCGTTTCCTGCTGGATGTCGCCATCTCAGCCGGCGTGGTTGCTACAATGGTGTGGCTGATGCTGGACAGGTCGGGTTCGGGGTTAAAGCCGGCGGACCTGGCGCCATTGGTCTATCCGATCGCCGACCTGATCCTTTTAATGATCCTGGTCAACATGCTATTGGCAAACCGCAAGGCGCGGCGCACATTATTCCTGTGGGGGTGCGGGTTATTTTCTTTCCTAATTTCTGATTATATATACAGTCTGCTGGCCCCGGTAAATGGCTACCAGGCCGGAGGCGCCGAGAGCCTGGGTTGGACGGCTGGAGGGCTCATTTTTGGGTGGGGGGCGGTTTTCATGTCAAGCAGACCGGATGATCAAAGTCAGCCGGAGCTGCCGGCGTTCGACGTGGGCACACGCATCCAGAACATCCTGCCTTTTACCTTTGTCGCGCTCCTGGGCTGGTTCGTGCTGGCCGACTGGCGCTTCAGCGGGCATCTTTCCTGGATTGGAGTTTGGGCGAGCGTGTTCCTGGCCCTGGCGCTGGTGATGCGCGTAGGTCTGCGCGCCGGTGAAATCGAACTGGATAAGTATTGGCAATTGTTTAGCAGCATGGCTGAGCCGATCTTCATCTGCGATGGAGCTGGAAGAATTCTTTTAGGGAACCCGGCCCTGGTACGCGCACTTGACCTGCAAAAGGCAAATCAAGTAATTGGCAAGTCATTGGAGGCCTTTTTTGAGCAGCAGAGATTCCCGGCTGATATACTCGAACGTGCTGCCCGGCAGGAATGTACGCTGGAAGTCCGGCTGCGACCACAGCAGACCCCTTATATGCTTTCGCTAAGCCCGATCATCTACGATGGACGGAAAGTGCTGATCGCCGGAGCAGCGCACGATTTGAGCGGTCTCAAACTCCAACAAGCCACCATCCAGCAGGGATACACCGACCTGCAGGTATTGCACCGGCAGTTGGAAGAGCTCAATGAGCAACTTGAACTGAAAGTGGAAGAACGCACCCGTACCATCCGGGATGCCAACCAGAAACTGGAAGAACAGAACAAGCAATTGCAGGAACTTGATAAATTGAAGAGTGATTTCGTTTCGATGGTCTCGCACGAATTACGGACACCCCTTACCAGCCTGAACGGCGGACTGGAGCTGCTCCTGCTTCAGAAGAAACGTTCCGCACCTGACCGCTCCACACTGACTTTAATGAAGGCAGAAGTCGAGCGACTGACCCGCTTTGTCGAAAATATCCTAAACCTTTCCGCAACCGAGGCAGGACACATCCGGTTGGAGTTGGTCCCGCTATCCCTTGAACTTATCCTCAAATCCGTTTGCCAAAACTTTGATGCCAATCCTGCGGCGAAGCAGATACTGGATCGCCTGCCGGTGGATTTACCCCTCGTTTTGGCGGATGAGGGAGTTTTAAATAGTATTCTTAATCATCTGCTCGATAATGCGTTAAAGTATGCACCCGGCAGCCCTGTGGTAGTGGAGGCGGTACTTCAAGGTAATAAAGTGCGGGTCCAGGTAAAAGACAAAGGCCCGGGGATCCCGGAGGCCAAGCGGT
>JADGQB010000016.1 GCA_017882145.1 Anaerolineales bacterium
ATCCGGATCGGAGACTTTTCCAAACTCAGCCGTGTGTCCGTCAAAACCCTGCGTTTCTACGACGAGATGGGGCTGTTCAAACCCGTCTGTGTGGACCGCGCCACCAGCTACCGCTTCTATGAATTCGACCAGTTGCCGCGCCTGCACCGCATCCTGGCGCTCAAGGACCTGGGTTTCTCATTGGAGGAGATTGGCCAACTCCTCGCAGGGAACCTGTCAGCAGAGCAAATGCGCGGGATGTTGAAACTACGCCAGGCGGAGATCAGGCAAAATGTTCTCGTAGAAGTGCAACGCCTGGAACGGGTGGAAGCCCGGCTGAGACAAATCGAACAGGAGGAAGGTATGTCCAAGTATGATGTGGTTATCAAGCAGATTGAGCCACTTAGAGTGGCATCCACGCGCGGGGTTGTTGCGACCCCTCCCGACCAGAGTTCTCTGTGGAAGGAACTGGAATGTTATCTGGAAGCCCGAGGCGTTCATCCGAGCGGCGTCTGCCTCAGCCTTTACCATGATGAGGATACGCGCGAGCACGAGTGGGATATCGAGGTATGCGAACCGATCGAAAGCGAGCTGCCTGAGACAGAGAAGATAAAGGTCCGCAGCCTGCCGGAAGTAACAACCGCGGCGTGTGTCGTCCATGCCGGACCATTCGTCACAATTGGAGAGGCATATGAGGCCATCATGAAGTGGATCGATGCAAATGGGTACCGGATCAAGGGTCCCGGCCGCGAGGTGTACGTGCGGGCCTCCATCCCAAATGTAACTGATGATCAAACGGGAGTCAGCCAGACTGACCCGGGAACGGTCACCGAGATCCAGTTTCCGGTTGAGAAGGCCTGATTAGAAAATTGTGGGTACGCCGGGCGTGCCCACAATTTTTTATTGGATTTTAGCTTGGTTGGATTGACTAATTTTGGGTCAGATTGACCAATTTATTGTACAATAGCATGGATGCGAACGATATTAAAAATCCTTTTCCTGGCAGCGGAGGCGGAGCCTTTTGTTAAGGTCGGTGGACTGGCGGATGTGGCCGGCTCGCTGCCTGTGGCGCTGCGCAACCTGCCGGAGCGGTTCACGCAAGGGGTGAGACTGGATGTGCGGCTGGCGCTACCGCTTCACCGCACCATCCGTTCAGAAGCAAATACGCTGCGCCCATTGATGGAATTTGACGTCACTCGTCGCGGCGGGAACATCCAGGCGCAAGTATATGAAACGAACCTGGCTGGAGTGCCGGTGTATTTGATCGGCGGCGAACCAATCTTCAGTGCCAATTCGGTCTATTCAACGGATCCATCCCCGGACCGGGAAAAATATACCTTCTTCTCCCTGGCGGCCCTGGAAATGGTACGCCGGATGGAGTGGCGGCCGGATATTCTGCACGCCAATGATTGGCATACTGCTCCGGCAATTTATGCGTTGCGTTCACACCAAAATGATCCTATTCTGGGACACCTGCGCTCTGTATTGACCCTGCATAATTTACCCTATATGGGCGGCGAAGGCACGGATGCGCTGGAGGCGTATGGCTTGAACCCGGCCAAGGATGAGGCACTGCCCGGATGGGCGCGCAGCCAACCTCTGCCGTTGGGATTGTGGGCGGCAGATGCGATCGTTCCGGTCTCGCCCACCTATGCGCGTGAGATCCTGACCCCCGAATTTGGCTGTGGATTGGACGGCTTCCTGCGCAGCCGTTCGAACAGCATTACCGGCATTCTGAACGGGCTGGATGTGACAGCCTGGAATCCGGGAACCGATACGAATCTGCCGGAAAAATTCAGCGTTGTAAATCCCTCCGGTCGCATCGCCAATAAGAAGGCCCTGCAACACCACCTGGTTCTGCCGGAAGATGACCGGGTGCCCATCCTGGCAATGATTGGGAGGGTGGATCCACAGAAGGGTGTAGATATCGCGCTGCAGGCGCTGCGCCAGATGCTCGACCAGCACTGGCAATTCATCCTGCTGGGTTCAAGCGATCCCGCGCTTGAAGAGGCAGCACGCCGACTGCAGGTGGATTACCCGGAACGCGTCCGGGCACTTATCCGTTTTGACGCAAAGTTGAGCCGCCTTATTTATGGCGGTGCGGATATGTTCCTGATGCCTTCGCGCTACGAACCGTGCGGCCTGGCGCAGATGATTGCCATGCGCTACGGCTGCGTACCGGTGGTACATGCGACCGGAGGGTTGAAGGATACCGTCCAGGAAGGTAAAACCGGCTTCCTGTTCCAGGCTGCTGAAGTCGACTCCTTGATGGAAACACTAAGGCGGGCGCTTCCGGTTTACGCCAGTCCGGAGAGGTGGGCACATTTCCAACGCAGCGGGATGCAAACAGATTTTTCCTGGCCGCGCTCGGCTGCCCAATATGGAATCATCTACAGGTCATTGACCTCGGATAAAGGCTTTGAATAATTTCGTAACTGAGTTCTACCCACAAAGGCACCAAGGCAGGAATGAATAAGTTAAAAAACCATCAGTTTTATGGCCCGGTGACTTCGTGGTAGATCTTCCCTGTGATCAGGGAATTACTAAAGGCGAGAGCTGTTTAAGACAGCCATTAGGCTAGTATATGAGGTGAAGCATGAGGACACGTGCCATTATCCTGGCCGGCGGAGAAGGCGCCCGGTTGAGCTGCCTGACCGCCAAGCGTACCAAGCCGGCTGTTCCATTTGCCGGGAAATACCGCATCATTGATTTCCCGCTTTCCAACTGCGTGAACTCCAATATTTTCGATGTAATGGTGCTGGCGCAGTACCGGCCCCAATCGTTGATCGAACATATCGGGTCCGGCGGTCCCTGGGACCTGAACCGTGACTTCACCGGCGGCGTGCGTGTCATGACACCCTTCAAAGCCCGCTCTGAGGCGGACTGGTTCGGAGGCACCGCGGATGCAGTCCAACGGAATTTCACCTTTGTTAAACAAGGTTCGCCCGATCACATTCTGATCCTATCCGGGGATCACATCTACACGATGGATTATGACCAGATGATCCAGTATCATAACGCCAACCAGGCTGAACTGACGATGGCGGTCATCCGTGTGCCGATCGAAGAAGCCTCGCGGTTCGGCATCCTGACGGTGGATAAAGATTACCACGTGACATCTTTCATCGAAAAGCCGAAAGACCCGCCTTCCGATCTGATCAACATGGGCGTTTACCTGTTCAACCGCGATCTGCTAGACCGCGCGCTATGGGAAGACCACCAAATAAAAAAGTCCTCCCACGATTTCGGCAAGGATATCCTGCCACGCCTCATTAAGAGTGAAGCACGCATATTTGCCTTTCCCTACACCGGTTATTGGATGGATGTGGGGACCATCAACTCCTACTGGCAGGCGCACATGGACCTGCTCAGTCCCAACCCGCTGCTAAAACTCTACGACCGCAGTTGGATCATCCATACCCGTACCGAGGAGCGCCCGCCTTCGCGTATACCGGTAAGTGCAAGTATCTACGCCAGCATGCTCTCGGACGGTTGTTTCGTACACGAAGGCGCCCGGGTGGAGTCCAGCGTGCTCTCACCAGGTGTGATCGTAGGCCCGGGCGCGGTGGTGCGCGAGTCCATCATTATGACGGATACCGTTATTGAAAGCGGAGCGGTAATCGAGCGCGCCATTATCGATAAACGCGTCCATGTGGGCGCAAATTCCAGAATCGGCGGAGGTATCGCCAACCCCGTGATCCTTCTGGCCGTCATCGGCAAGAACAGCGAAATACCGGCGGGCATGGGGGTGGACCCGGGCGCGGAGATCGGCACGGACGTGGTCGCCAGTGATTACCCTGACCCGGAAGTAAAATCGGGTGAATCCATTCAAACCAAGAGGAAGCCTTATGAAATTTAACCGCAGCGCCGGAATCCTTTTACATCCAACCAGCCTGACCGGGCCTTATGGGATAGGCGACCTCGGCCCGGCTGCATTCGAATGGCTGGACTGGCTGGCCGAAAGCGGCTGCAAGCTCTGGCAGGTTCTGCCATTGGGGCCTACCAGTTACGGCGATTCGCCCTACCAGTGTTTCTCGGCCTTTGCAGGCAATCCTTATATGATCAGCCCGGATATCCTGCTCGAACAGGGCCTGCTCAAACAGGAAGACCTGGCTGACATGCCGGCCTGGGATGACCAGCGTGTGGATTTCGGTAGACTGTATTTATGGAAACCAGCTTTGCTAGAAAGGGCTTTTCAGCATTTCTCTTCGGCAACCGGGCCAGTGAAAGCCGAGTTTGACTCTTTCTGTGCAGAAAATGCCGGCTGGCTGGATGACTACGCCCTGTTCATGGCGATCAAGGAAACTTATGACGGAGGCGCCTGGGATCTCTGGCCGAAGGCGCTGCGCCTGCGCGAAACAACTGCCATGCAGGAGGCGCGCAGAACACTTGCCGGCCTGGTTGTCCGTTTCTCGTTCTACCAGTTCCTCTTCTTCCGCCAGTGGAAGAATGTTCTTGAATACGCCCATGAAAAGGGCGTGCAGATCATCGGTGATATCCCGATCTTCGTAGCCTTCGATTCATCGGATGTTTGGGCCCATCCGGATCTCTTTTACCTGGACAAGGATGGCAACCCCACCGTAGTGGCAGGCGTACCGCCCGATTATTTCTCCCCGACCGGGCAATTGTGGGGCAATCCACTATACAAATGGGAAGTCCACAAAGCCAGCGGCTATGCCTGGTGGCTGGAGCGCATCCGCGCCACCTTGAAGCTGGTGGATATCCTGCGCATCGATCATTTCCGGGGCTTTGCCGGGTACTGGGAAATCCCGGCCGGGAAACCGACCGCTGAGATCGGCTGCTGGGTACCCGGTCCGGCTGCCGACTTTTTCAACGCCGTCCAGGCTAATTTGGGCAGTCTGCCAATCCTGGCCGAAGATTTGGGCGTCATTACACCGGATGTGGTGGCTTTACGGGAGCAGTTCGATCTTCCGGGGATGAAGATACTGCAGTTTGCATTCTCCGGCCCGGATAATCCTTTCCTGCCGCATTCCTATCCCAAAAATTGTGCGGTCTATACCGGCACTCACGATAACGACACCACGCGCGGCTGGTATGAGCGTGCACCCGAAACCGAGAAAGATTTTGCCCGCCGGTATTTACAGATAGACGGCAGCCAGATCGCCTGGGACTTGATCCAGCATGCCTGGAATTCAGTGGCGGTCTTTTCCCTGGCTCCCTTGCAAGATTTCCTGGAGTTGGGCACCGCTGCGCGCATGAACTATCCATCCAAGTTGGGCGGGAACTGGGAATGGCGTATGAACGGGGAGGCGCTCAGCGACGGCTTGCAGAAGAGAATCAAGGAAATGAACTGGCTGTACCAGCGGTAAATAAAAAATGAAACGTTCTGAAATCAATGCAAACATACAAAAAGTCGACGAATATATTCACAGCCGCGGTTTTTACCTGCCGCCGTTTACTTACTGGAAGCCTGAAACCTGGATGAAGAAGGGAACGGAGGTAAACGAGATCGCCGAAAACAAATTAGGCTGGGATATTACCGAGTTTGGCAAAGGAGATTTCGAAACTCTTGGCTTGTTCCTGTTCCCCCTCTACAACGGCAATCTCCGGGGCTTGCAAAAGCTGCAGGGCAAGCTGTATGCCGAAAAGATCATGGTCGTGGAGGCCGGACAGATTACGCCGATGCATTTTCATTGGAATAAGATGAAAGATACTATATTTTAATGAAGCAAGCTGCAGATGATATCTCAATCCAGAGTTAACCTTAATACTTCAACCGGCTTGGCGGTTTTTTACAGGGGTCTCCTGGAAGACGAGCTGCTGCCTTTTTTCCAATCGCAACTCCCCGAGCATGCCCAGGGTTGTGGTCCTTTTTCGATCGCGATGGCGGCCAATCTTTGTAATCATTTTTCAAAAGAATCCAATTATAAGGGTGAGGCGGTCGAGGCATTGCTCGAACGCAAAGGATTAAAAATCCATGGCTTTGGTATGCCCACCTGGCTGGGCTATGGCAAGGCGCTGCGAAGATTTTCACCGGGAAAAGTGGAATATAAAAACCACGCTTCCATCCAGGACCTGGAGCGGGCCATATCCGAAAATAAATTGCCGATCGTGGCGATTGCGTGGCAGACAACCTGGGAAACCCTGCGCGACCTGCGGCATGCCAGCGTGGGACATTACATGGTGGCGGTAGGCTACGAACTTCAGAGTGAGCGAATTTACTTCTTAAACCCAGCCTTGAGTTCAAAAGAAGGGATCGAGCACTTATATTCCTGGATGTATCAAGAATTTGATAAATCCTGGAATGGAACCAGGAATATATTTATTCGACCGGGTTCCATGTGGACGATCAGGATGTGAATTTCAACGCGTTCAGAGCCCGCAAGGTGACATATTTATTGGGGGATTTCTTTGGTCCAAAATCGACCCAGGTTTTACCGGCGTAATCGTATTCCAGCTCCCAGCGCCCGTGTGCATCCTGTTTGTCACGGATCAGCTTTAAGGCATTGGTGAGACGCGGATCTTGAGCGTAGCCCAACGCCACCAGAGCCTCAACGATTTGGAGCAGATCGGTGACGTAGAAGACCGGGAAGCCGAACAACCACCAGTTCCGGCTGGGTTTGGGGGTGTTGCCGCAGGGATAGTCGGCCCGGGCGGGGTCGGTGCTGAACAGGAAATCCACACCTTGCCGGATGGCGCGCTGGATCAGTGGTGTGCGACGCTCAGCCGGCAAGCGGGAAAAGGCCAGCATAACCTTGGCGGCGCCCCAGGCACAGGATAGTGTTTTATTAGCCCCACAGGCGAACAAGGGTCCACATTTGTAAGCATAATAACGCAGCGGGGCATCTTTTTCGGTGTTGGATGCGATCCCTTCACCGGTGACCGTGCGTGCCATCCATTCATAAGCCGTATCCAGGCGTGGATCGTTACATCCCAACGCCACCAAGGCCGCACACAGGTTGCCCTGCAGGCAGTCAACGGTGCCGGAGGGTGTGCCGTTGATGGAGAAATGACCTTGCGGCGTAAGGGCCTTATCGAGGATATAGCTGCAGGCGCGTATAATACGCTCATCCACTGCGGCCGATGCGCCGAGTTGTGAAAGCGTGACCAGCGACCAGACTGCCGAGAAATACTTGGGGTTATAGCCGGCGCCGGGCTTTGACCAGTAGCCTTTCGGATGCATGTTGTCCAAAATGGTCTTGACCGGTCCCCGGGTGTGGGCGGCTTTTTGTGCAGCCAGCAGTTCGGGGTCATCCGCAGCCAGCCCGGAAAGGTCGCGCAAGGCCAGGTAACGAGCAGCGGGGTCATCGGGTTCGAGCAGCCAGGAAAGGGGTAGAGTCATTTTATTCGCCTCCAGGAAGTTAGCACCGGTCGCTTTTTGGTCGGCCGGCCGGCTACTATGACAACCTTACAATCTCATCAATCCAGTCTGCAACCTGCAATGTGGTTTGTTTGGAAACAACACCGGTTGTATCGATCAACCGGATGGTAGGTTGACCATCGAATGATTTGAACCAGCGATTGAAGCGGACCTGCTCATCAATGAAGGCGGACTCACGTGTACCACGCCAAACCGGCCGCTTGCGCAGCCGTTCGGAAAGGTCTTCATCAGAACAAACCAGCGCCAAATAGTGAACTTTTGAGAAATATCTACGCTCAATGCAACCTTCTATATTCTCAGGGGCGCCCACACCTGCTCCAAAAAGAACAACTGGACGGCCTGACTGGGAAATATTCTTGCAAACTCGTAACCAGGTCTCAAAAAATTCCCGATATTTAGTGTCGGGGGCGTTGAACTCAGACCGCCAAAGGATATCACTATCCAGTAATACCGCCTGAATAACCTGGCCTAATAATGACTGGCAAACAGTGGTTTTACCCGAGCCGCTAGCCCCTGAAACGACCAGCAGAGGCAACTGCCTGAATGGATGTTTATAGCCGCATTCCGGACAGACCGCAAAAGGACCGGAAGGGTCAATCAGTTTGTCGGCATGGTACATGCCACATTGAAAACAAACATTCATCATAGGAACCTGGATTTCCTACTTCCCCAGAGCCTCCCAGGCGGACTGCTCCTGGTCTGCTATGGCAAGAAGCATGGGGGTGCATTCTGCAAGACGAAGGGCAGGGTCGGAAAGTGCGGAGACCTCCCTGGCCCAGGCGGAAACAGATTCCCAGGCAGCGCCAACCTGCTGAAAGGTCCCGGCGCAGCAATCCAGGCGTTCATTCCCGGTGAGGATGGCGGCCTGCTTGAGAAAGCGGCTGAACATGTAACGGAAGAGGCCGCCGCCGCTGCCTCCAACCGGATTGATGAAGATATAAGCGTTGAATAGAGCCTGGCGAACTTCCTCAGTGCTCATGAGCCTGGGCCACTCCGGGATGCGTTTCGCCGCCAGCCGGATGCCCTGAATGCCGAAGTTGTGGATCGGCGGTGCGAGCATCCCGGCTGCCTGGGCGGCAATCGACCGGTGTATTTCTGTGGGATGGGGAGAGTGGTAATCGCTGAAGTCGAAGCTCCACCAGGCATTGCGAGGAGGAAAAGGTTTGAAGGTCGAATTGCGCGCTTCGTCCAGGTCCGCGAAAGATACCGGGTGCAACCCGTCCCGATCGGCGAGCAGAATCTCATCCTTATCCAGATCGTAACCGCAGGCGGTGACAACATGCCCGCCGAAATGATAATCCTGCCCATGAAAGTCGAAATAAGGCAGGAAGCCCATATCCACCTGGAGCATCACCGGCTGGCCGCGACCCAGCAGTTCAAGCAAATCCCGACGAGCTTTACGCAGGCTGAGGGTGGTATGTGGAGCGATGTGCACACCGGTGCGCTGCCCGGCCAGTTCTTCCATACCTGGTTTGGGGGTTGCCCGCCCGCCAAGAAAGGGTGCCTGCCCGCGCGCTTGCCAATATATGAAGCCGACACCTTCGCCCAACCCGAGCAGCAGCTCTTCGCTTAAGTCGTGCCGGTTGAAAGCATAAATGTGGCGCATCGAGCCTGTAACGCAGTGGTGAGTTTGGAAAGAAACGAACCCAGCGAATGGTTTGAGTGACATTGCTAGCCCTCCATTTCGTAGAAACGTTTGAGCACCCGGCAGACAGCCAGCCCAACCCAATGCCGCATTGCCGCGGCTCCGCTCCCGGAACCGTAACCGGTCTCCCATAAGCCATCGGCGGATTGATTGGCAATGAACCAGTCCAACGCGCGGCCGATCTGGCCATCCTGCCGGTCGAAGCCCAACCAGGAGAATGTATCCAGGGCAGTGAGCAGGTTGGGCCACCAGAAGGGGAACTGGAACTTTAGCCAGTAGGAAGGCGCCTTGCGGTCGTTGTACTTGTCGGGCTGGAACAGGCGCTCTTTCAGGCAGTTGCCGGCGGCGATCACTTCAATACGCTGGCGATAATCCGGATGGGCGGCAAAAGCCCGCAGGACCATGCCCGTGGCAAGGTGCGAGTGTGGCCGGGAACGATCGGGCAGGATGGGCGCGCTCTGCCAGAATTGGTCTGTTTTCAATTTGGCAGGTACGAGTTGGGCAGGGATGAGCCAGCCGCCATCCGCCTGGCGCATCGAAAGCAGCCATTGCAGCCCTTTTTCTACCCTGATGTCTTTCGTATAGCCAGCTTTGATAAACAGCTCGAGAATGGCAGCGTGGTAATAGGGCATATACTGGTTGCCGAGTATGCCGCGGATGTCGCCCTCCTCCGTCTGACAGGAAAAAACGTACTCCGCGGCCCGAGCCAGGGCAGTCTGGTCTTTTTGAAAGCCATACTTTTCCACAAGGATGCGCAGGGAGCGGTAGGTCTCGAGCAGGTCATAATTGGCATTCGGCGCCGGGTGGTTGGGACGCTCAGGGTAATGCCAGGAACCATTCGAATGTTGTTTAGTGGTCAAGCGGAGCGGCTCGGGCAGCTCCCAGAGTGTCCCCAGCAGCTCGACCGGATGTCCCTGCAGGTCGCGTTGGACGTGATAAGTCAGGGCCGGGTCCTGCCAGGCAAGCAGTACGGGCAGCGGATCGATGGGGAGAGGAGATTTCCAGGAAGTAATCATTCTGAGTCGATGAGAAGTCACTTTCAAGGTGATTGTCACATTCTCTTGACCGGATGCCTCAAAACCGTCTTGAGTTTGGCCGGGTCGGCGCGGCGCGGGTCGCCCATATAGATCTCGTGGTGCTTTCCACCCAGTCCAACCAGGTCCTGACAGCCATTTTCATGCATGAAGGTCTGCATCCTGTCGACAGTGGCAGGTTCGCTGGCGTATGGGCCGATATGCATGGTCTGTACTGACAATCCTTCGCAAAAGCGCTCCAGCCGCAGTCTTCCAAAAGCCGGCTGGTCGCCCCTCTTTTTACGGAGTTGGGCTAATGCTTGCGCAAACATCTCCGGAGAAACCAGGTCCGGCTGCATGACCATGACGGTATACTTCCAATTGCCAGGCTTGCGGATGTCAAACGTGCCATCCTCCACCCACCACAGGCCTTCGAGCGCCATCACCGGGTAATCGACCGGATCCTGTTTGCGCAATTTGGCTGCGAACTTCAATGTGTATGAGGCGCCATAGAGCGCCTGCATGTTCTCGGCGAAGAGCGGCGAGGTACCGGGGGTCTGGTCCGGTTCGATGGCGCCGTCGATCATAACGAAGGTCATCGCCGGTACATCCACTACTTCGATCTTTTTAGCAGATGGCGCATACAGGTATTTCAGGTCGTGCTTGAGATCCAGTTTTTCCATAATCATTCTCCTTTTGAATATATCTCCACCAACGCCTGCGCCCAATCCCGCAGGAGAATGCGCAATTCGGGTGGATCGAGCACTTCGACCAGCGGCCCATACGCCAGGCTCGTGCTGGCGGCCCAATTCAAATCGGGGGCTGAGCAGGTCACCACCACCGAGCCATCCGGCTGTTCCTCGAATGATTCCCAATTGGGGCGGTTGAGACGAGCAATGGATGCGGCTTGTTTGGAGAACTTGAGCCTGGCGCACACCTGAGGCTGGCCAACAGGCTCGTGGGCCATGAAGGCGCGTGCGTCGAAATCCAACGGCCTCTCAAAGGCCTCCTGCAACGCAGTCAATTCCTGGATGCGGTCGATCCGAAAGGTGCGCAGCTCCCGCCGGTTATGGCAAAAGCCGACCACGTACCACCAGCCCCAACGGAAGACCAGCGCATACGGGTCCAATCGGCGCCTGGAGGATGTGACAGCCGTGGCTGAACTGTATACGATTTCCACCTGCCGGGAGGCGTGCATGGCGGAGCGGAGCTGTTCCAGGATGGCAGCCTGGGCATCCAGCCCGGGAGGATACAACCCGCTGCTTACCAGGCTGCGGCGGGCCCAGCTGACTTCCTCGCGCTGCGTCTCGGGCAGCAGGTTTTCCAGTTTAGCGAGGGCAGAGTGGGCTGCCGCGCGATACAGCTTCCCCCACATCTCCTCGACCAGACTGGCCCCGAGCGATATTGCGGTGGCTTCTTCCGGGCTGAAGATGAGCGGCGGCAGCTTGTAGCCGCGCACCAGCGAGAAACCCCCGTAGGGTCCGCGCTCGGCATAGATCGGGATGCCCATTTCATCCAGTTGGGTGAAGTAGCGGTGTAGAGTGCGAACCGAGACTCCCAGACCGACTGCCAAGTCACCGGCTTTCTGGTTGGGTTGGCGCTGCAGCAACATGATCAGGGAAATCAGGCGGGAGGCAGGTGAGCTCATCGTACCCTTTGTTCTTATTATAAGTAATATATATGTCAGTTTACGTCATAATTATAATTCCTAATACAAAAGAACCTGCCCGAAGGCAGGTTTGTTTATGAATATCCATTCTCAACTATTTATTGCCCAACCCACTGACACTGCCCAGGCCGCTGACGTTGCGGGTCACGCTCGGTGAACCGTAATATTTGACCGAGCCGGTGCCGCTGATATCGACGTTCAAGTCGCTTTTTGCCCAGACGGTGGCGTTACCGGCGCCGCTGATGGTGACGCGGGCGCTCTGGCTGGACAGGCCACCACCCTGGAAACCACCAAAGCCGCTGATATCCATGTCCAGGCTGTCCACCTTGCCGCCGGCTGTGATGTTCCCGGCCCCACTGAGGTTCACGCTCAGTTTCTGGGCGGTCAGGTTGGCCACGTTGACGCTCCCGGCGCCGCTGATGGAGAGATCCAGTTGACTGGTCTGCAAATTCCCGATTTGCAGGCTACCTGCGCTCGGGAAATCCACCCGCTGCAAGTCTTTGACGGTCATATGGATCCTGACCGGCCGGGTGGAATTCACACGCTTGGTCCAATCCGGCTGGTTATTCTCGATATACAGGGTACTGCCTGAGACGCGTGTAGCAAGTTGTGGCAATAGATTATCCTCGGCCTCGACGGTCATGGAAGGGACATTGCCTTGCTGGATGGTGAGCTCGACCGGGTAATTGATCTCCACAGAAGTGAAGTCCGCCGATTTGCGAGTCTCGGAAACAACCACCCCGGAACCGCGCACGGAGCCGTTGAAATTAGCCCAGGTAAAGTAACTCCAGCCCGGGGCTTTGTTCCAGTTCAACCGGGGAGCAAAGACAACTGCGCCAACCATTCCCAGAACGAGTAGTCCCGAAACGAACATGCGGGCCACCGGCCAACGTGAGCGCAGGATCAGCCCGACTCCCGCGGCCATCAGGAAGAACGGCCAGATATACATCAGGGCCCACAGGTTTTCAACCGGAATACTGCGGATCTCGATCAACAGCCACACCAAGCCGGCGGCGATCAGAAAGAACGGCCAGAATAAAGAACGGTTTCTCATGATAGTTCTCCTACTTTTTCTCTTCAGAAATATTGATGGATGATCCATTCGTATCCGAATGTTTGGAAGGCAGCAAGCCGGAGCGAACGACTACCAGGTAGATCCCCAACAGTACCAGCAGAACCGGGAAGATATATTGCTGCAGCCCGTAGGGCCGGAAGGCCGAGAAGAGCAATTGGAAAAAGCCGCCGAAGATGATGAACAGGATCGCTCCCACTTTCATAACGCTCAACCCGGACTGCCGGCGGTGTTCGTCGGCTGTATAGAGGCCCATGATGAAGATGCCCAGGCCGACCAGGATCAAGATGACCGTCCAGCTGTAAGCCCAACTCTCCCAGCCATGAGTGATGTTTTGGAGGAACAACATTATGCCGATGCCGCCGATCACGCTGCCGGGAATGGCAAGCCCGGCCATTGATTTGCCGCCCGCGAACATCCCGATGAAGAACAACCCGCCGATGCCGATGACGATGAAGGGCCAAAGATAGCTCCAGAATTGAAAGCCCCGGAATAGCTGTCCGACCAGGGCCAGCAAGCCGAAGGCAATCAGGATCGATCCGGCCACGAGCGCCCCAGAATTACGTTTGATATTCATATGCTCTTCTCCTTTTTGAATTGTATACACATTCTAATGTTGCTCTTATATATACGCATCCTCCGGCAGGATGGTTTCGTACTGTCCGAACGGACAGGTTCGTGCTTCCCTGGAGGATGGCAAGAGTATAAAACCAGATATGAAAAGCTGCCTAACCGGCAGCTAACATGTGGCTATTGGGTTACGATGAATCAGTGGGATTTACCTGAAGAAGGTTGTGATAATATCCCGAAGGCTTTATCAAGATATTGCCACACCCCAACAAACCTTCGGGACGACTTTAGTTGTTTGTCCTGGCTGCCAGCCAGATCCCTGCCAGTATCAATACCGCCCCGATGATCTTGACCCAACCGGGCTGTTCCTGCAAAATAAAGTAGGCCAGGATCGTTGAACCGACCGGCTCGCCCAAGAGGGTCACGGAGACCAGCGAGACCGGGACGTATTTTAGAGACCAATTAAAAATGGAGTGCCCCAGCAACTGCGGCACCAACCCCAGAAGCACCAACCACAGGTAGGTGATGGGTGAAAATCCGAGCGGGCTTTCCCCGAACCCGAGCATGATCGCAATCAGCAGGATGGCTGCCATCCCATAAACGATGAAGATATATGGGATCAAGTCGATCTTGGCGCGCAGCTTGCGTCCGACCAACAAGTACCCAGCCCCCATCCAGGCGCCTGCCAGGGCCAGGAAATCCCCCAGGAAGGCCGTCCCGCCGAAGAACACCGCCGCCGGAGGACAGGTGAGCGAACCGGAGTGCAGGCTGCAGGCATCGCTCAGGCTGACCACGGTCCCACCCAACAGCGCCAACGCCAGCCCGATATAGGTGGCTGTCCCAACGCGTTCGTGCAGCACCAGTGGGGAGGCCAGCGCCACCCACAAAGGGATGGTCGACACTAATACAACCGAGCTGGCCACGCTGGCATACTGCAGCGATGTGATCCATAGGCCAAAATGGAGTGCCAGGAAGACCCCCGAAAGCAGCGCCAGCAGCCATTCACGCCTGGTCAAAAGGAGCAGTTCTGAGCGGTAGCGGGTTAGTGCCAGCGGGGCCAGCCCGAGTGCAGCCAGCGTCAAACGGAAGGCCGCGATGACGATGGAGGGAGCACCTTCGTGCTGGGCAAATTTGATCATGATCGAGGCGGTCGAAACAGCCAGGATCCCGCCCAGCAGGATGAAGGTCAGGGTGGAACGACGCGGGGGATTATTCAAGCAGGCAGCTCCATGTGTCATCGTTATAACGTAATAACGTTTGCACGTTCCAACCTGTCAACGCGTAAACGTTCCAACGCACGAACGATATTGTAAACGAAATGTTAGAAATCCGGCTTTCAACATTGACTTTCGAAATATGAAGTATATAATATAGGTAATATTTATCATATATATAATTTCTAATCGACCAAGGAGAAAAATTATGGCTTTCCAACTTATGCCACTTCCATATGCGTATGATGCGCTGGAACCTTTCATTGACACCATGACCATGCAGGTGCACCACGACAAACACCATGCCGCCTACGTCAGCAACCTGAACGCGGCCATCGAGAAACACCCCGAACTGGGCAGCAAAACTGTTGAAGCATTGCTCTCAGACCTGAATGCCGTTCCAGATGACATCCGAATGGCCGTCCGCAACCACGGCGGTGGTACAGTGAACCACAACTTGTTCTGGGAGATCATGGCTCCCAAAGCCGGCGGGGAGCCGGAGGGCCAGTTGGCCAAAGCCATTGAAGCAGAGTTCGGATCCTTTGTCGATTTCAAAGCCCAATTAGAGAAAGCGGCCATGGGAAGGTTTGGTTCCGGTTGGGCCTGGCTGGTGAAAAAAGGTGGAAAATTGAGCGTGGTTTCCACCGCCAACCAGGATAGCCCGTTATCTGAAGGCATGGCTCCATTATTGGGATTGGACGTTTGGGAACATGCCTATTACCTGAAATACCAGAACCGCCGTGCCGAGTACGTCACCAACTGGTGGAATGTGGTCAATTGGAAGGCCGTTGCCAGCCGCTACACTGCAAAATAAATACCATAATTAAATAATTTACCGCGAAGCTTTTAAGAACGCGAAGAAAAGTAAATATCTCTTCGCGTTCTTTTTTTCGCGGAAATATTTCGGGATGTTGTACGGGTCGTTTTGGAATTTAATTGCGCAATTCACCCAACACGGATATAATATGTCAACGATGTTCTGATTCCACACGAAGGAGGTACTAGATGACCCATATTATTACCAGCCTGTGCGTACGCGACCGTGGTTGCATTGAAGTATGCCCAGTGGAGTGCATGGTTCCCGGCGAGCCGGTGGCCAAATGGCCCTGGATATATATTGACCCCGATACCTGCATCGACTGCGGGGCGTGCATCCCGGAATGTCCATACCTGGCCATTTTCCCGGAGGACGAAGTCCCGGCCGCCTACACCGCCAAGGGCGGAGAATTTATCAGCAAGGTTGGGCTGACCGGCCATTTTGAAGGCACCAACCACCATGGCACCAAGATAGTATTGGATACCGTCAAGCAATTGGCTGCCGGTGAAGTAGTCAATCTGAGGGATGACATTAAACCTAATTATGATTTCTTCAAATCCGGTCCAGGCTACGCAGCCAAAGACCAGGATGATGGAATGTAAAAGAGTGTGGATAAAAAAGCCGGCGTCTCAGACAGACGCCGGCTTTCTTTTAGTAACCTTTTTTTGCAAATCTGTTCTTATTCCCCTACAATTTGTACCAGGACGTTCCGTTCGCGTGCCCGCACCTGGTCAAAATCGGCGAAATAGATACAGCCAAACTCGCCCAATTCCATCTGGCCATCCAAGATGGGGATCGACACTGAACGTCCCATCAGGACTGACCTGAGATGCGCATCCGTGTTCAGTGACCAGGATGGCAGTTCATCCCGGCCGGCAGCGGCCTCAATATGTTTGGGGCCCGGATGGTGATATTGCCCTTCGGTGCGGCAGGTCGGGATGACCCTTTCAAGCACGTCCACCAGGTCCTGCATCAGGAGTTCGGTGCCCCAATAATTCGTATCATCGGAAGCTTCCTGGATCAGTACGCTGCAGGTGGTGTGCTGGGAATAGACCAGCAGGATCCCGTTCTTAAGCCCGGAGTTTTTCAACACCGCCTGCACCCGTCCCGTCACATCCTCGAAAGTAGGCCGCCGGTCCGACTGGATCTTGAATGTCTCATGATAAACTGCCATTACCAAACCTCCAAATAATTAATGTGTGTTGTCCCAGGCCGTGCGTACCGAGCGGATCATTTCCTCGAGCATCACAAAAGGATGCTCGGCTTTGAGGATGCCGCTGGTGGAACCGGCTGCCTGGGCGCCGGCCGAAATAATATCGTAAACATCCTGACCGCAACTGATCCCGGCTCCATGCAGCACCCGGATCTCGGGGTCGATTGCCCAGACGGTTGCATTGATCTCGGCAATGATCTGGCGATCGTTGGCAGCCCGTTTCCCTACACCGATCTGGTCGGGAGATTCTGCGATAATGATGTTAGGATGCATGCGGGCGATCAGCTCAGCCTGTTCAAGATTGTCGGCGCAGGCCATGGAGGCCAAGCCTACCTGGTCGGCACGCTGGATGGTACGCTCCAACTCTGCCAGGGACAGTTTCTTCTCGGCATGGTTCAGCAGAACACCGGTTGCCCCGGCAGCCCGCACAGCCTCCGGCAGAACAGAACCGACGCCGCGCCCCACCGGCAGCGAATCCATGTGCTGGGCAAAGACCAACAAATTCCGGGTCGCGTGTGCCAGCAGCGGGATGTCAACATACTGCGGGGTGAAAATGATCTGGACACCGTATTTCACGCTGATCCGGTCGGCAAACCTGGCCAGTTTAAGGCATTCTTCGCCATACAGATAAGCCTTGGGTCCGATCTCAAAAAAAGGCGGGGTGATCTGGATGCCCCTGAACATGCAGCCTGACTCCTTTCAAATGCCTGCCATCCGGAAGAGACTAACCTGAGGAGAAAGCCGGCCGGCTGCCTCCTCAGGCATGCGGCTTTGATAAACAGGCCGCTTGTCTTGCAAACGGTCCAGGCCAAAGGCCCGACCGCGACTTTGTCAGACCAGGATTACTTCCACTCCCATGTCGCGGATCGCCTGGATGATAGCAGGCGGGGCATCCGTGTCGGTGATGAGCATATGGAATGCATTCACAGGTTTGACCGGTACGAAACCGACCCGGCCGATCTTGCTACTGTCGGTCACCAGGATCACCTGGCGGGAGCGTTCCACCATCATGCGGTCCACTTCGGCCATCAGGATATTGGCTGTGGTGGCACCGCTGAGCAACGTCAGGCCGTCTGTGCCCAGGAAAACCTTATCGGCAGTTAATTCCTGGAGCTGGGCCAGCGTCTGGGGGCCTACGGTGGCCTGATAATCCGGCAGGTATAACCCGCCCAGGATGGTCAGGTTGGGAGATGGCCAGGTGAGCACTTCCTGCGCGATCGGCTGGGAATTTGTAACCAGGGTAATGATGTTGCTGCTGCGCAGGGCCGAAGGTACGTGCCGGATGACTTGCAGAGTGGTTGTGCCCGAGTCCAGCAGGAGGATATCCTTGGGCCGGATCATCTCCGCCGCTAATTTTCCAATCCTTTCCTTGGCTTTAATGTGCAGTTCCTTTTTTTCCGCAAACGAATCGGTACGGGAACTGCCGGGGATGGGGATGGCTCCACCATGCACGCGTTTCAGCCGGCCGCTGGCTTCCAGCAGTGTCAGATCGCGGCGGATGGAGGTTTCGGTAACCTGGAACTGCTCCACCAGGCTGGCGACCAGGACTTTCCCATCCTCCAGGACCATCTGACCGATCTTTGACCTACGTTCGGCGGCACTTATATCTTCCATGGCTGACCTCACCAAAACCAAAGTTTTTTCGTCGCATTCATTTTACACGACATGTTTCGTTCTTGTCGCCCGGATTAGATCTCAACTGCTTCCAATCCCTGCATTTCGGCATAGAGCTTGATTTGTTTGGCCAGATGCCCATAGGCTAACGCCATGTGGTGCGGCGAGCCGGCCTTGCACCAGGCATCACACCAATCCTGGATGCCCAGATGGCTGGGTTTGAACAGCATCTGGGGAGCAGCCACGGGTCGAGGCGTGATCGGGAGGCTTTCGCCCTCTGAAATGTTCAGGCGCCAGCGCCCGCCTACGTTGACCAGTGACATATTGGTTACCGGTCCGGGGGCGTAAGCGTACTCGAAGCTGGCCCCAAAGCCGTTCACGCCCTGGTAATAAATGCTGTGCTTGAGGGTCACGTCCGCCGGGCGGGCGGCCAAAGCCGGGTTGCCATGCCCATCGTGCGACAGGATCATCGCATCCCGCTTGAAATCGATCACGTAGTTCTCCAGGAAGGTGGACTTGCCGGCCAATTCCTGCAGGATCAGCATGGCGGTAACGGTGGTCAGGTCAGCTTCGGTTGAAGTGGGAATGCCAAGCTCGCATAGTCGGCCGGTGGCGTAGGCCGGGATGATCCCAACACGCGCATCCGTCAGCCAGACCTGGTCAAAGGAAGCCACGGCATCGAACTTGCCCTCGCGCGTGACTTTTTCCAGCGCCAGCGCCAGGCGGCAGGAACGCTCCAATTGCGCCGCGTCCATCTCGATCTTATAACGGCCAGATTCTTTGAGCACCAATGCTTTGACCTGCTCATCGGAGACCTGGCCCATGGCGATCGAAACCTTTTCAGGTTCCACCGGCCAGCAAACCGGGCCTACAAACTGGCGCAGGCTGAGCTGGTCGATCATCAAGTCGGTCATGCCTTCGAAGGCGTGACCGAACACGGCGATGCGCGCCTGCTTAAGCCGCCGGATGGCCCCGGCTGCGGCAATGTAGCCGGCCAATTTCTGCTGGCCTTCCGGATCGTCCATCCTGGAGGTGACCATCCAGAACGGGCGCTTCATCCGCAGCAAGGCGGAAGTCATCTCCGGAACGCCGGCCATGCCCGAGTTGAGCATGATCAGGTCGAAATCGGCATCCTCAGGCAGGAATTCGATCTGCTGTGTGTTCCAGACCAAAACCGGGGCGGTAGTATCCAGGAAGCAGCGCGTAGGCACAACACCCTTGGTATATGCCACTTCCACAGCCACGATCAAGTCGACACCGGCAGTATTAAACATCCGGGCAGCCGCCTCGGCCTGGTGTTCTTCCTCCACCAGCGGCGGGCAGACCACCTGGGCATATTGCTTGATGATCGTTCCGATTTTATCGGCAACTTTTTGCGCCATCGGCCGGACGTGCGCGGTCTTGTTGTAATCGTCTTCCAGTAAAGCTGTTACCAGCACACCTACTATCGGTTTATTTGTCATTGCAGTCATCCTTTCGTAGAAAAAAAGTATAAATAGCTTTCCTTACTTGCCTTTTCCAAAGCTTGCCCGGTAATATCCCGAGAGCTGCCGGTCAAGCTCGCAATACAACTGGTAAGAGCCGGCATATACGCCTGCATCCCGACCTGGCAGGAAGCTTTCCTTCACGGCTACCATCGCATGACAACCTTCTTCGATCGACTGGAAGACGCCGGACGATACACCCGCCAGGATGGCATCACCCAGCAGACCGGTCTCCTCGTTGGCCAATGTGACCACTGGCCGGTTGCAGACATCCGCCTTGATCTGGTTCCAAAGCCGGCTGCGCGCCCCGCCGCCGGTGGAACGGATTTCCTTGATCTCCATACCGGTACGCTCGATGAACTCCAGGTTTTGCCTGAGCATGAAGGCCACGCCTTCTAGCAAAGCGCGCACGAAATGGCCGCGTGTATGGCTCAGTGTGAACCCGGTAAACGAGCCGCGTGCCGCCAGGTTTGTCTCCGGGCTGAAGGCGCCCATCAGGTGGGGCAGCATGACCAGACCGTCCGAGCCAGCCGGAATTGCTCCAGCCAGGTCGGTCAGGCGATCATAGGCATCCATCCCGGCTTGATCGGCCTGTTTTATCTCATCCTGGAAGAAGGCATCCCGCAGCCATTTGAGCGCCATGCCAGCAGTTGGGCAGACCGGGACGAACAGGTACTGCCCGGGAGCGCTGTGGTAGTACACCGGAACGACTTGCGACTTGTCTATCAACGGGTCCGATATGGTGGCCTGGATTGCCAGTGCCGCTCCAGTCGATTCTGAGACGATCCCGGGCCGGAAGTTGCCTGCGCCGATCGCACCGACAGCCTGATCCATCCCGCCGGTAATGACAAATGTATCTGTCGTCAGTCCAAGCGCCTCTGCCGCATCCGGCGACAAAGCGCCGACACGGCTGCCAGGGGGAATGATCTCGGGGAGCTGTTCTGCCCGGATCCCAATCGCCTCCTGGACATCATTCCACCAGGCGTTCTTCTGGATATCATAGTTTAGGGTCGTGCAGGAAATCGATCCATCCGTCACGATCCGACCTGTCAGGCGATAGATCAAATAATCCTGTACAAGCACGAATTTGGCTGCCCGGGCAAAAATTTCCGGCTCATTCTGACGCAGCCACATGATCTTGCAGGCTGGCCAGGTGGCTACAATCTCGGGGATGCCGGTGCGAGGGTAGACTTCTGCTCCGAAGCGGCTTGCCAGGAAGGCGGCCTGTTTCGTGGCACGGTTATCCAACCAGACCATGGCCGGATAGATTGCCCGGCCTGTGCGGTCCAATGTTATGGTGGTTTCACCCTGGCTGGAAACTGCCAAAGCCTTGACCTGCCCGGGCTGTTGGCCGGATTGTTCCAGGGCGGCCCGCACCGTTTTCAAGCAGGCCTGCCAGTAGACCTCCGGATCAAGCTGGGCGCGTTCGGCCGAGGGCGTTTCAAGCTGGTATTCCTGGCGGCTCACGCCCAGGCAGCGCCCATCCGGTGCGAACAACCCGGCTTTGACGGAGGTAGTACCGGCATCAATGGCGAGCAGGCTTTGCATATTTTTTGACTAATCCAGTTTGTACTTGGCTGCGACCTTATCGGGCGCCTGGAAACCCTTGACAACTTCCTTGAGGGCTTCCAGCAGGCGGTCCGGATGTTCGGATTGGATCACGTTGCGACCATAGACTATCCCGCGCGCACCAGCCTCGACAGAAACCGCGGCCAGATTGAGCACATCGATTTCCTTGGGAAGTTTCTTGGCGCCCAGGGCCAGCACCGGCACCGGCGTAGCGGCGATGATTTCTTTGAAGCGTTTGCCGGTATAGAAGGTCTTGACCAGGTCAGCGCCCAGTTCGGCGATGATGCGGCAGCCGACGAAGATCTCATCCTGCAGCTCCTCCGGTTGTTGGTCGTCGCCTCCGGTCGGGTAGACTTCGCCGACCAGCGGTATGCCCAGCGCGCGTGCCTGGGCCACGCAATTGGCGAAAACTTCCACATTGTGGGCGTCTTCCAGCTCGTCCGGGTTCTTCAGGCTCAAGCTGCTGATGACCAGATCGGCGCCCTGCGCAACGGCATCCGCGACTGAGATCATCGGCACGCTGTGGGAGTGCTTGTAGTTCCACATGGCGGCATAATTGGAACCCCAATTAAGGCGAACGATGCAGGCCGGGGCGCCGCGCTTCGAAAAGACATCCTTACAATGAGCGGGCATTCCAGGAGCCATCAGGATGGCATCCGCTCCACAGGCTTTGTGGATCACTTCCGGCAGGTTGATCATCCCTTGCAAAGGTCCGAAATAGAGACCGTGATCGACTGCCACTACGACTGCATTCTTTCCTTCTGAAAATAATCTGGATAAACGAATGGCTTCACCGGTGACTGGCATGGTTTACTCCTCTATGTTTAGTGTTGATTTTCATCGCAAAAATAATAAATGATGACATTTTAAAAAGTGGTCCAGATGATCGAATTCATTGAAATGAATCCTTCGGGATGGAGCAGGATGCCCTGCTCCATCCGTGAGGAGAGGAACGGGTAAGTTACTTGGCGATCAAAGCCCAGCCATCTGCAATCGCGATGCCGGCTTTGTCAAGAGCCACATAGTCCTTGGGGAAATGAACCGGCTTGTAGGCGTCAGTTGGCGGGAACTTGGCCAGCAGGTCGGCGGGTAGTACAACGCTGGTGCGGATGGGGTGCACGAAGCCCTGGGCGTAGGCCAGTTGGCCGGCGTCTGAGAATTCGTATTCCAGCAGCAGCTTGGCGGCATTGGCATGCGGTGCGCCGGCGGTGATGAACTGGATGTACATGCCAGCAACCGTGCCGTCTGCGGGGATGACCACCTGCAGGTTCATGTTCGGGTTGGCATACTTATTGCTCAGGGCATCGAAGTCCCACTGGATCGTGATCGGGCACTCGCCTTTCTGGATGGTGGCGGAAGAGGGGGAGACGCCGTTGAGCACACCGCCGTCGATCAACTTCTTGAAGAAGTCCAGGCCGGGCTGTACATTGGTCTCATCGCCGCCGTTGGCGAACGCAGAGCTCATGACGATCATTTGAGCGGTGGCGGAGGAACGCGGGTCCTTCATGCAGACCGTGTTCTTGTAATCGGTTTTGAGCAGGTCGGCCCAGGTCTGTGGGACGGCAGTGACTTTGTCCGCATTGACCAGGAAGGCCATGGCGCCCCAATAAGCAGCGGCCCAGCGGCCATCCGCATCCTTGGCGTAATCGGGGATCTCGGCCCAATTGGCGTTCTTGTACGCCTGGGAGAGGCTCTCATCCTGGACAATCTTGGCGAAAGCCAGACCGAGGTCGGTGGTATCGGCGACGGGGGAGGATTTCTCGGCTTCCAGGGTGGAAATGATCGTACCGCTGTCCATATCCGTATCCTGGTGGGTGATGCCGTATGCAGCTGTAAAGCCCTTATACAGGCCGCCGTAGTTTACCCAGTCATCCGGCTCGCCATAGGAAACGATCGAGCCTTCAGTCTTGGCTGCGGCAATCAACTGCGCCATGGCGTCCACTGTGGCAGTTGGGACGACCGGTGCTTCGGTTGCAGGTGCCTGGGTGGCGGGTGCGGCTGTGGCAGGCGCAGCCGTGGCAGGAGCAGGGGTGGGGGTGGCAGCTGGTGCACAGGCGGTTACGCCCAGAACCAGTGCCATGAACAGACCAACAAACATTGCGATTTTTCTTGACATTCTAGATCTCCTTTTTGAAAGTTTTGGTCAACCATCGAACGGTTGTTCCCATCGACCCAAATTTAATGGTGTTTTGCATTTAAAGACTGTTGCACCTCCTTCCTCTGCTTATTGTTCCAACAGCTCTACATATCGAAGTAACAATAAGTGCTTATTAATCTGCCTAACGACCTAGAACCACAACCTGGCGCGCACCCGGCTTGACTATCAGGACGCGCAGCGCCGGGTCAAAAATCCATCCCGGAGCTTCCTGTAGAACTTCCTGGCGCTCCAGGGACTGGCTGCCTGCCAGAATTTGAACCGGTTCAAAGGTCAGCCGTAATTTTTGGGTGCCACCGGCGTCAAAGGTACGATAAGAGACCTGGCAGGGCTGGTAGGAAACCTCCTGAACAACCGAGCTGGAGCGCAGCAGGTGGTCGCTTTCGGCAGGCGCCAGCTCGGGCAGGGCGGCCATCCCATCCAGGAAATGCGGTACATAATCGAAATACCCGTCCGTGAACCAGCATTGGTTGTAGTAATCCGGACGGTCCACCCCCACAGTGACGGTGCCGTCCTCGCAAGCCATATAACTGGCCCAGTTGAAGGAGCGTACCGCCTGCTCCTTATAGAAAGCATCATCCGTCAATTCAGCATAGAGGGCCGAGAGGCCGGCAAAACGAGCCGTGTGGCTGCCCATCGGGTAGTAACAATATTTCTGTTCGTGGATCGGCAAGGCGGTAAAAAAGGGCTGCCCGCCCAATGTCTCCCGGACCCAGTCGATCAACAAGGCGGCGTTTTCCTTCCACGCCGGGTACTGCTCCCGGTTTTCCAGCAGGTAGCGGGCAGTCTCCAGCGGCGAGACCTGGTCGCGGTTTTCATTTGCCGGATCCAGACGGATGTCTTCGAAATGACCTTTCCAAAGGTTGTTTTTTAATGGGTAGCGCTCGATCCAATCCCAAGCCTGATCACGCACTGCCCGGAAATTGCCCTGCCCCAGCCGGATCAGTTCATCGAATAACCTGACCACCGGGAGCATGTGGGCGCTGTATTCTTCGATCACGGTCCCGCTACGCACATCCACCCGGAAGGGCCATGGGGAATGCGTCTCGTCTCCGGGGCGCAGCCTGGCTGCCAGCACTTCGCCGATCCGCCGGCCGATCTCCAGGTACTTTGTCTCGCCGGTCAGCTCGTAGAAATCGACATACGCACGCCCTGCCTGGGCTATCTTGTCGGCTTCGGAAGCATATTCTCCGTCGGCGCGCGCTCCGAAATAGATACCCGTGCCGGGATGGGCGGAGGCATAGGGTACATCCGGCCAGGCGTAGTGTCCCGGGGTGCGGTATTCCCACAGCCGGTCGAGCATCTTCCGGACGATCCCGATGTGAGCGGTCTCGCCCGAATAGGGATAATACTTAAGCAAAGAGGTCGTAGCCCAGGCAAATTTTCCAGCAGGGTTATCCGGCCAGACTGTCGGGCGCAAAGGATCGGTCCAAAAACAGGAATACTGCAGGTACCAAGGCAGTCCGTTGGCCGGGTCGACCGGGCAATTCTTTATAAAATCCATTGCCAGGTGGACCAGCCGGCCGTAGGAGCTCCAGGGCTCCAGCCGTTCCTGTTTATCCAGAACGATCTCGTGCGTATTGATATAGATCATTCGTCTGCAACCATCACCTGGCACATGTCCGGAGTGAACTGGAGCCAGATCTTCTGGTTCAAAGCTACCGGTTTGGTGTTGGAAACTGTGATATCGGCCACCACGCGCTGTCCCCCAGCGTTTACGCCCAGGCGGGTGACCGCGCCGTGGAAGGTGATTGTCTCGACCACGCCCGGGATGGAATTCCAACGGCCTTCCCCGGGTGGTTCCAATTGCACCTGGATATTCTCGGGACGCACCAGCACCACCACGGACTGTCCATTTATAAAGTCCTTCAGGGGTTCTGTCAGCAGCCGGACAATGCCGCAATCCACGCTCTCCCTGCCGTCAACCTTGCCGTGGAACTGGTTGGCAGTGCCAATAAAGGTTGCAACAAAACGTGTTTGCGGAGCGCGGTAGATCTCTTCCGGAGCGCCAACCTGTTCGATGATGCCCTTATTCATCACCACCACCTTATCCGAGATGGAGAGGGCTTCCTCCTGGTCATGCGTGACATACACCGTGGTGATCGCAAGTTCGGATTGGATGCGGCGGATCTCACCGCGCAACACCACCCGTACTTCGGCATCCAGCGCTGAGAGCGGTTCATCCAGCAGCAGGACGCGCGGTTGCACGGCCAGTGCGCGTGCCAGGGCGATACGCTGCTGCTGTCCTCCGGAGAGTTGGTGAGGAAAGCGTTTGGCGGTCTCCTGCAGGCGCACCATATCCAGCACCTGGTTGACCCTTTTCTCAGCATCTTTTTTTGGGGTCTTCTTCATTTCGAGACCGAAGGCGATATTTTCACGTACCGTCAGGTTTGGAAAGAGCGCATAAGACTGAAAAACCATGCCAATATCGCGCCGGTTCGGGGGCACGGAGCTGATGTCGGAATTGTCCAGCAGGATCGTGCCGCTGTCCAACTGCTCAAAACCGGCGATCATGCGCAGGGTGGTCGTTTTGCCGCAGCCGGACGGGCCCAGAAAAGCGACCAGGGTCCCTTTCTCGATTTCCAGATTAAAATCTTTCACTGCCAGGGTGCCTGCAAAAGATTTTGAAACGTTTTTTAGATCCAGGTAGGCCATGGTTTTATCCTTGTTTAGTGAGCTCGAATACCTTCAGTCGTAGCCTTTTGCCCTTTACTCCCCACCCATAAGATCAGCATGGAGACCAGCCAGGCGATGGTAAAAGAGATCACCGAAAAGGCTGCGGCGATGTTTCCATTAATGCGCGTAAATTCAACCAGCAGCAGTGGGAAAGTCTTGAACCGGGCTCCAACGATCAAAGAGGTCAGGGTATATTCGGCAAAGACCGTGGAGAAGACCAGCAGGCTGCCGCTTAGCAGGCCTGTCACGATATTTGGAATGACGATCCGGTATAAAACCTGGAAAATGTTGGCGCCCAGGCTCTGTCCGGCTTCCGTCAGCGTCTGTACATCCAGCGCCTGCAGGGCATTCGAAACCGGCCGGTACATGAATGGCATGGAATAAACCACAACCGCGCCAATCAGCAGCACCGGAGAACGTGCCAGCGGCGGGAAATGGTAGACCTGGATCAGAGCCAGCGCCAGCACCACGGTCGGGATGCCGAAAGGCAGGATCATCAAAATGTCCAACAAGGGCTTGGCCCTGCCCAAGCGGGTATGCACCCAGTAGACCGTCGGGACAATGATCAGCAGGCTTACCAGCACGGTCGAAATTGAGAGGATGAATGAATTACGGAGGGTAATGGTGAAATAGGAAGCCTGGATAGCTTTTGCGTAAAATTCGAGCGTATAACCTTCCGGAAGGATGGTGCGGTCCCAGCGCGTGGCTACCGAAAAAACATAGGTGGATATGATCGGCAGCAGCATATAGAACAGAAAAATAGCCACCAAGGCGACCTGCCAGCTGGCCGGGCGGAGTTTCTTTTTGGTTTCATTCTTGGGCGTTGACAAGGGGTCCATCGTTTCTCGTTGATTCATTTTTTAGCTGCCGGCTCAGGATTTGGACCAGCGCCGGGCGCGCAAGGTGGATAGCTGGTATATGGCGATACTCAGTCCCATGATGACCAAGGAAAGGATCGCCATCGCCATGCCAATCGCCTGGTCCTGGCGTACCTCTCCAGCAATCATGTAACCGATCTGCAGGGTTACCAGGGAAAGCTTGGCCTGCACCAGGGTGTAAGCCGTGGCATATGCGCCGAAAGCATTGGCGAAGAGCAGTGTCAAGCCGGCGATCAAGGAGGGCATCAGTACCGGCACCCCAATCCGCCACCAGAACTGGAAGGTGTCGGCGCCCAGGCTTTGGGCAGATTCCTGCCAATCCTTCTTGATGCCGGCAAAGGCCGGCAGGACCAGCAGTACCATCAAAGGCAATTGGAAATACACGTAGGCCAGGATCAACCCGGAGAAGGAATAAATACTGAATCCGGGGTATAGTTCGTAGTGCATATATTGCATCAGGAACTGGGTGATCACACCGTTCAAACCCAGGATAACGACAAACGCAAAAGCCAGCGGGGCGCCTGCAAAATTCGTAGTTACATCCGAGAGGGTGATAAGGGTTTCGCGCATCCCCCGGCTTGGCCAGCGGTATATGGCGTAACCGATGAAGGTGCCAAGCACTACGCCAATCAAGGCTGTCAACCCCGACAGTTTGATGCTGTTCATAAAGGAATTAATGTAGAGCGGATGGTTAAGAGCCTGATAGTGTTCGAGTGTGAGCGCGCCGGTAGTCTTTTCAATAAAACTTCCACGAAGCAGGAAAATGATCGGGACGATCTCGAATGCCAGGCAAAAGAGCAGGAATGGCAGCAACCCAAGCCAATTGGATCTTCCGTGAGCTTTTATTTTTGTTTTTTGCGTCATTGGAGGTCTCATAATTATTATACACCGCATGTTATGTTTGTCAACCTTTTATGTTTCGTTTTATATCGTTTGACGATTTGTTTGATGAATGTTAGAATGACATTCATCACATATTAGGCGATATTTATCGTCCTTGCCCAAATGCCAATCCAACCCCGGAGAACCGTAACCATGCTGGACACACTGACACCCATGACCGTTCGTTACCCCGACCTGGCCCGCTTTGAAAAAGGCCTTCAACAATTGGTTGAAGAAGGCTATTTTAAGAAAAATATCGAGATCCTGGTTAACCGCACTCCGGGGCGCCTGGATTTGATGGGTGGCAATGACGATTACACCGGCGGTCTGGTGTTCGAGACCACCATCCGGGAAGCCACCCTGGTGGCTATTCAGGCCCGTCCTGACCGGCGGGTCTGCTTCTACAATCCGGCCGTAAAAGCCCTGGGGTGGAGCGAAATGGTGGAATTTTCATTGGAGGACCTGGCAGGGAATGGCCAGCTGAAACCCTTGGAAACCGTGCGAGCCTGGATTAACTCCGAACCGGCGCGTGCCTGGTGTGCCTATATCCTGGGCAACCTGTATTACCTCATCAAGCAGTTCCCCGAACGGGTCAGCCATGGGCTTTCCCTGTACCTTGAATCCGATGTACCACTGGGTAAGGGCGTCAGTTCCTCTGCAGCATTGGAAGTTGCCCCGATGAAGGCGATGGCAGAACTGTACGGCGTTCCTATGCAGGGCGTGGCACTGGCAGCCGCCACGCAGTGGGTGGAGATCGCCCTAACGCAATCCGCTGCCGGGATCATGGACCAGTTGGCGGTGGTAATGGGGGATGAAGATTTTTTCGTGCCCATGCTCTGCCAGCCCTGCGACCCGCGTCCATTGGTGAAATTGCCTACCAGTTTACGCCTGTGGGGCATCGATTCGGGCATGCGTCACTCGGTAGCCGGCATCGAATACGAAACTGCACGCGCCGCCACCTTCATGGGTTATCGCTACCTGTGCGAATGGGAAAAACTCAGCCCCCACCTGGACGAGACCGGCAGTCTGCCGCGCTGGGTGGAACCAAAATGGAACGGCTACCTGGCCAACCTGACACCCTCCTTGTTTCGATTGAACTACGAGAGCCGCCTCCCGGAACAGGTTCTCGGAGCTGGGTTCCGCGACCAGTCCCCGCTGCACCTGGATCCTTTTACTCCCGTCCGGCCGGAAGTCACTTATCCGGTGCGCGCCGCCACGCGTTACGCCGTGGAAGAGAATTGGCGCGTGCAGAGTTTCTTCAGCCTGCTCTCCAGGCCTGTGGAT
>JADGQB010000317.1 GCA_017882145.1 Anaerolineales bacterium
GCAGACGTTTCAATCAAGCTGGGACTCAAATTGGATAAACCCATCAACCTGATCCTGATGCCACGGGTTGTCGGGCAAGGCGGCTTCACGACCGGTGATATCTATATTTCCTACCTGGACGGCAATTACGTAAGCAACAACATGCCGATCCTGTTTCACCATGAAATGGTCCACTACTACGATGGAATATTGGGTGGAAAGTATCGCCCGACCTTCTTCGAAGAAGGGCTGGCAGTCTACCTGACCGGTGGACATTTCAAGCTGGAGCCGCTCAAGGCCCGCGCAGCCACCCTGCTCAACCTGGGCTGGTATATCCCCCTGAAGACTCTGGCAGACGATTTCTACTACCAGCAACACGAAATCAGTTACCTGGAAGCCGCCACATTTGTAAAATATTTGGTGGATACATACGGTTGGGAAGCCTTCAACCAGTTTTACCGGGACATTCCTGCTCCAGACGGCCGTCCAGATTCGGCCGTGATCGACGCTGCCCTCCTCAAACATTTCAACAGCTCTTTGGCGGACCTTGAAACCGCTTATCTCGTCTCCCTGAGAGCTCAACCCTTCACCGATAACCAGCGCTCCGATTTGCAGTTGACTGTTGAATATTTCAATACTGTCCGCCGCTATCAAGCGACTCTCGATCCATCCGCTTACTTCCTGACGGCCTGGCTGCCGGATGCGGCCGCCATGCAAAAACGCAACATCGTGGCCGATCTTCTCCGTCACCCCACCGGCCTTGATAACCGCTTGGTCGAAAATCTGCTTGACCGCGCCCAGGCTGAACTGCTAAGTGACAACTACACATCTGCTGAAACCACCCTGAAAGGGATCAACCTGATATTACAATTCTTTGAAGGCTTCCGGTAGCCTTCCCGATCCATTCAACGCAGCCCGAAACCGACCCGGCACCTAATCCTGAATGATGAAGGCTTAAAAATTTGGGCGGCAGTTGTACTGCCGCCCAAATGGCCTGTGAGTGAATGAAGACCGGTATGACTTTTATTTTTACGAGAACCCATCCAAACCGTTTCTCTTATTATTTTGAATAGGTTCTTAAGCGGTTAGGCGCAGGTTCCGCCGAGTAATGGGACCAGGAAAGGCAGCACTTTACACCATAAGTTCAACTGGTCAATCAGCAGGAAGAATCCCGCGCATACGCAAATGATCACCAACAGAATGATCACTATGATCAACCATACCGGGAATTTTTTCTTCTTTTTCGGAGCAACTGCAGGGGGCATGGGCACCGGGCCGGCTGGCACCTGTCCGGAGTAGGCCGGGGTGGGTACTACAGCAGGCGCAGGTGGACGGACCGGCGCGGGTGCGGGTGCCGGCGGACGGACCGGCGCGGGTATTGGAGCCGGAGCGGGCATAGGGGCGGGTGCGGGGGCTGGTCGTTGAACAGCTGTTGGCGGAGCTTTGGCGGAGAGCACCGTTGCGTTCGCATCCTCGGCAGCATCAAATAACAGCACGATCCCCTCGCCGAAAGCAACCGTATCGCCCGGGTTTAACACCTGCATCCCGGTAATGCGGGTGCCATTGACGAATGTCCCGTTGGTCGAACCGAGGTCCTGGATCATATAGGCGGAACCACGCAGTTCCATCCTGGCATGCCGGCGGGAGACTTCCGCATCGTTGATCGCAACCATGTTGCTGCTATCCCGCCCGATCGAAATCTCGGCGGCCTCGAGAGGATATACCTTACCGACAGTCGGCCCAGAACGCATTACAAACCGAAAATGAGCCATAGTTCCTCCTCCATGAATAAAACCCGAATCTCTATTTGCCATTAGTGTACAGAGTTTGGTCAAAAATGTCAATTCAGAATCGGTACTATTGCATGAAATGGCTCAAAAACCTTCTCAAAAACTCAAACGCCGGAAGATCACCGAGGGGATATTCCGCACAACCAGCATGACCAATCCCCAGATGGGCGCAGTGTAGATAATTTGTCTACGCCTGTGGATGGCTTTGCAAATATCGGCAGCCGCGCGCTCGACCGGGATGGCAAATATCGGTTTTTTCAAACCAGAGGTCATCTCGGTCAGAACATAACCCGGCTTGACCGTCAGCACATGCACTCCCCGGCGGGTCAGACGGTTTCGCAGCGATTCCATAAAGCAGTTAAGCGCAGCCTTGGAGGCATGGTAAGATGGGTTTCCGACCCGGCCGCGTTCTCCGGCTACAGACGAAATCCCTACGATTTGACCGGCTTTCTGTTTGTAGAACATGGCCGCCACTGGGTTCAGCCAGGCCAGCGCCCCCAGGTAATTGACCTCGGTCACGTGGCGGTCCTTCTCGAATTCGTAATGTTTCATTCCGGAAGGCAGGCTAATGCCGGAATTATAAATAAACAATTCCAGTCCCCCGAGTTTGGTGATAATCTCCTGGAACAAGCCGGGGACCGAATCGTAGTTGGTTACATCATGAGTATAGGAAATCGCACGGATTTCCCCGGCCTCGGAATTAATTTCAGCGCATATAGCCGCCAGCAGGTTAGAACGGCGGGCGAGCAGAGCCAGTGTATATCCTTCGGCCGCCAGGCGACGCGCCAGCGCGGCACCGATCCCGCTGGATGCGCCTACAATGATCGCACGTCGGGACCCTTCCACTAATCCGGTTTTCATTTCTGTCATATTGGTTCTCCTCGGTTTTACAACCCAATTATATTGCAAATTCTAAACCCCTTATGATCGTTCCAAGCCTGCCCGGTGCTGCAGACAGCTATTATTGGCCCTTCTCGCCAGGCAGAGGAATAAGTCTCATTGGGTTGGATCAGTATGAAGATGTATTCCCTATGAGGCCCAATTGAGAACACACGCCACCATATTGCGTGAGGCACACCAGCAATTAAATAAAAAGGAAGTCCCTGCTAATGAGAGAGAACGTCTTATCAATCTCTTAAGCTTTCTGATCTCCAGTATGGGGAATACTGTTCTACAGAATGAAGATTTCTTCACCCTCCTGTTGGAAACAGTTCTCAATAACGGTAATTTGATCACAATAGTAGAACGCCAGACGGCTGAATTGGAGGCGCTCAAGCATATCACCCGCAACCTGACTTTCACGCTTGACCTTCAGGTGGTGCTCGA
The DNA here is from genome assembly GCA_017882145.1 of Anaerolineales bacterium. Lineage (GTDB taxonomy): Bacteria > Chloroflexota > Anaerolineae > Anaerolineales > Villigracilaceae > UBA877. The sequence goes on from JADGQB010000317.1 coordinate 3,096, forward strand.
TCAAGTGGTTCTGGAAGCCATGGACCTGATCAAGGGTTCACATGAGGCCCACATCTATCTCTAGGAAAATGACGAACTGGTCTTTAGAGCCGCGCTGGATGAGGCGATCCGCCATTCCAGCCATTCGGGGTGCCCATTCTCTGTAGTCATGATGGATCTGGATGGATTCAAAATATTCAACGATACTTTCGGGCATGATATCGGTGATGATGTCCTGCGCCAGATCGCTGATTCGCTGAAAAAAAACGTTACGTACAAGCGATTTCCTGACCCGCTACGGCGGCGATGAAATGACACTGGTGTGGTGTTGTTTGCCCAAGCGACGCGGATACCGCCCCGGGCTTGTTACATCCCGCGGATGAGGCTTTATATCGAGCAAAGAAACATGCACGCGGGGATTTTTTGTCAGTCTCCGGTAGGATTGGTGAATTTCAAAGCTCCCGAAACGATCAACTTAAAAAATAAGCGCCTTATTTGGAAGTATATTTTTGAGACTCCTTAGAACTTTCCGGCTATAATCCACCCACAGAGGAACCCACTATGCCAAGCAAAATTAAGCTCGTCTTGAATCCCACCGCCAACCATGGACGTTCCATCCGAGAAGCGGCAGATTTGCGCGCGTTAACAGCCAACCACAATGCCTCCTGGAGTGGAACTGAATATCCCGGCCATGCCACCGAATTGGCTCGTCTGGCGGGTGAACAGGGCTGCGATCTGGTTGTAGCCGTCGGGGGAGATGGCACGGTCCATGAAGTCGTAAACGGCTTGATGCAGGTTCCGGAAGCGACCCGCCCGGCATTGGGCATCGTTCCCCTCGGATCAGGCAATGATTTTGCTCACATCCTGGGCCTTCCAACCGACCCGGGCGAAGCCTTGCTCTCTGCAATAAACGGCCAGTCCCATCCACTGGATGTCGGCTCGGTACGTGACGAGAATGATCGTTTGGAATATTTTAATAACACCATCGGGATGGGCTTTGACTCGGTAGTCAACATGCATACCCGCAAGATCACTGCCATCCATGGCTTTATGATGTACTTTGTTGCTTTGATGAGGACCATTTTCCGCAATTTCGATCCAATTGATTTGCATGTCGAGACAGATGAAGAGACCTGGGATTTGTGCTCCTTGATGCTGGCGCTTGGCAACGGTCCGCGCGAAGGCGGCGGCTTTATCATCACACCGGATGCCAAATTGGATGATGGGATCCTGAATTATGTGACGATCAAAAGTATTTCCCGATTGATGATGCTTCGGCTTGTGCCGGAAGTGATGCGGGGTACGCATGGGCGTTTCAAACAGGTGCGGATGGGAACCTGCCGGAAGATGAGCGTCACAAGCAAGCAACCACTCTATGTCCACTGTGACGGCGAAATATATGCCGGTTTCGGCATGGATGTTCGGAAACTCGCCATCCAGATCCACCCAAACTCCATCAACTTCCTGAAAGCGTAATGCTCAATCTTGTCCAATCCCTGCAAACGCGTGACCTCGGCCATTTACGCATCATCGCCGGATTGTGGGGGCTGGAACTTACCTGTACTGAAAACGAGGCGGCGCTAAAGGAGCTGACCGCCGCACTTCTGAATCCGGAATTGGTGCAGGAGA
>JADGQB010000072.1 GCA_017882145.1 Anaerolineales bacterium
CCGGCCGGGTTGCATTGGTTGGCGGTCTTATTCTCCCGAAACTTTCCAACCTATTTACTGCTCCTGACAGTTCTTTTTCCGCTCGTGGTGGGCTATAGTATCTTACGCTATCGCTTGTTGCGCACGGATCTGCTCTTCCGCCAGGGCGTATTTTATGCCGTGCTGACCGTGCTGGCGTTGGGCGGTTACGCCTTATTTGTGAGTGGCTTGACCTTGATCTTTGGCAAGGCCTTCCAGGTTACCAATCCTATTTTTATCGGGTTGCTGGTATTCATCCTGGCGCTGGGGTTGAACCCTCTCCGCCTTTGGCTGCAGCGCTTCGTGGATAATGTTTTCTTCCGGGGCGTACAAGCCTATGAGCAGCGTGTCCAGTCCTTCAGCCGTGAAATCACCAATACTGTGGAACTCGAGGTCATTGTCCGCAAATTGCGCCAGCATATCCTTGGCAGCCTGGTTCCTGGCCAACTGCATATTTTTATCTATGACCCGCTTAATGACCAGTATGCTGCCGCCGCGGGTGAGGATGAGCGCCCAACCAGTGATCTACATTTCAATATATCCAGTCCTTTGGTGGCCCTGCTCCAAAGTTCCGGCATTCCGGTTTCCTTTGAAGAAAATACGCTTCCACCTGAGCTCAAGCCGGAACAAACCCGCCTTGTCCTGTTAGGCACCTCGCTCTTTGTATCCTTGCCGGGCAGCCAGCATCCCGTTGGCTGGCTGGCGCTTGGGCCGCGCCGGTCCGGGGAACCCTATGGCACCCAGGATCTGGGCTTTCTTGAAAAGATCAGCCTTCTGGCGGCGGTTGCCGTGGAGCGGGCTCAGGTGATCTTCAACCTCGAAAGGCGTGTACGCGAGATGAATATCCTGGCGCGCGTTGCCCAGGGCGTCAACATAACGGTCGCTTTCGATGACATTTTGGAACTTATCTATGCCCAGACCGACCAAGCTTTGCCGGTCGATGATTTCCATATCACTCTTTTCAATCAAGAAAGTAATTATTACTATTTCGCTTTTTGTGTTGAAAAAGATGATCGTCTGGGTATCCGTGAAAATCTGCCTCTCCCATTGGATACCGGCTTGAGTCCCGAGGTTATCCGTGCTCGCCGTGGTATTCTAACTTCAGACTACACCCGGGAGTGCCAGGGGCGTGGCAATAAACCTTATTCTGAGAGTGTTTATGCCTGGATGGGTGTACCGCTCAATACCGGAGCAGAGACGATCGGTGCGCTCTCGGTTGGCAGCCGCACTGCCAGTGTCGTCTATACCCCTGGTCAGCAGGAGCTCTTGCAGTCCATTGCCGAGCAGGCCGCCGGCGCCATAATCAAAACGCGCCTGCTTCAGGAGAGCGAGCGGCGTGCGCACCAGTTGGCCACCTTGAATGAGATTACTCGCCAGTTGGCTGGAACCCTCGAAACCGCGCCCCTGCTCCAGAGTATTCTTGATAGCGCCGTAGGTATCCTGAACTGTGAAGCTGGCAGTTTGTTCCTGGTTGATGAAACCACTGACGAACTGGTCTTTAAAGCGACCTCCGGTCCTGTGGCGCACAACCTTGCCGGTCAGCGCCTGGCTGCTGGCACAGGCATTGTCGGCGAAGCGGTCCAGACCCGCCGGGCGGTTCTCACCAATAATGTTCAGCAGGCCTCCACCTGGTTTGCCTCTACCGACGAGACCACCGGTTTCGTACCTCGTTCAATCCTGGCTGTTCCGATGCAAGTAAAGGAAAGCATCATCGGAGTCCTTGAAGTCATCAATCGCAAGGACGGCCTGCCTTTCGTTGCAGATGACCAAAACCTGCTCTCTGCCTTTGGCGGACAGGCCGCCGTTGCCATAGATAACGCCCGCCTGTACACATTGACCGATCAGGAACTTAATGCCCGCGTGGAAGAACTATCGGTCATGCAGCGTATTGACCGCGAACTCAATGCCAGCCTGGATGTGGGCCGTGCCATGCGCCTGACTCTGGAATGGGCCATGCGCCAATCCAATACCGAGGCCGGCCTTATCGGTATCCTCGAGGAACAAGGCATCCGCCTGATGGCTCAGCAAGGCTATGGGGAGATCGAACAGACTTATAAAGATGCCCTCATACCGCTCAATCAAAAGGCCATGCTTGCCGCTGTTGAGACCGGCCAGCCTCAGCGCATTACCCTGGATGACCTGGCTCCAGGCCTGCTCGCCGGCGCTCAAACCCAGACGGTTGTTCCTATCCGCCGGGAAGCGAATGTGATTGGGCTGATTGTGATGGAAAATCGACAGGTGGAGCCCCAATCGGTGGAAACATTGGCATTCCTGACCCGTTTGAGTGATCATGCCGCCATTGCCATTGCGAACGCGCAGCTTTATCAGGAAGTCCAGGCTGCCAACGAAGCCAGGAGCGAGTTCGTTTCCTTTGTGGCCCACGAACTCAAGAACCCCATGACCTCCATCAAAGGTTATACCGAACTGCTTGCCAAGGGTGCGGTGGGTTCGATTACCGAAATGCAGGCCAACTTCCTCGGTACCATCCACTCGAACGTCGAGCGCATGTCCACCCTGGTTTCTGACCTGAACGATAACTCCAAGATTGAGGCCGGGCGCCTGCGACTGGACTTTAAGGCCATTGATTTGAATGCCGTGGTGGATGACGTCATGCGTTCCACCAAACGCCAGTTGGAAGACAAGAAGCAGTCTGTTGATTTAAAGATTTCCGACCAATTGCCCAAGGTTTGGGCAGACACCACTCGCCTGGCGCAGATCCTCACCAACCTGCTCAGCAATGCCAATAAATATACCCCGGAAAGCGGCATCATTGTCATTGGTGCCGAGCAGAGCGCCAACCAGTGGGACCCGCAAGGAGCTGCACAGGTTGTGCATATCTGGGTGCAGGATAATGGTATCGGCATTAGTATGGAGGATCAGAATAAGATCTTCCAGAAATTCTTCCGCTCGGACGACTCAAAAGCCCGCGAGGCTCCCGGCACCGGCCTGGGGCTGAACATCACGAAAAGCCTGACCGAGATGATGGGCGGGCAGATCTGGTTCGAGTCCGAATTCCGCCAGGGCACAACCTTCCATATCACCGTTCCGGTGGCAGAAGGATAACCTATGACACTCCTCGCCGCAGTCGGACAGGCCCGTACCCTCGATGGGCGCGAAGCTGGTTTGCAGGCTACCCACCACGCATTGAACAAGCTGGGCAGCCTCGCGCCGGTTTTTGGTATCGTCATCTCTTCCTACCAGTATGATGCCCAGGGGGTGGTGAATGGGATTGCCAGTTTGATCGGTGACACACCTGTGATTGGCATCAGCACGCCTGCCGGGTTGACCTCGGAAGGCTTGCAGCCTCATTCGGTGATCCTGGGCTTGATTGCTGCCACGGATGTGCGCGCGGAAGTTACCTGGCTGCCAGGCTACACCCAGGGCAGTCGTGAAGTTTCCCAGCAATTGGCAGACTTGCTAAAACGAAATCCAGAAAAACCGTCCCTGCTCTTCGCCGATGGTTTCAATGCCGATGCCGAGCAGTTTTGCTCAGGCCTGCTGGCGGGAACGAACCTGATAGGCGCTCTCTCAAGCGGAGACATGAATGCCGGCAATGCTTATCAGATTGGCGGAGCCCAGTTTGGAGCGGGTGGACTGGCTTTGGCGCGTCTGGAAGGCAACCTACGGGTTGGGGTCGGGTCTGGATCCGGTTGGCAGCCGGTTGGGTCGCACTTCCGTGTCACGCGTTCCCGTGGTTTTTGGGTGCGGACCCTGGATGGCCGCCCGGCTTCCGAGACGTACGCCCGTCTGTTTGGTTACCCGGCTCGCGAATGGGCTTTTCCTCCGCTCAACCACCTGGCACGCCTTTATCCGCTTGGCCTGGAACAGATGGATAAAAGCTTGTTGCTGCGTTCCCCTCTGCGCGTCGAGGCCGATGGATCCTTCCGTATGAATGCTGCCGTCAGCGATGGGACCGAAGCTTATTTGCTGGTGGGTAGTCTCACTGCCTGCCAGCAAGCCGCAACGGCCGCCACCGAACAGGCACTGGCAGCTTTGGATGGTGCCCGCCCGGTGCTGGCCCTGGTTCTGGCCGATATCGCCTGGCAGATGCTCTTCGAAGCCCAGCAGGGTGCAGACGTGGCTGCCGTGCAGGCTGCCCTCGGGGCCGATGTACCGGTGGTCGGAGGCTACACGCTTGGGCAGATCCTGCCGCGTGCCGATACTCCTCCGCAGTTCTTGAACCAGCATATGTTGGTGGTCGTATTCGGGGAACCCAAAGAAAAATAGTCACTCATATGGAGTTCACGCCGCTCCACTTCCTCGACCAGCCCATTGAAGTCAGCTTCGATAGCCCCCTTGTCCGGCTGAAGACGCCTCCCTGCCCGGACGGATTTACCTGGGAAGGGCAAGACTATCGGGTCACCGAAAAGCTCTCGGAATGGACGGATTTTACGCGCCGTGGGCGTATGGCGCGCAACATGCAACCTCAGCACGCCGCCGTCGCCGCCGAGCGTGGTTCCCTCGGTGTGGGGCGTTTCTACTTCCGGGTGCGGGTCGATACCGGCCAGGTCTTTGACCTGTACTATGACCGCGCCATTAAAGATGTCGACGACCGTCTCGGTCACTGGTTCCTTTACCGTGAATTATCCGAAATTAGAAACCTTTAAAATGATCAAAGAAATCCAGGCTAAAACCCTGCTCGCGCGCGTTAAAGGGTCCGATGACTGTTTCGGGCTCTATTACAACCTGAACCTGTACCGCGGCTGCCAGCACCAGTGTATTTACTGCGACTCGCGTTCCGAATGCTACCAGATCGAGGATTTCGATCACGACGTGTTGATCAAGGTCAATGCCATCGAATTACTGCGCCGTGAATTGGCCGGCAAGCGTGTCATCGGCACCATCGGCACCGGCTCCATGAACGATCCGTACATGCCGCTGGAGGCGGAAGTCCGCCTTACCCGGCGCGCCCTGGAAGCCATCGCCGCATTCGGCTTTCCGGTCCACATCATCACAAAATCGGACCTGGTTCTGCGTGACATCGATCTCCTGGAAGAGATCGGCCGCAAGACCTATGCCGCCGTAACCTTCACCGTCACGACTGCTGATGACCCCCTCAGCAAGCGCCTCGAACCTGGCGCCCCGGTCTCTTCCCGGCGCCTGGCAGCGCTTCAGACCCTCAGCCAGCATGGCATCCTGACCGGAGTCACCCTCATGCCTGTGCTTCCGTTCATTGAGGATACCGAAGATAACATTCATGCCATCGTCAGCCTGGCGCACACCGCCGGAGCAAAGTACATCCTCCCTGCCTTTGGCATGACCCTGCGCGACCGCCAGCGCCTTTATTACTACAAGAAACTGGACGTACTCTTCCCTGGCCTTCGTCCGCGTTATGAGCAAGCTTTCGGCGAGCGCTATTCCGCCCCGGCCCGCAATGCCCGTCGCTTGGGACAGATCTATTATGAATCCTGCACCAATTTTGGGATTGCCACGAAGATGCCGGTCTTTACTCCCAAAAGAAATTTCCATGAAGAGAAAAACCAGCTGCCATTGTTTTAACTTCCCAGGCCTCACGGTATGGGCGTGGTGTTAGAATGAGGTACCACCCAAGGAGAGTTATTATGAAACGCATACTTGTCTTTTTAGCAGCTGGTTTTGCCATTCAGTTCCTGACCGGCTGCTCCCTTTCTTTGCTTCGTGCGCCTAAACCCTTGCCAACGCTCATCCTCTTGTCCTCCCCTACGCCGGTTTCCTCCTTGCCAACCCCGGCAGCGACCCCCACCCCTGGCCTCCCGCCCGCAACCCCCACCTTGAACCTGCCGACTGCCACGCCCGGTCCGGCAGCACCCACGGCGACCAACGGCCTGCTACCCACTGCGAATACCGGAGCCATCCTCCCCGGATCGCCTTCTGGACCATATGCTGTGATTCAGGTTGCCTCGGGGGATGTGCTGAATATCCATTCTGCTCCGGGGGCAGATAGTTCCGTGACTGGAAGTTTTCCTGCCACGCTCAAAAGCGTGATGCGCACCGGGCCCAGTGCCAGCATAGGTGGAGATTCGTGGGTGCAGGTGCAAAACCCCGGCGGTGGGAATGGCTGGGTCAACGCCAATTACCTGACCGAATTCGTTGCCCCGGCTGCCTTCTGCGCGGACGCGCGCGTGAACACCCTGCTCACCAACTTCGGAAATGCGATTAAAACTTCCAACGGCGGGACCTTGTTCGCACTCGTAAGCCCGGCGCACGGTATGGCCGTCCGCCTGTGGCGCAACGGCAATGCCATCGTTTTTGACCAGGCCCATGCCCAGTGGATCTTCTCCAGCACTTATGAACACAACTGGGGTGCCGCGCCCGGCAGCGGCCTGGACACGGTCGGAGCCATCCATGTGGTTGTCCTGCCCAAATGGCTGGATGTGCTCAATGCACCAGCGCCTGGTTATACACTCAGTTGCAATGTTCCCGAAACCGGCGGGGCCAGCTATGACACTTCCTGGCCGGCAATCTATTCCAATATCAACTTCTATTCCCTCTACAAGCCCGGCCCGGCCGGGAACGAACTTTCCTGGCGGGCGTTGCTGGTTGGGGTGGAGTATGTTCAGGCCCAGCCATATATCTTCAGCGTGACCCAGTTGGATTGGGAACCATAAGATAATCTTTAATCTACGGCCCTCCATCACGGACTCGCTCCTTTCGGTGAAACGAGTCCGTGTTTTTTTGTTGTATAATTGCTATTGATAAAAGTTGCAATAAGGAGATCCGCTTTGTCCTGCATCCCTCAACTCACTCGAACCTTGCGCGCCCGTGGTTATCGTATGACGCCACAGCGCCTGTCCATTTTACAGGCCCTGCACGACGGCGGCCACCTTTCCCCCACGCAGATTTATGAACGCGTCCATCAGACCGGCATGACCGAAGCCACCGTCTACCGTACGCTGGAATTCCTGGCCGGGAATGGCATACTTTCAGTGGCAGACCGCGGCAACGGGCATCTCGCCTATGAGCTTTCCAGTGAGGCGCATCACCATCTCATTTGCCGTAATTGTGGCGCTCAAATGGCAATTGAGCCTGCCATGCTCGCTTCCGCGATCAGGCTGATGGAAAGCAAGACCGGCTACCAGATCAGCGCTGGTCATTTAACCTTTTTCGGCTTGTGCCAGGATTGTCAGTCTCGTTCCCAATAATAAACTCTATGAATTATTCTCCCTTTCAACCCATGCACATCCCGGACGGGTTCCTTTCCACCCTGGTTGCGGTTATTTTCTGGGGCTTTTCTGCCATTGCAGTGGCTTATGCCCTGCGGCGTGTTGGCAAGGATTTGGGTGAGCGCCAGGTCCCGCTGATGGGGGTGCTGGCAGCGGCCATCTTTGCAGGGCAGCTGCTTAATTTTAGTGTCACCGGCGGGACCTCCGGCCACTTGTTGGGCGCGGCTCTCGCCACCATCCTGCTCGGCCCCTGGGCGGCGGTCATTGTACTCACCAGTGTGGTCAGCATCCAGGCGCTCATCTTTCAGGACGGCGGTTTGTTGGCGCTCGGCGCTAACCTTTTCAACATGGCAGTGATCGGCGTGACGGTCTCCTATTTTGTATATACCAGCGTAAAGAAACTGGCCCGCGGCAGATCCTGGGGTCTCTTCGTAGGTGGTTTTTTGGCGGCCTGGCTCTCGATCGTGGTTGCTTCATTGTCGGCGGCCCTGCAGCTGGCGCTTTCTGGCACTTCCCCTGCCAACATCTCCGTCCCGGCCATGAGTGGCATCCACATGCTGATCGGCATCGGCGAAGGACTGATCACCGTAGGCGCGCTGGCATTCTTGTACTCTGCCCGCCGGGACCTGTTCACCCCAGTTGGGAGTTCTCCAAAAGGAGGTGCGCTAGTCTGGGTCTTTGGCCTGGCCATTGCGCTGGCGTTGGCAGTGCTTTCTCCGTTGGCTTCCACCCACCCCGATGGACTGATGTGGGTTGCCAGACAGCACGGCTTCCTGGATGCGGCGCGTGCCCCCTTCTACAAAGTACTCCCTTCTTATATCTTTCCGGGAATTTCAAATAAAGCCGTGTCAACCATTGCAGCCAGTATCCTCGGCACTCTGCTGGTCTTTGGGGTAGCGCTCGGGGTGGCGTATTTGCGCCGCAAAAAGGTTGTGTAGGGGCAGGGTTTATCCCTGCCTTTGTCCCTGCCCGCTTCCACGAAAATTATGCATGTACATTTTCTCGATCCATACCAACCGCGTACCAGTCCCATTCATGCAATGGACGGGCGTGCTAAGTTCTTGCTGACAGTCGCATTCATTTTAACAGTCTCCTTGACGCCCATGGCTGCCTGGCCGATCTATATATTACTTTTTGCTTTGGTCCTTTCGGTTGAGATCCTGTCTGCTCTGGGGATTTGGTATGTACTGAAACGCGCCCTGTTGGCTTTACCTTTCATGCTGGCAGCTTTTCCGGTTATTTTTACAGTTGGTCAGACTACATTGTTCTCCTTTTCCCTCGGCGCCTGGACGCTGACCGCCCATTCCGAAGGGCTGGAGCGCTTCATCAGCATTGCAGTCAAATCCTGGCTTTCCGTGCAGGCAGCTATCCTGATGGCCGCCTCCACGCCCTTTCCGGAATTGCTGCAGGCTATGCGAGCGGTCGGGATCCCTCGCCTGTTGGTGAGCATGTTTGGGATGATGTGGCGCTATTCATTTGTCTTGGTTGATGAAGCCTTGCGCTTGATGCGTGCCCGGGCAGCCCGTTCCGGTCAAAGTTCCCAGGCTGGCGCAAAAGCCGGCGGAAGCGTACTCTGGCGGGCGCGCCTCACCGGCGGCATGGCTGGCAGCCTCTTCCTGCGCGCTTTCGAACGCAGTGACCGCATCTATGTCGCCATGCTTTCACGTGGCTATGATGGGGAAGTCCGCAGTGTGCCGCTTCCACCCATGACTTCTGCAACCTGGGCAGAGCTTCTGGCTGGCCTGGCCTGCCTTGGCCTGCTGCTTTTTTCCGGGATCCTTTTTTGGGGATAACAACATGCATCATTCTATCGAAGTTGAACACCTTTCTTTTTCCTACCCGGATGGCCATCCAGCGCTTGTTGACGTTTCGCTCCACATTGCTCCAGGCGAGAAGGTGGCGCTGGTGGGTCCCAACGGAGCCGGCAAGTCCACCCTTGTGTTGCACCTGAACGGCATACTATCTGGAGATGGACGGGTGCAGGTCTGCGGACTGGAAGTGGGCGAGAAAACACTTGGCCGCGTGCGGGCTGCCGTGGGGCTGGTCTTCCAGAACCCGGATGACCAGTTGTTTTCCCCGACAGTTTATGAAGATGTGGCTTTCGGCCCGCTTTATCAGGGACTTGGACCGGAAGAGGTGGTTGAACGTGTAGCCTCAGCCCTCTCCGCCGTATCGATGCAGCCCTATGCCCGGCGAGTCTCCCACCACCTCAGTGTGGGCGAAAAGAAGCGCATTGCGATTGCCACCGTACTTTCGATGACCCCTGAGGTTCTGGTACTGGATGAGCCCACCTCCGGCCTGGACCCGCGCGCCCGGCGCTCTCTCATCCACCTGCTGTGTGATTTGCCGATGACCATGCTGGTCTCGTCGCACGACCTGGCGATGGTGCGGGAGCTGCTGCCGCGTATGGTCATTATGGATGAAGGCCGCATCGTGGCTGATGGCCCCACACAGGCGCTGATGCAGGATGGGAGGCTGCTCGAGGCCCATGGTTTGGAGATGCCCTAAGACAAGCAGAAAAAAAGTGTGCGCCCTTGACAGTCCGTCATTTCTGCAGATAATAAATCTCAACAGGCGAGCCTATAAAAAGCATGGACAGAGGAAAGTAAGTCAGCGGAAGCCGACAGGGAAATACGGGCATGGACTGAGACTCGTATCCGGCAGAAACCGATTGAAGTTCCCTCTTGAGCTGCTCGAGTGAAGCCGTGCCCCGGTGTCAAGTATTCCTGTATCTTGTGACACAGAAACACAGAAACACCGGAACACATGACACGTTCAGTAGTTCGAGCCGCTTCCCGGCGTTAGCGGGTAGCCGATGATGGTCGGCGATGAGTGGGCCAAATGGCCAAGCTGGGTGGTACCACGGGAATCCCCTCCCGTCCCTACGTTGGACGGGAGTTTCGTTTATTGGAGGGCCGTATGCTCGATAGTTTGAATGAAGTGGAACGGAATGGATTGGACGCTCTGCAAAAAGTCCAGGATGAAGCCGCGCTGGAAGCCTGGCGTGTAACGCATCTGGGCCGCAGTTCCGGGCTCATGCAGATCTTCAGCAAGTTTGGGCAGCTCCCACAGGCAGACAAGCCGGTGGTTGGCCAACGTGCCAATGAGGTGAAAAAGGCCCTGGAAGCTGCCTACGATGTGAAATCCGGGCAGATGCGGCAGGCCGCTTTAAAACGTTCGCTCGAGCAGGAGCAGCTCGATGTGACCCTGCCGGGCCGGCGTCTCCCGCTCGGCCGCCTGCACCCTGATACGCAGACCCTGCGCGAACTCTATACCATATTTGGCGAGATGGGCTTCCAGGTATTTCGCTCGCGTGAGGTCGAGAGTGACGAATACAACTTCCAGTTGCTCAACTTCCAAATCGGCCATCCTGCCCGGGACATGCAGGATACGTACTTCGTGGAGGCTGAGGGACGCGGTGAAAACCCGATCGTTTTACGCACGCATACCTCGCCGGGGCAGATCCATGCCATGCGCTGGATCTCGGCCATGCAGCCGGATAACCCTCCACCGGTGCGGATTGTCTTGCCTGGAATGTGCTACCGGTACGAGCAGGTCACGAACCGCCACGAAACGCAGTTTGACCAGTTGGAAGGTCTGGCAGTTGGGCCGGGGATCACCTTCAGCGACCTGAAAGGTACCCTGGCTGATTTCGCCCGGCGCATGTTCGGACAGGCTACCCGCACACGCTTCCGGGCCTCGTACTTCCCGTTTACCGAACCCTCCGCTGAATTTGATGTGGAGTGCTTCCTGTGCGGTGGAAAAGGCTGCAGTGTGTGTAAAGGCTCCGGCTGGCTGGAAATCGGCGGGTGCGGCATGGTCCACCCTGTGGTGCTGACCAACGGCGGTTACGACCCGCAGCGCTACAGCGGCTTCGCCTTCGGCCTTGGCCCGCAACGCATGGCCATGTTGCGTCACCGTATCGAGGATATCCGCTATTTCTGGCAAAACGACCTGCGCTTTTTGGAACAGTTTTAGGAGTTACCCATGAAAGTTCCTATCTCCTGGCTCAAAGATTTCGTCGATATTGACATTCCCATCCCCGACCTGGCCCACCAGATGACGATGGCCGGGTTGGAGGTGGAGGAAGTCCACTTTATAGGTCTGCCCATCCCAAAGGAAGGCTCACGGGATGCCAGTCTGATTGGCATAGAATGGGATCGCGAAAAGCTGGTGGTTGCTTCCATTTCAGAGGTGATGCCGCATCCCAATGCCGACCGGCTGGTATTGTGCAAGCTCTTCGATGGTCAGCAGGAACACGTTGTTTTAACCGGCGCGCCGAACTTATTCGAGTTTAAAGGCAAAGGCCCGTTGCCCATACCGCTGAAAGTGGCCTACGCAAAAGAAGGCGCCCAGATATACGATGGCCATGCGGATGGTCAGGTGTTGGTCACCCTCAAGCGCGCCAAGATCCGCGGCGTGGAATCCTATTCGATGGTCTGTTCGGAAAAGGAGCTGGGCATCTCGGAAGAGCACGAAGGCATCATAATCCTGGACGAGACTGCCACGGCCGGCACGCCCCTGGTCGATTACCTGGGCGACGCGGTCATGGAAGTTTCCATCCTGCCAAGCACAGCCCGTTGTGCCAACATGCTGGGGTTGGCGCGTGAGATCGCCGCCCTTACCGGGAAGTCGCTAAAACAAACCGCGGTCAGCGGCCAGCAATTGGCTAAAGATCACCCGGAGACAATTGCCGATCGAGGTGACTTTGCTGAGATAGAAATCACCAAACCCGAATTAAACCCGCGTTTCGTGCTCGGCCTGATCCGGGATATCGAAATCCGCCCCAGCCCCTACAAGACACAGTTACGCCTGAAACTGGCCGGGATGCGCCCCATCAACAACATTGTGGATGCCACCAACTATGCCATGCTCGAAATTGGCGAACCACTGCATGCCTTCGATTATGATGTACTTGTCGGGCGAATTGCCGCTTCGCCCTACAAGAAAGTCCATATCATTACCCGTACTGCCAAGCCCGGCGAAAAACTGACCACCCTGGATGGAGTGGATCGTGTTTTAGATGAAAGCACGGTCCTGGTGTGTGACAGCGTTGGCCCGCTCTCCATCGCCGGCATAATGGGTGGCGCTGAATCCGAGATAAGCCCGAACACCAAGACCATTTTGCTCGAAGGTGCGGCCTGGAATTTCATTAATATCCGCAAGACAGCCAATGCACAAAACCTGCCATCCGAAGCCTCCTATCGCTTTTCGCGCGGCGTCCATCCGGCCATGGCCGATCGTGGCGTCCGACGCGGGCTGGAGTTGATGCACGCCTGGGCGGATGGGAATGTTGCCTCGGGCTTGGTGGATGTTTATCCCCTGCCTCCTGCACAACCCGAAATCCAGGTAGGACCGCGCGACGTTAAGCGCTGGCTGGGCATTGACCTTTCCGCTGAAGAGATAGCCGAAGTGTTGCGCCGCGTGGAATTCAAGGTGCAGTTGAGTGCTGATACTGTCACTGCTGTTGCTCCTGACCACCGCCTGGATATCGGTGAAGGCGTGACCGGCAAGGCGGATGTTATTGAAGAGATCGCGCGCATCTACGGCTACGACCGTATTCCTGAAACCCGCCTGGCTGACCGGCTACCTCCGCAGATTGGCAATCCCGTTCTTGAAAAGGAAGAACGTGTGCGGGATTTGTTGGTGGTGCAAGGCTTGCAGGAAATCATCAGTTATCGCTTCACCACCCCCGAACGCGAAGCCCGCCGCCTCCCGGCCGACAGCACTGCCGACGACAAGCCCTATGTGCGATTGGCCAACCCGATTTCGAGCGATAAAGCGGTTATGCGTCACAGTGTATTGGCCAGTGTGCTCGAGTCCGCCGACCATAATGCCCGCCTGCGCGAGCGGCTGGCTCTATTTGAAATTGGCCCAATTTTCCTGTCCTCCGAACAAGGCGATCTTCCGGACGAACTCCAACGCCTGGCCATCCTCCTGGCCGGACCGCGCGGTCTGCCTGCCTGGCAGGGAGCGGATAATTCCCGGATGGATTTCTACGATCTCAAGGGGTTGCTCGCCAGTCTGCTCGACGGCTTGCACATCCCGGATATACATTACGAGCCGGCGACAAACCCGACTTTCCACCCCGGGAAACGTGCCCGCATCCTCTCCGGCGATAAGCAATTGGGTGTATTTGGCGAACTTCATCCGCAGGTCCGGGAACGTTATGATTGGCCTGTTTCATTTGCCCACACCCCAATCCTGGCTGCTGACCTGGACATGGATGCCATCCTTGCGCTTGTTCCTTCCCTTTATGAAGTCTCCTCCGTACCGGAATTTCCACCCGTCCTGGAAGATTTGGCACTGGTAGTGGACGAGAACCTGCCGGCCGAACGTGTTGCCGACCTGATCCGCCAGACTGGCGGGAAAGTCGTCAGCGCTGTGCGGCTGTTCGACGTTTATCGCGGCGAGAAAATTGGTTCGGGTAAGAAGAGCCTGGCTTACAGTATCACATACCAGGCAGCCGATAAAACTCTTAGCGACAAGGATGTGGCTGGTATCCGCACACATATCCTGCGCCGGCTGGAGCATGAGCTGGGTGCGCTGTTAAGGAGTTGATAACAAAATTTGCTTTCAAGTACTTGCATTAAGCGCTTGTCGCATGTATACTTTTATTAGAAAACTTTGAGAGGAGAATCACTATGGAGATGCCTGTAGAAAAGAAAGAAAGCAA
>JADGQB010000318.1 GCA_017882145.1 Anaerolineales bacterium
TATGGATTGTGTAATCATCTACGTGAATATTCACCGAGGCGGGATCGTGCGGGTCAAACCCGGCCAACACTGAGAGCATTCTGGCTGCATCCAGTACAGTGCGGGTTAGCGGACCAACGTGATCCAGGTTCCACGAAAGTGGGACAACGCCACGAACGCTCACCCGGCCATAGGTTGGTTTTAATCCAACTACGCCACACAATGAGGCCGGGATGCGGATGGAGCCGCCTGTGTCCGTCCCAAGGGCAGCCAGACACATGCCAGAAACGACCGCGGCCGCCGATCCGCTGGAGGAACCTCCACTAATACACTCCGGATTCCAGGGATTCCTGACCGTGCCAAAATGCGGGTTGACACCGGTCACACCCAGGGCAATTTCATGGGTGTTGGTTTTGCCCAGAATAACCGCACCGGCGAGTTTTAGTTTTAAAATTGCCTGTGCATCTTCGGCCGGGGTATTGTCGGAGAAGAATTTCGAGCCAGCTGTGGTCGGTACACCTGCCACATCATAAAGATCTTTTATCCCAAGGGGTAAACCCAACAATGTCAATTCTTTCAGGTTGGAGGGATGGTTGGCAAGCAGCACATCCGCCTGTAACGCCTGTTGAACAGCCAATTCCGGCGTTGGGGTAATGAAGGCATTGATCGTCGGGTTGAGACGCGCAATTTGACTGAGACAGGCTTCGGTCAATTCCAACGCAGAATACTCGCGCTGGTGAAGCTGCTCAAAAGCAGTGGAGAGGCTTAATGTGGAAAGATCTGGTTTCAAATTTCGAAAGCTTAGAATAACCCGACTACTTTGCCGGTTTTGAGATCAAGATCGACATCATAGAAGACCGGTCTGGTGGGCAAACCGGGCATCGTGCGCATCTCGCCCACCAGTGGATATAGGAAGCCGGCGCCGACCGAGGCGCGCACATCGCTGATTGGGATCCGGAAACCGGAGGGAGCGCCCTTTATGGCAGGATCATGAGTGAATGAGAGGTGCGTCTTGGCCATGCACAGCGGCAGTTTATCGAAACCAAGTTTGTTATAGAGTGCGATCTTCTGCTCCGCTTCGGGAGAATAATCAACTCCGCCAGCTCCGTAGATTTCCCGGCAGATTTTCTCGATCTTTTCTTTAATCGATAGCTCCAACGGATACAAAAATTCGAAATGGTTGGGTTGCTCGGCAGCTTTGATCACCGCTTCCGCCAGCGCCATGGCGCCCTCCCCGCCGTCCATCCAGTGGGTTGAAACTACTGCATCCATGGCTCCCATTTTTAACGCAGCGGAACGGATGACTTCCACTTCCGCTGGCGTATCAGTAGAAAAGGAGTTGATGGCCACTACCACGTTCACGCCATATTTCCGGGCATTCAGGATGTGCCTTTCCAGGTTGGGTAGTCCCTTCCGGAGCAACTCAAGGTTCTCATCAGTGTACTCGAGAGCGAGTGGTTTTCCTGCCACAACTTTCGGGCCGCCACCGTGCATTTTCAAGGCTCTAACCGTTGCTACCAACACAACAACATGTGGAACCAGTCCAGAGGTGCGGCATTTGATATCAAAGAATTTCTCCATACCGATATCGGCACCAAAGCCGGATTCGGTCACAACATAATCGGAAAGCTTGAGGGCAATCCGGTCGGCGATGATGGAGGATTGGCCATGCGCGATATTTGCAAACGGCCCGGCATGCACAAAAACAGGTGTGCCTTCCAGAGTCTGCATTAAGTTGGGCTGGATGGCATCCTTCAGCAGGACCATCATCGCCCCGGCTACACCCAGATCCTCAGCAGTGACGGCTTCTCCACTACGATTAGTCCCAATGACCATCCGTCCAAGGCGCTCACGCATATCTTCGAGACCGGTGGTGAGCGCCAGGATGGCCATTACTTCGCTGGCGACAGCTATGTCAAAACCTGTGCGGCGTGTATGCCCCTTTTCATCCGGACCCAGGCCTACTTCGATCTCACGCAAAAAGCGGTCATTGGTATCCATCACGCGCTTCCAGGTGATCGAATCCGGGTTGATGTCCAGGCGGGCGAAACGGGCGCGTTCTTCAGGCGTAAGATCATTCGGATCCGCTTTCTGGATACCCAATTTATCCAACCGCCGCCGCATGGACGGAGAAAAAGTGCGCTTGCCTTGCCTGTCGGCCGGGCAAAGTGCATTAAATAATTTCACATCATCCTGCTCCGTTTCGTGGAAAACGCGTGCCTCGATGGCGGCGGCCAGCAGGTTATTGGCAGCCGTGATGGCATGGATGTCGCCCGTCAAGTGCAGATTGAAATCCTCCATTGGGATGACTTGTGAGTAGCCGCCTCCGGCTGCCCCGCCCTTGATCCCAAAAGTAGGACCCTGGGAGGGTTGGCGCAGGCAGGTAAAGACGCGCTTTCCCAGGTGTGCACCCAGTGCCTGGCTGAGACCTACTGTCGTGGTGGTCTTACCTTCCCCAAGGGGTGTAGGCGTGATGGCAGTCACATCGATATATTTCCCATCCGGAGCATCTTTCAGGCGTTCGAGGATCCCAAGCTTGACCTTGGCCTTGTACGGCCCGTAAAACACGAGTTCATCCGGTAAAATACCGGATTCTTCTGCCACTTGCAGGATCGACTTGGTAATTGCCTCCTGGGCGATATCGATATCTGCGGGCACCGGGCGGCGGATATTTAGCTGAGTTGGGGCAAATGTGGGGGGCATGATCTCTCCTTATAAAGAAAATTAATGCTTTGATTGTCTAACAACCTGGCGTTTTTTACAATAGGTGAATTCCCAAATTCCGCTGTTAGTGTCACGATCGAATGGTGGTGCCTGGAATTTTGTAACATAACACTTTGATGACATTTTTTGACAGATCCTAGTCTACATGATAAACTTATTTTCTTGAATGATAAATATGATCATTTAACCTGGGGATACCGAGCGAATACCGTTGTTGCGGAATTTCTATGCGTTAGGCTGAATAATAATTACGAATTATATACTATGTTACTCGTAGATACACCTGGATAGTATATGTAAAATGCAAAATGACCTCCCAGTATCAACCACAAGTGAACTAACCGAGCGCGAACGGGAAATCCTAAAATTGCTTGCCACGGGCACAAGTAACAAGGATATTGCGCAGCAATTGTTTATCAGTTCCAATACGGTTAAGGTACATCTCCGCAATATTTTCGCAAAAATCGGGGCAACTTCGCGCACTGAAGCTGCTGTATATGCCATCCGGGAGGGAATATCTCAGACAGTTCAGTTACCTGGCGGGGAACCTGCTGTTAACCCTGTTCCAATTGATACGAAAATAAAGCCGCTTATTTTCTGGATTTCCATATTAGTGACAGCACTCCTGGCAGGGGCTGCTACGCTTATATGGATGAGGTCCCAAACTCCCAAAGTTTCAGCCACCGGTCCCGCGCCGGTTGCGCCTCAGCGCTGGCAAAAGCTGGCGTCTTTACCCACCGCCCGCAGTGGACTGGCGGTTGCCGTCTATGAGAATCAGATTTATGCAATTGGAGGCGAAACCGCCCAGGGCATCACCTCCGTAGTGGAACAGTATGACCTGGCAACTGATAAATGGCTAACACTCCCATCCAAGCCAGCAGCGGTGACAGAGATACACGCGGCGGTGATCGGAGGAAAAATTTATATTCCCGGCGGCCGCCTGGCCTCAGGCAGCATGACCGACCTTCTCGAGGTTTATGATCCCAGCCAAAAACTGTGGAAAAAGCTGGCGCCCATCCCGGCAGCGCTCAGCAGGTACGCGCTGGTTGCATTCGAGGGGAAAATGTATATCTTTGGCGGCTGGGACGGTCAGAAATTCCTGGCCTCGGTATACGAATACGATCCCAGCCAGGATAAGTGGCGTGAGCGAAGACCAATGCCAACCGCCCGCGCGGATGCCGGCGCCGGCGTAGCCGGGGGAAAAATCTACGTGTTTGGTGGTTTTGATGGCAAGGCGGCTCTAGCCGTTAATGAAGAATATCTACCTGACCGGGATACCTGGTCAGAGCGTGTACCGCTGCCTGCCGGACGCTATGCAATGGGTGCCACCAGCCTTGCAGACCTAATTTATGTAGTTGGCGGCGTAGGAGGGACAGACTCGGCCATGCCCCCTTTGCAATATTCTTTCCAGCCGGATCAATGGCAGACCTTTGAAGACCCACTTCTCCGGCAATGGTCTTACCTCGGCCTGGTACCCATACAGACCAAGCTCTACGCGCTGGGCGGGCTGCGGAATGGATTGCCTGACGCGCAGAATCTGTCTTATCAGGCGATTTATACGATAATGCTGCCGATTTTTCCTTGATATCCCTTTAATAATCCAAAGGGATTATTGACCAAGCAGGGATAAACGCATATATTATAGTAAATCTAGCCAGAAAATCATTTAGGAGGAGTAATATGTCTAAGAGAATTATTGTATTTCTTGTAGTAATGAGTTTGGTTCTGGTACCGGTGAGTACCGTAGGAGCCGCGGGACCCAGCGGTTCCTTCGGGTCAGGCATCACCTGTACCAACCTCGGGACTGCAGCTACCACGCTATTTCAGATCGTATTCTATGGCAGCGATTCAAGTACCATCTTACTGTCCTATCCTGATCCTACTCCCATCGCCGCTGGTGCATCCCGCAACTATTTTACTCCGTCGAGCCCTCCTGGTCTTCCCAGCTCATTCGTTGGTTCGGCTGCTGTAACCTCTGACCAGCCGGTAGCCTGCAACGT
>JADGQB010000319.1 GCA_017882145.1 Anaerolineales bacterium
CGCCCTCCTGGTCTTCGCCGGCGGCTTGAGCGCCGCCCGGGGCGCCGTCACCATCGGGGCCTGGTATCTGTTCATCTTGAGTCTGGGGCGCTTTATGGATCCTGCCATGAACCTCTCAGCTTTCTGGTCCAACATCCAGTCCGGGTTAAGCGCCGCCGAGCGTATCTTCGCCCTGGTGGATGCCGAACCGAACGTGGTCCAGACTGCGAAAGAGCCGGTCCCGCCCCTGAAGGGCCTGATCCGCTTCGAGAACGTTTCCTTCCGCTATGCCGAAAACGAGCCGGTATTGACAGATTTCAGCCTGACCATCCAGCCTGGAGAAAATCTGGCCATCGTCGGGCACACCGGGGCCGGCAAATCCTCGCTCGCCAAGTTGATCGCCCGCTTCTATGAATTCCAGGCCGGACGTATTTTGATTGATGGGATGGATATCCGCAATCTCGACCTGCAGCAGTATCGCCGCCAGTTGGGGATCGTCAGCCAGGTGCCGTTCCTGTTTTCCGGGACGGTCGCCGAAAATATCCGCTATGCCTGCGCCGATGCGAGCGATCAGGAGATCCTGTCCATGGCGCGTCGCATCGGCGACGGCGAATGGCTCGAAACCCTGCCGGATGGCTTGAATACGGTCGTCGGGGAACGTGGCAACATGCTCTCCATGGGGCAGCGTCAACTGGTGGCTTTACTGCGTGTGTTGATGCAAAAACCCGCCATTTTCGTACTGGATGAGGCCACTGCCAGTATTGACCCCTTCACCGAATGGCAGATCCAGCAAGCCCTGAACATGATTCTGGTAAAATCAACCAGTATACTGATAGCCCACCGGCTGTCTACAGTCAAGGCCGCCGACCGCATTATCGTGATCGAAAAAGGTCGGATCATAGAGGAAGGCAACCATACCGGTCTGCTTGCCCGGGGCGGTCATTATGCCATGCTTTATAACACCTATTTCCGGCACCAGTCGCTGGCGTATGTGGAACAGGCCAAAGAATTGGTGGCAAAATAAAGGATCGGGACGGTCTTATTGAATTCCTTTTTGCAAATGCTCCAAAATATCATTCCCGCTATCAAAAGCGGTCAGTTGCCCCAGTTGGGCTATTGGACCTACCTGGCGTTGGCCATTTTGGTCGCCGTTGAAGGGCCCATTGCTACCCTGCTGGGCGCCGCGGCTGCTTCGGCGGGTCTGATGCGGCCCTGGCTGGTATTCCTCACCGCTGCGGCTGGCAACCTTACCGCCGACGCGCTCTGGTACACCCTGGGCAATGCGGGGAAAATCGAATGGGCCCAGCGCTTCGGGCGCAGGCTGGGGTTGAAACCCGAGCTGCTCGAGCGTCTGGAACGAGGCATGCACAAACATGCTGCCAAGATCCTGTTCATGGCCAAATTAACCGCCAGCTTCATGATCCCGGCGCTGATCTCGGCTGGTTTGGTAAAAGTCCGCTGGCGGCGCTGGTTCCCGGCTTTGTTCGCCGGTGAAATGATCTGGACCGGATCGCTGGTGTTGATCGGCTACTATGCCACCGAGGCGATCAAGCGAGTGGAACAGGGCGTGGAATATTTGATGCTCGGTCTGGCAGTGGTTTTCGTGTTCTTCATGCTCTGGCTGGGCCGGCGCCTGTTGCGAAAGGGTTTCGATGGGGACGGAACGGATCAAGAACCGGGTAAGTAAAGGAAGGGGCCACCTCGATGCGGATCATGATAGCAGTCACACCCCAATACATCGCCTTCCATGGACAGGCCATCTTCACGGTCAATCTGTGCGAGGGCTTGGCGAAAAACGGCCATACCGTCCAGGCGCTGGTGGCCTCCGAGACCGGCAAGCCGTACCGGACCGAGCGCAACGCCGTGCAGATCGAAGCCCTGTCGTCTTTAAGCCTGAAACTCTTCCATCCGGATGCATTTCTGCCGCTTTTTTCGGCCCGGGCGGTGCGAGCTGCTATCCTTGCCTTTAAACCGGATATCATCCACATCCAGGACCATTATCCCGTCTGCCGTAATGCTGTCCTGGCAGCCAGGCGGCTGGGTATCAAGGTCATCGGCACCAACCACTTCATGCCCGAGAACCTGGCGCCTTATGTGCCGGTCTTATCCTTGGTCAAGCCGGTCTTTAATTGGGTGCTCTGGCGCTGGATGCGGGAAACCTATGACCGGCTGGAGGCGGTTGCCTGCCCTTCCCGCACCGCGGCCGGGCTGCTCCATAAGGTCGGAGTGCGACCGCCAGTCTTCCCGATCTCCTGCGGGGCGAATATCCGTCACTTCCATCCCGATCCGTCGGTGGACCGTTCCGCCTGGTGTTCCCGTTATGGCATTGATTCTTCAAAGAAGATCTTCTTCTTCGTCGGCCGGGTGGACCGCGAAAAACGAGTGGATGTACTCCTGCGTGCTTTGAAACGTCTGAACCGGGAAGATATCCAGCTGGTGATTGCCGGCAAAGGCGCATACCGGGCCAAATTGCTCAATCTGGCGGATGAGCTCAGGCTGGGGAACAAGGTTCTTTTCACCGGCTTCATGCCGAACGAAGATTTGCCTTCAGTCCTGAATAGTATAGATATCTTCGCCATGCCCAGCGAAGCCGAATTGCTCAGCATTTCCACGCTGCAAGCCATGGGCTGCTCCCGTCCGGTGCTGGCGGCCAATGCCGTCGCCCTGCCGGAACTGGTTACGGAAGACCTGAACGGCATGCTCTTCAAGCCCGGCGATGTGGTCGACGCCGCGCGTTGCATGGAATGGTTCGCCAACCACCGCGAGCGCTGGTCAGGCATGGGCGCGGCCAGCCTGGAAAAAGTCCAGGTCCACAGCCTGGAAAACATCGTCCGGCAGTATGAAAAACTATACGAAAACGTACTTTCCGGCACACAACGCGGCCAATAAGCCATTTTCCTGGGAAAATCGGGCATTCTCAATTTGACAATCCATCCCTGCCCTGCTATACTGACTGCATAATGTTGACTTTTACTGCCGCTTTTGGCAGTTTGCAAGGTAACAATTTAGTGAAATCTCAACCGAATGGGGAACCCTTCCCCTGTTTACTGAGAGAACATAATTAACCTGTTCTTCCCAACCCCTGCGAATGCACGGGGCGTTTTGTGTTTTTATTTAAAGCATCAGAACGGGTGGGACAGTACTATTAATAAAAGGAATAACTATGAACAATAAGCAAGGAAAACTGCGCATCATCCCGATTGGCGGCCTGGGGGAGGTCGGCAAGAACATGATGGCGTACGAATTCGAAGGAAACATCCTGGTCGTGGATTCAGGCCTGATGTTCCCGGATAACGATATGCTGGGGGTTGATTACATCATTCCCGATTTTAAATATTTGCGTGACCACTCCGAACATGTGCTCGGGATTGTCATCACTCATGGCCATGAGGACCATATAGGATCAATACAGCATGTGCTGGCTGCCATCCCGGGCCTCCCGGTCTATGCCACCCCGCTAACCCGCGGACTAATCGAGGTCAAGCTGGCGCGCAACGGCATGGCTGGCAAAGCCGACCTGCATACCATCCAGGCCGGCGAACTCTTCCGGGTTGGGCCCTTCCAGGTCGAGGCTTTCCATGTCTGCCATTCCATCCCCGATGCAGTCGGTCTGGGGATCACCACCCCCGCCGGGCTGATCATCCATACCGGCGATTACAAGTTCGACCAGACCCCGGTGGATAACTGGCCGACCGACTTTTCCAAACTGGCCGAGTTTTCGGCCCGCGGCGTGGATGTGCTCCTGGCTGATTCAACCAATGCCGAACGTCCCGGTTGGACCCCCTCCGAGCGTGTCATCGGGCCGGCCATGGACGAGGTTTTTCGCAATGCTCCCGGTCGTATCATCATTGCCACCTTCGCTTCCCTGATCGCCCGCATGCAGCAGACCGCGGATGCCGCAGTTCGGCATAACCGCAAACTGGCCTTTGTGGGCATGAGTATGGTCGACAACGTGAAGATCGCCCAGAAAATGGGTTACCTGGATATCCCCGAGAACATACAGATCAGTCTGGACGAAGCGCTGCACCTGCCGAAAAAAGATGTGGTGCTGATGTGCACCGGCTCGCAGGGCGAACCGACCTCCATCATAGGGCGGCTTTCCGCCGGCACCAACCGCCAGTTCGATATCGAAAACGGGGATACGATTGTCATCTCCTCCCACCCCATCCCGGGCAACGAAGAAGCCATCAACAAGACCATCAACCGTCTCTTGCGTCGGGGTGCGGATGTAATCTATGAAGCCGTCTCGGCCGTGCACGTATCGGGACACGCCAGTTCCGAAGAAATGAAACTCCTGCTCAACCTGGTCAGGCCAAAATTCTTCATGCCCATCCATGGCGAACTGCATCAGCTGAAACGGCATGCCGCCTTGGGAAAACAGGTTGGCATTCCTCCGGAAAATATCGTTGTGGTCGAAAATGGGCAGGTGGTGGAGCTCGCCAACGATAAACTTACGTTGGCGGAACGCAATCCCGGCAATTACGTCTTCGTGGAAGGCGACAGCGTTGGCGACATTGACCTGGATGTGATGCGTGAGCGCGAACAGTTGGCCCGTTCGGGCGTGGTCCTGATCACCATCCCGGTCGATAAATATTCCGGCCGCCTGATCAAAGAACCCGAAGTCGTCACTCGCGGCTTCATCTCCCCCGAGGATTCCGAGGCAATCATTCCATCTGTCCGCAAGAAGGTAACCGACCTGGTTAACAGCGCCGGCCTGGAT
>JADGQB010000320.1 GCA_017882145.1 Anaerolineales bacterium
CGCGTCATTACTTTATCGCCCAATGAGGCGTAAGCGCCGGTATCACCGTACAGCTCGGTCTCCACCGCCGTCAGGCGACCATCCTTCTTTGCCCCGATCTTGACGCGGATCTGGGTGGCATGCCGTTTGGGATGTACCAGCATACTTTCGTGGCGGTCGAAAAGTAACTTTACCGGGAGGCCGGTTTTATTCGCCAGCAACGCGGCGTGAATTTGTCCAGCGATGTCTTCCTTTCCGCCGAAACCTCCGCCCATATTTTGTCCGACGATCCGGACACGTTCCTCGGGCCAACCCAAAGCCAGCGCGACCTGTTCGCGGTCCTGGTACGGTATTTGCGAGCCAACATAGATTTCCATACGCCCATTTGGCAGCGGAACTGCGATACTGCATTCCGGCTCGATGAAGGCGTGTTCCGTGATGGGTGTATGGAAGGTATGCTCAAGGATGACTTCCGCTTCGGCAAAGCCCTGTTCCATATTACCCTTGCGGACTTTGATATGTTTTAGCAGGTTCCCCTTTTCGAACAAGGCCGGCGCGGTCGGTTCGAGCGCCTGCAGCGGGTTGGTGATCACCGGCTGCAGGTCGAATTCGACTTCGACCAACGCGGCGGCATCTATGGCGGCTGCCTGGGTCTCGGCTGCGACGATGGCGATGGCATCCCCCACATAACGGACGCGCTCGCCAACCCCGACCATGATTGGCCAATCGTGTATGACCAGCCCATGGTAGTGCACACCGGGTATATCTTTCGAAGTGAGCACGGCAACCACACCAGGCGCTGCCTGTGCCTTTTTAATATCGATTGAGCGGACGATCGCGTGCGGCACACCGCTTCTTTTTACCGCGGCAAACAACATCCCATCGAAACGCAGGTCGTCCGTGTAAACGGCTTCCCCGGTAACCTTCTCAACGGCATCCGGGCGAATCTGGGATTGTCCGATCAGCCGGAATTGGTTGGCAGAGGTGATCAGGCTGGGAGACTTGACCATCTCCCCGCTACGCATCGACGCGGCTGCAGCCTGGATGGCATTCTCGATCGAAGGATACCCGGCGCAGCGGCAGAGTGTGTCCTTCAGAGCAATCCGGATATCTTTACTGGAAGGTTCCGGATTTTGCTGCAGCAAGGCGTAGGCTGTCATGATCTGGCCTGGGATGCAGAATCCACACTGGACTGCACCATGGACGATGAAAGCTTCCTGCAAGGGGTGCAGCTTGGGCTTTCCATCCGCATCCGAACCCGCCAGGCTTTCGATCGTCAGGATATTCTTTCCTTCTGCGCGTTCGGCCGGATAATTACACGAGAGCATCGGTTCGCCGTCAACCAGGACGGTACAGCTTCCGCATTCGGCCTCGTTGCATCCGATCTTTGTGCCCATCAAGCCCAGCCGGTTCCTGAGCAAATCGGCAAGCGTCTCGCCGGGGAGCGGATCAAGTACTCTCTTCTGACCGTTAACAGTAAAAGTTAAACTCTGACCTGTAGACATTCTCAATAATCCTTATCTGCCCGTTCCCAGGCAGTTTCGAGACAATCATTTAGTAAACCAACGACTAAATGGTTGCGATATTCCGCGCTGGCGCGGAAGGCGCTCGTGCGGAAACCGACCTGTTTCAACAAAGCCTGCCTGGCCAATTCAAGGGCCGCAGGGCTAAAGGGACGACCACGCAAGGCAGCCTGCGCAGAACTCGCCATCCACGGGGTTGGACCTCCGGGCCCGACTGCAATACGCACATCCTGAATAAGATCCGATTTTCGTTCCATCCACACTGACAAATTGAGGATTGGCAAAGCGGTTCCCTGGGCACGCATGATCCTGCGGAACACCGAGGCTTGATGGATTTTGCGCAGCGGCATGTGGAACCCGACCAGCAATTCGCGTTCCACGTTGAGCAGCGATTTCCCGGGTCCCAGGAAAAGATCCGCCACCGGCACCCTGCGGCGTCCTTGCAAATCTGCGATTTCAGCTTGCACCTGCAACACCATCAGAGCGATGGTGCCATCTGCCGCCGGCAGGGCATGCGCGACATTTCCTCCCAGGGTGGCAGTGTTGCGGACCTGTGGACCGCCTACCAGTTGGGAGGCTTCGATCAATGCTTGGGCATGCTCCTGCACAAGCTCCGAGGCAACAATGTGACTGAGTGGCACCGCAGCCCCGATGAACAATTCATCTGCTCGAATTTCCAGAGTGGTCAGCTCGGGAATGGTGGTCATATCCACCAATGTGTGAACGTGCGCATGGCGGCCTTGTTTGAGGTCCAGCAGCAAATCTGTACCCCCGGCAATCGGGCAGGCCAGACCTGGCGCTGAAGCCATTCCGGCTAAAGCTTCTTCAACATTACTAGGACGCAGGTATTTTTCCCAGAGATTCATAGGACCATCAATATCGAAATTCCGTGAAGAGTTTGAACGCCCTCAATAGTATGGGCGAGGGACAGGGGTTGCACCTGCTTCAATTGGCTTGGATCAATCCCGCGCGATCCGGGTCGGTAAATAATCGCGACACTTCCGGCAGAATAACTTCCGTAACCATGTGGCGCGGGTGGACAATTTGATTGTCTTGGTTTGGGGCTGGGGATGGAGGTGATTGTGTTTTCGGGCAATCTCATTCGTGATAAAACCTATCATCGTTCAATTGTCAGACAACTGGCGATATTATAAACCCTACAGGGACTTTCGTCATGGGCAAAGACAAGAACCTGTTAATTCTCCGATATTACTATACTTTTTCGAGTACTTTCTCCGGTAAATAAATCTCCCGATCGCGCAAGTTGCGACCGGGAGATGGGTTGAGAAGGCTTGCAGGCTCAGATTACTTGGCCGGTTCTGGCAGATTCGCCGCCGGAGCGACACTCTCGAGCGCTTTCATCTCACGGAAGGTCAGCGTCCAGACGCTGGATTCGTAGATCTTGTACCAGCCGCTGATCACTGTCAGGGGGGCAAACACAATCAGGAAGAAGAACGGCAGGGCAGCCAGGATACCCAGGATCCATGCCAGGGGTCCGCTTGCGAAAATACTGGTGATCCCGAAGACCGCCATGCCCGGGATGGCGGCTGCTATAACAGCCGGTATAACCAGAACAATGTAAGCCGGGATGAGCAGGAAGAACAGGATCAATCCGGCGATGCCAAAGCCGATCCCGATGCCAAGCATGACCAGCCAAACAAGTGCGGCGCTCTTCCAGTTGCCTTTGAACATCGCCCAACCTCTCCGGAAGGATTCGCCGATGCGGGCTTCTTCCAGAGCGGCGGCTCGCACAAAGAACTGGCGCAGCAGGCCGAGTACAACCATCAGCACGATGAAGGCAAGGATGAACAGGAATGCACATCCGATTGCCGCAATAACACTTGAGGCGATAACCGCACCCGTACCGTTCCTGACGCTGAAAAAGACCAGCAAACCCAGGCTCAGCAGCACCGCCAGCAGCAGGAATGCCGGCAGGCTGACCACGAGGTCGATCACCCAGATGCGGAACGCTCGCCGGTTCCAGCCCAGTTTCCATCCATTCCTAAAGCCGGTCTTGATGCCGGTCCGTTCATACTCATCCACCATCCGGAAGACGGCAGTCTCAGTGGGATAGCGGACCAACGCAAACAGGAGGCCAACGATCACGATGAACAACAGGAAAGCTACACCAATCCACACGAAAGTGGCAATGTGCTGGTCGGGATGGATCACCAGCGGTTCAATGTTCTGCTGGAACCAGTTGTTGAGTTGCTGGACAGTCGGGTTTGTGCTCGGGATGACGCCTCGGTAGCCATTATTACCGTTGAACCGGTAACCGGAGGAACCGCTGCTGCCGTTGCTGCCTCCATTGCCGCCGGCAGTCAGGGCCAGCAGGATGCCGAATATCCACAGGACTCTAAAATTCCACAGGATGTGCCAGGCACGTTTGAGGATCTTACCAATGTCAATCATATTATTTCTCCTTTTGATGATAGTTTCGGCAACTGTCCTGCACAGATTGCAGGATTGACCAGTCGCCGTTTATGAACCGCATGGTCATAGCGCGGCGGTTTTCATATTTTGGGGTCTTGGGCGGCGCAGAAGCCACCAGACGAACAACCAGGCCCAGTACAACAAGGCGATCAGCGCCTGCCAGAGGAACCCTTCCAACAGGTTCGCACTGAAAATGTTCAGAGAATTCAGCAGCGAAAGAGTACTCTGCGCTCCGACGGCGTGGCCGCCGATCAGGCTGGTGGCGGTTGCGAACCAGAGTGTCTCCTGTCCGCCGCCCAGACCAGTGGCAGCCATTCCGAGCAGGCCGGTCGTTTGCAGGGCGGTAATCGCGTTGGTAAGCGTAAATAGCGTCTGAACAAAGAACCAGGCACCCAGCAACCCGGTTGGGACGAGCCATCCAACCAGTGAAACAGTTTTCGAAGGCCTTTCCTGCAGACTTCGGCGTGGCAGGCTCAAGGCCAGGTTGGATGCGAAACGCTCAGCCGGCATAAACTCCGGGGTTGGCACTGTCTGTAACAGATCCGAAACGAGCCGCAGTTCTTTCAGTTCTTTCCGGCAGGTTTCGCACGTCGCCAGGTGACTCTTTAGCTCATTCAGGCGTTTGCCATGCAGTTCACCATCCATGTAAGCATTCAGCAATGCGCGCATGTCTTCATGCATAATCGTTCTCCATTTGCAGCAATTGCGCTTTCAACAGTACCCGTAGACGGTTGCGGGCATAATTCAGGCGGGACATGACCG
>JADGQB010000321.1 GCA_017882145.1 Anaerolineales bacterium
AGCTGATGACTGCCAGCCTGCCTCCAGGAGCGAGGGCTTGCACAGCCATAGGCAGGGTTTTCTCCAACGACTCCAACTCACTGTTCACGGCGATGCGCAAGGCCTGGAAAGTCTGGGTGGCCGGATGATGCGGACCGTGCCGGCCGACCGCTTTCTCGATAACCGTTGCCAGGTGCCGGGTGCCGCTGATGGGCCGGGACTGTGTGATGGCCCGGGCGATGCGCCGGGAAGCGCGTTCCTCGCCGTAGCGGAAAAGTACATCCACCAGTTCATCCTCCGGCCAGGTATTGACGATCTCGGCTGCGGTCAACGGGTTGGATGGATTGAAGCGCATGTCCAAGGGACCGTCGGCCAGGAAGGAGAAGCCCCGTTCAGGTGTGTCAAACTGCATTGATGAGGCTCCCAAGTCAAGAAGGATGCCATCCACAGCCTCCCAGCCAAGAGCGGCCATTTGGTCGGTGAGACTGGTGTATGCAGCCCACTTTAAGTAGGCGCGCTCCCCGAAGGGAGCGAGGGTCTGGCGAGCCAGATCAAGCGCCTGAGGGTCCACATCCAGCCCAAGTAGTAGGCCTCCAGGCTCACTTCCAGCGAGCAGCCCGGCGGCGTGACCACCTGCACCGAGAGTTCCGTCGACATAGCGCCCCGTGCTTTTCGGGCGTAAAGCGTGTATAATCTGCTGGTAAAGTACTGGTTGGTGCGACAGTGTCATCTTAGCGAAGAGAAAGGTCAAGTGCGTTAAAACGCTGGGCATTCGTCTCGGGATCGTTGAGCAGGATTTGCTGCTTCTGCCATTGTTCAACTGCCCAGATATCGTAGTGGTCGCCCTGGCCGACGAAAACAACCTCGTCTTTTAATTCGGCCAAAGCGCGCAAATTCTGAGGGATCAGGATACGACCGGATCCATCGGGATAGACCTGCTGTGCATTGCTGAACATGATCTGGCGTAATTGCCGGGCGGCCGGATCAGTCAGGTTCATTTCCACCAGGTGCTTGTAAAGTTTATCGAAAATTACCGGCGGTAGTACCATCAGGTTGCGATCCAGCCCCTGGACAACGAAAAGGCCTTCATCTGGCAATTCCCGAAATTTCGCTGGGATTGTCAGCCGGCCTTTATCATCGAAGGAATGATGGTACTGGTTTAGGAACATTAGTCCTACTCTCTCTACTACTACCTAATTGGGAGAGTGGATTTGGAAAAAATTCCCACTTCGTCCCACTTTGCTCCACTGGATAAGCTTATTTTAGCACGAAATGGGGTTGCTATGCAAGTAGTACTTTTGACCAGTATCGCGCGGCATGCCTATCCTCATAATGGGGCAACCCTTCTCCCTGGACCTCCGGTATGACCCCAAAAATCGAGATTCTGTTTTCCCCGAATTGGACAGATTACGAATTACTTGACAGCGGCGATGGGCAGAAGCTGGAACGCTTCGGGCCGTACAATTTTGCACGTCCGGAAGTACAGGCATTGTGGAGCAAGACACTGCCGTCTGAAATTTGGCAGGCCGCACACGCTTTCTTTTTACCCAGCGGGGAAGAGAGCGGTGGGCATTGGGATTTCAAGAAGAAGGTGGACGAGAAATGGGAGATGAGCTACCCGCTCATATCATCACCCTCGCCCTTAGGGGGATGGGCAGGGGTAAGGGAACTGCGCTTCAGCGTCATGACCACGCCCGGACGGCATTTGGGTGTATTTCCGGAATGTGCCGCCCATTGGGATTGGTTGGCTGAAAAAATCCGTAAGGGCGGAAGGCCTTCCGCCCCTCCCGGAAATACCGTTAATGTTCTGAATTTGTTCGGCTATACGGGCCTGGCAACACTGGCAGCCGCGGCTGCGGGGGCAAAGGTAACGCACCTGGATGCCTCTAAGAAATCCGTGACCTGGGCGCGCGAGAACCAGGCTTTATCCGGGCTGAGTGAGAAACCGATCCGCTGGATCGTGGATGACGCGCTGAAGTTCGTAGAGCGGGAGGCGCGCCGCGGAGCCAGATATGATGGCATCCTGCTCGACCCGCCCAAATTTGGGCGAGGGCCGAAGGGCGAGGTGTGGGAGATTTACAAATCCTTGCCGGAAATCCTGCAGGCATGTCGAAATATATTAAATGAAAGGCCGCTGTTCGTTATCCTGACAATATATGCCGTAAAATTGCCAGCCGTGCATGCTTATCAGGCTCTGGCGGAAATGATGAAAGGTTTTGGGGGCAGCCTGGAGTGCGGAGAACTGGTGACAAAGGAAAAGAGTGCCGGCAGGCTGCTTTCGCAGGCAATATATGCGCGCTGGGAAGCAGGTTCAACGTAAAATAGCCATCCCTCTTTGGTACAATTGCCGGAATGTTTCCTCCAATCGAAAAACAATCTGTCCTTGATATTCCATTAAGGCGCTGGTTCCCGGCGAGCCTTGAAACCCTGGTAGTGATCCTGATCCTGCTGGCGGCAAGCGTTTCGCGCTTTTATAACCTGGGTGCCCGCTCGGTCAGCCACGACGAAGTTAACCATGTTGTGCCGACCTTCAGCCTGTATTCCGGGAACGGCTATCAATACGACCCGATGAGTCACGGTCCGCTTCAGTATCACATGATGGGACTCTCCTACGCGCTTTTTGGGGATAATGATTTCACCACCCGTATCCCGGCCGCGCTCTTCAGCGTGGCCTCGATTGCGCTGGCCTTGCTGGCTTTCCGGCGTTACCTGGGCCGGACGGGCGCCATCCTGGCAGGTCTGTTGTTCCTGATCTCGCCCATCATGCTTTTCTATGGGCGTTATGCCCGCAATGAGGCCTATATCGTTGTCTGGGGATTGCTGACCCTGTATGCCACCCTGCGTTATCTCGAACATGGCAAACCCTGGACCCTATTCCTTTTCACCGCGGTCAACGCACTGCACTTCACCGATAAGGCGACTGCTTATATGTTCGCCGGGGAGCTGTTCATCTTCCTGGCGGCCTATTTTGTGGACCGCATGGCGCGCCGGGAATGGCCACAGGCCAACCGGCGAATCACCTTCCTGCTGGGTCTCGCCCTGGCAGTGATCCTGTTTGGTGGGGCGGCGGGAGTATTCCTTACCCAGAAGCCGCTCGATAGCCTGGTGCTTAAATTAATGGTCGGGTTGCTGGCAGTTGGTGGAGTGGGAGCGTTGGTGTGGTCGCTAGTGGTACTGGTGCAGAGTTTTGGCTGGACCGGCCTCAGACGCGAGCGCTCCCTGGATCTTTTAATGGTGTTGGGTACGCTTGTCCTGCCCTTGGTGGGAGCGATCCCGATCGCTTTGCTGGGCAAGACTCCGCTGGATTACACCACGCCCGGCGTGCTGCGGGTGGGCATCGCTTCCGGCACCCTGAGCCTGATCGCCATCGCGGTGGGTGTGTGGTGGTTTGGCCGTAAATGGCTGCTGCACGCCGCACTTTTCTTTGTGCCTTTTGTCATCCTTTACACAACATTTTTTACTGCCCCGCAAGGTCTGGTGGGTGGACTGGTGGGATTACTTAGTTACTGGACCGTCCAACAGGATGTGGCGCGCGGCGGACAACCTCTGTATTATTATGCCTTGCTGATGATCCCGGTTTACGAGTTCCTGCCGGCATTGGGGACAATCGCCGCGGCAGTGATCGCCTCGATGAAGAAGCTCTGGCAGTCACAGTCCGGACAGCCTTTTACACCACCACAAGCAGAAATCTTAGCGGAGGGTGTCGAAGCGCAGCCGCCAGTCCCGGTGGCAGCCTTGCTGGTCTACTGGTCGGTCA
The DNA here is from genome assembly GCA_017882145.1 of Anaerolineales bacterium. Lineage (GTDB taxonomy): Bacteria > Chloroflexota > Anaerolineae > Anaerolineales > Villigracilaceae > UBA877. The sequence continues at coordinate 3,737 of JADGQB010000321.1, forward strand.
GCAGCCTGGCCCTGTTCACATATGCCGGTGAGAAAATGCCCTGGCTGACCATCCATATTGCCTTGCCAATGATCCTGGCAGCCGGATGGGCTTTCGGTTGGATGATCGAGACGATCCCATGGGGCCGCCTGGCCATCTGGGGTGCCCGCAATTATGCGCGCGGGGCCGCGCTGGCTTTCTTCTCACTTCTGGCAATAGTCACTGCACGGACTGCCTTCAAGGCTGCCTACATTAATTACGATTATCCGTTTGAGTTCCTGGTGTATGCCCACGGAGCACCTTACCCCAAGACATTATTTAATGAGATCGAAGAGCTATCCCTGCGCACCACCGGCGGAACGGATATGGTGGCCGCCTATGATAATAATGTCCGTTACCCGTACTGGTGGTACATGCGGCGTTACCCCAATAAGATTGACTTTGACGTGAACCCCACCCGGGATTTACGGAACGCGCTGGTGATTGCTGCGGGAAACGATAATATTGCTAAATTGACACCGATCGTGCAGGATAATTACACTGAATCCAATTTCATGCGCCTGTGGTGGCCGACGATGGATTATTGGAGTCTAAAGTGGGGAGCGATTGATGCGGAACGGAGTTCGGCGTTGGCTCAGCAGGGAGCTACCTTTGCCCAAATACCAGCCATGACGGTATTTGATTACCTTAGGTTTGTTTGGCCGCACATCCAGCCTTTCTTCACCGACCCGGCGGTACGCAACGCGGTCTGGCAGATCTGGTTCAACCGGGACTACACGGCCTGGGCTGCCCTGAGAGGCAGCGACAGCTACAGCCTGACCAATTGGGGCACCGCCGAGCGGATGACCTTTTACATACGCAAGGATATCGCCTCGCAGCTCTGGCCGTTAGGAGCCAGCGCCAAGCCCCTCGTTCAACCCTCGGACCCGTATGAAAATCTTTCGACGCCGGTCACCCCCGACAGCGTGCTGGGATCG
>JADGQB010000322.1 GCA_017882145.1 Anaerolineales bacterium
TGACCAAGATTCGGTCGGAAGGTATGTATACGCTGGGCACCACGGCGCCAATCTTCGAAGGCGATGTGCTGATTGATCGGCCGGTGTCGATCCGCTTTGCCGATAACAATGGCAAACCGATCTACATCCGGCGGCTGTACCTGGACTTCTACCAGCCCAACTACTCGCTCAAGGAGCACCTGGTGAACCCAGCGGACCAGACGCGGCAGGATGCCCTGGCCCGGCTGCAGACGTGCTGCCGTTCTCTGACAGGTCGGTGCAGGGCGCAGTGCCTACCAGCCTGGTGGGTGCGCAGTATGAGTTCGGGCTGCGCGACATTGCCGGCGAGCGGTACAACCCGGTGCAGGTGGTTCCGACCGTACCGCCGGAGAGACCTCCGGGTCGTGGCGTCTTCGTCTCCGGGCCATTTCATATCGACGGCATGCCGGAAATTATCCGGCTGGACGCCGAAATCACCGGCATTGTGGACTGCTACCTTTACTGCCGGCCTTATGGCATCGAGGCCACCACGAACCGGATCGTGAAATCGCCGTTCGTACCCGGTACGGCGTTCTCATTTCCCGATGTCTGGACCGCCGGCGCCCTCACCAGCGCGGATTTCTATCTGAAGTGGGTGTTCCGCAGCGACGATGCGGTGCTCACCCGGTTCCTCCTGCAGGTCACCAAAGGGGCATAGCATGTACAACGACTCCATCACAACCACGGGAGCGGAGGAGCTGCTCAAGGCCCGCCTGGCGCAGGCCGAAGCCAGCCTGCGTGGTCTTCAGGTAACAACTCGCGAAGACATGCTGGCCACGGTCTACAGCGCCCTGAATGCTGTCTTATCTCTGGGAAACAATACAACACCGCTGTTACCCGTCGCGCGGGAAGGCCCGGCGATCGCGGGCGACCTCAACGGCAACTTCCGGATCCTGAATCAAGATGCCCAGGCCATCATCAAGCAGCTCCTCGGCACGGAGAACGACGCGGCGACCCTGTTCAACCTGTTCGCCTCCACGCAGAACAACCTGCGGCAGACCGTCCGGCAGATGATCTACACCTCCGGATCGCGCCGCTACGTGGAGGAGTTCATCAGCAACACCAGGCTCGGCGCCGGCACCGCGGTGGTGGACTTTAATGCCGGCGTGGTCTCGCTGCCGCTGGTGTCGGAGACGTTCGTCAAGCCGGACTCGATCGACTTCGGTGTGTCCTGCGTGGGCAATCCCAAGAAGCTGGTGGGAACGACAGATCTGTTGCTTGACGGCCTGACGGAAACCTCGATGACGTGGACCGGCGGCCGACTGGAGCTGGTCTTCAACTTCAACACCATCCAGATCCTGAACCGCTTCCGCATCGACCTGGCGGGGTATCAGGGACTGGTGATCGAGGAATTCTCCAGCTCGCCGGACGGCGTGATCAGGGAAGACCTGCTGGCCGACCTGCAGCCGTCGAGCCAGAGCCTGGATGGCTCTTCAGGCAAGTTCTCCGGCGACTGGATCGCCGACTTCGACCCGCGATTATGTCGAATGAGTTCGACCAAGATGTTTTTTAGTAGAAATAAGCTATGGGCCGCCACACATGCTCTGCTGTTCGATAAGTTCGGGGATTTACGTGATGGCAGCATAGTCTGAAACCAGGTGTCCGCGTCCACTCGGCCGTTTTCCCGCTGGCACGTGCGAAACGCCTACAGCGGACAACCGTGCTCCTGGGCCGCCACCCTGGCTGCAATCGTGCTCCCATCCTGGGGCGCCGGAGCCCTCCAGGGACTCTGCATTCCGGCCACGGCAGGCGTCGCAGCCAGAGTGCGCTTCCTCAGCCGCTTTCCCCGCTGGCGCGAGCGTGACGCGTGCGGGCGGCAGCGGTGCTTTCGGACCCGGCAAGACCCTGCTGCAACCGTGCCACCCGATCCGGACGAGACATGGCGGCAGAGCCCCCCGGAAACATCGAATCCGGCCATGGCACCGGAGCGCCATCCACTGAGCCATCTCCCGGCTCGCATGTGGATGCTGGGAACCACCTGGGCTCCCTGCATTCGGCGCCCCTGGCTGCAATCGTGCCGTCCGGTTCTGCGGGTACTCTGAATTCCGGCCCCTGGAGGCCCGTTGTAGCCGGGGGGTGATCCACGCCAATTTTCCCCGGCGCGTGCGTCCTGGCGGCCTACAGCGCCCCGGATCAGGCATTGTGCTGGCCGCCATCGGGTGCCGGGCGCCAAGCCGGGCCCGCCAATGGCGTCGGGAATACTGAATCCGGTCATGGCAGGTGCGTCGTGGCTGGTATGTGCATCTCAGGGGGCCCGTGTTGGGGACTGGCGGTGCTATTGGGCTAGGTATGGGGATGGGGTTCCTTACTGGCAATGAGTCTTTACGCCGCCGCCGGGCGGCGTGCTATATGGGCAGAGGCTTCGGCGGTCAGAAGGGGTCTGCCCAGCCGGCATCAGTCCCCTGGCGCGGGCGGCTTCACTGTTTTGGACCCAGGTAAGCTGCGATTGCTTCCCGGACGATTGCCGCGATGGCCCAATCCTTGGACCGGTCCTTTTTCCGGCGCAGAGACTCTTCGAGCAAGAGGCCGCGAACCTCGGAGGGAAGAGTCACGGTGACCTTTTCGAAGTCGCCGCGCTCTCCGTACGGCCGGTGAACCTCTACGGACTGCGGGCCTGTGATCTTTGGTGCGCTCCGGCGCCCTGCAGGTTTTCGGATTACCTGCTTTCCGGTTTTCGGATTGCCTGTTTCCTGGTCAACCGGCTGAGGCGGCGACTGCGGCGCGGCGCGCTCTGCTGGTTCCAGCATGATCTGTGCAAGTTCTCCCATGCGCGCTCGTTTGCTCATAGCTTCAGTAGTTTTTCGATTGCGTTGGCCAACTGGCGAAACTCATCGACGCCGTCGCTATTTGGCGCGTATTCCCGCAGCGTCAGGCCCTGGAGGACAGCCTCGGCGATGGCGATGCGCTGGCTGATCCCGGGGAGAATCGTCTCCCCTAGTGGTCTGCGGCGCACAGATTAACCATTATCGAGCTTAGCGCGAGCGCGTTTGACCTTTTCCAGAATGTCGGATGCCTTCGCGGTCCATATAAAGGGCTTTGGCTTGTCATTGTGCTTGTCGATGTAATCTCCGATGGCCATGATCAAGTCCTCGACATCGCGGAAGATGCCGCGGCGGAGCCGGTTTTGTGTGAGGTCGCGAAAGAAGCGCTCTACCATGTTGAGCCACGAACTGCTGGTCGGCGTGAAGTAGATATGGAAGCGTGGATGGCGGGATAGCCACTTTTGCACCTTGGGATGTTTGTGCGTCGCATAATTGTCCGCGATCAGGTGAATTTGCTTTTCTTCTGGCGTGACGTCGTCGATGACGCGCAGGAATTTCAGCCACTCCTGATGGCGGTGTCGGTCGTCGCACATGCTGATCACTGTGCCGTCGAGCGTGTTCAGTGCCGCAAACAAAGTTGCGGTTCCGTTGCGCTTGTAGTCGTGGGTCATGGTGCCGCAGCGCCCCTTCTTCAGAGGTAGTCCTGGTTGGGTGCGGTCCAGCGCTTGGATCTGGCTCTTCTCGTCGGCGCAGAGAACAATGGCGTGCTCTGGCGGATTGAGATAGAGGCCCACGATGGACTCCAGTTTCTCAGCGAATTGGGGATCATTGCTCACCTTGAAGGTGCGCACCAGGTGTGGTTTCAGACCATGTTTATGCCAGATCCGCCGCACGCTCTTTTCGCTAATGCCACTGGCCTCTGCCATGGTGCGAGTACTCCAGTGGGTTGCGTTATCTGGTTTCGCCTGCGTCGTTTTCCGAACTACGTCTTCGATTTTGGCTGCCGTGATCGTGGGTGTGCGTCCCGGCCGGCTGGCATCTTTCTCCAAGCCGGAAAAGCCTTTCTGTAGGAACCGTTTACGCCATCGGGCCGCCTTCTGATTGCTGATGTTTACGGCGGCAGCGATTTCCAGGTCCTGCATTCCCTCAGCCGCCAAGAGGATGATTTGAGCCCGCTGGGCCTGGCGGACGGGCAAAGACCGCGATCTTGCCCATTGTTCCAAGGTCTTTCGCTGTTCGTTACTGAGCACCACCGGCGGGGCAACACGCATGGAAAGGCTTCCTCATTATAAAGAGACGCCTCTCAAGTTTTATTGGTTACTATTTACGCCGCACTACACTAGGATCCAACACGATTCTGCACAATGCGGTCATCATCGCGCAATTTCTCAAGCGCCATGGCGGAGCGGGATCACTCGAGAGTTGCAGCTACCGGAGCGCACTACGCCGCTCGTGAAGGTCTACCGCCATGAAGAGCTTGCCCGCTTCTTTGCCGCCTGCTCCGATCTGGAACGTGCCTTTTTCGCCACGTTTCTGCTGACCGGTTTCCGTGAGCAGGAAGTGATGTTCCTGTACTGGAGCGACGTGAACTTCGAGTTGCGGACCGTGCGGGTGACCGCCAAACCGGAGCTGGGATTCTATCCGAAGCGATGGGAAGATCGTGAAGTGCCAGCCCCGGTGGAGCTCATTGAAGAACTTCGGAAGCATCCTCATCGCCCGAAGTGCCAATTTGTGTTTCCATCCCCTACAGGAAACCGCGAACAGCACATGCTCGACCACTGCAAATCTGTCGCCACGCGTGCCAAACTCGATCCGGCAAAATTTGATCTGAAGACATTTCGTTCCACCTACGCCACGGGAATGCTGCGAAGGGGTTTCGACGTACGGACCGTGCAGCACTGGATGGG
>JADGQB010000323.1 GCA_017882145.1 Anaerolineales bacterium
CCCTGAATGGATTTAACAATTAAATCGGAAATACCATAGTAAGAGTAAATGATCTCTACCACAAACACCCCAGTCAGGAGCGAGGCGGCTGAGAGCGCCAGACTGGTAATGGAGGGTGCCAGGGTATTCGGGAACGCATGTTTCCACATGACACTGTTTTCACTCGCACCGCGCGCCTTGGCAGCAATAATGTATTCCTTGGTCCGTTCGCCAATAATGGTCGAGCGCGTGATGCGCCCAAGCGTTGCCCAGTGATACAGGCTGAGCGTAAGCACCGGCATTACCAGGTGACGGAGGGCATCCCAGGTGACATCCAGACGATGGTTGAGTAATCCGTCGATTGTATACATGCCGGTATATTGGATAAATCCCTGCGATTTTAAATCCAGCGCAAGCATCATATTCAACCTGGAAGGCGCAAACCAGCCAAGGCCGACATAAAAAACCGCGATCAATATGATTGAAAGAATGAAAGGTGGAAAAGAAGTGGATATGAAGGCTGCCAAGCGGAAGCTGTTATCGACCACCTTGCGCTGATTCCAACCTGCATAAACACCGCTCATTAGTCCAAGAGGAATAAAAAGCAAAACCGAATAAAGGGTCAGTTCGGCCGTTGCAGGTGTCCGCCGGAGTAAACCGGGCAATACATTTTCATTCATGGTTGGGGAAAACCCCCAAGTTCCCTGCAAGAGAGACTTCACCCAATAGGAATACTGGATCAGAAATGGATCCCGTAAGTGATACAGTTTGATATAAATTTCGTTACTGTGTTTAATTTGTTCTTCTGTCAGGTGTGGGTTATTTGGATGATAAAAAAGTGTGACACGTGTTTCCGGGGGTGTCAACATTACGCCTGCATAAAGCAGCATCGTAATGATGATAAGAGAAATGGGAATCGCGATCAGGCGACGAATGAGGAATTGCAAAAAGGGCGGCATAATACCTTGATCTCTGGATATATTTTACATTGAAACCAGGCAAAAATACCTCTGCAAGACGGATTAATATAAAGATCGGATTGGCAGCTTTACGATATCGCCTGCCTCCAACAAGCTGCACTTATGCTATACTTTTCCTTAGCATGGAATACAAATTTGCGACCGAACGCAGCAATTATACCGACCTGGCCAGCGGGAATGTTTTTTACAGCCTGCCGGGACACCCGGCGTTCCCGGTGCGCCTGGCGAGCGAAATTTACCAGCGCTGCCTGGCGCTGCGCGGGAATGGCAAATCGCCATGTACGATCTACGATCCATGCTGCGGAGCGGCCTATCACCTCAGTACCATTTCATACTTGCATTGGGATTCGATCTGCCGTGTTATTTGTTCGGATATCGATGAAAAAGCCGTCCAAGTGGCAGAACGGAACCTGAGCCTGCTGACGCCGGATGGGATGGAGAGAAGGAGCCGGGAAATTTCGGCCATGGTACGGCTGTACGATAAAGAATCCCATAAAGGTGCTTTGGAAAGCATCACCCGCATGCAGGAACAGGTCAGCCGGTTGACTGCAATACGCCCGATCCAGACGAAAGTATTTCTAGCCAACGCCACCGAGGCTGCCAGCCTGCGGGAAGGCCTGCAGGATGCGGCGATTGATCTGGTATTCACCGACATTCCTTACGGCCAGCATTCCCAATGGCAGGGAACCCAGGCTTCCAACCCGGTCTGGGCCATGCTGGAAGCGCTGCGCGAATTTTTATCCCCAAAAAGCATTGTGGCGATCAGCTCGGATAAACTGCAAAAGATCCCTCACCAAAAGTACCAACGATTGGAAAAGCTCCAACTTGGGAAACGCCAGATCATGATCTTAAAACCATTATTTTAGGTTTTCAAATCCAGGGAGGAGAGCATGCTCGAACAAAATCAAGTAAAAGCGGTTGCACAGAACATCCTTGGATTTGAACCGAACGCGATCGTTAGATTCCGGTTACTGCGGGATGTCCTGCATTTATCTCCACCTTCGTCTGAGCTGGGTCACTTAATGACCGGGTTGACTCAGCACCCCTGGACCAGGCAACTCAGCCAGGAGCAGCAACCAGATGGAAGCTGGGGCCGCTTCCACTCCATGGATTCAAGAATAAAGGCCCGCTTCCCTACCAGCGAGGTTGCCATCCGCAGGGCGCTGGCTCTCGGGCTGGACAAAGACAACCCGATTTTGGCCGGGGCGGCCGGCTACATGCAGCGGGTATTGGAGGGCGCAGCCACCTGGCCGGATCGGGTCGAGAAGTCAGAAGGCTGGCCGATCTGCGTTGAAACCATCACCGCCGCGACACTGGCCGAAGTGGACCCGGCCCAGCCTGCCAGCCTGTCCACCTGGAAATACTGGGTGGAGGTTGCAGAGCGTTCCTTCCCTGCCGGAAAATATGACCCTGAAGCAGAATGGCAGGCCCATAAAGAATTGCGCGGGCTCGGCACTCGATACCTGGGCAGCCGCTATGTGTTGACCCTGTTGGGCGTCCGCAGCGCAGCCCTGCCGGAAGCCCTCGACCGCCGCATTGTCGATTGGGTCTGGAACAATCCGGCCGGCATCGGCTATCTGGGCGCGGACCTGCGGCACCCGGAAAGGTTTCACATTTTCCATTGGCTGGAGTCGCTGGAAATCCTGTCGACATTCCAAAGCTGGCGCGAGCGGGCGGCGGGCGCAGTGGACTGGTTATGGAACCAGCGCAACCCGGCCGGTTTATGGGATTTCGGCACGAAGGTCAGTAAATGTTCGTATTTCCCGTTGTCGGATGATTGGCGAAAGCCGTTCAACCGTTCGATCGACCATTCCACTCGCATCCTGGCGCTCCTATCCAAATATGATCCTGGCCTTTAAACCGATTATGACCCCTTTTTTTCATCGGAGCGGTTACCCTTCCGGCAAGAAATGGGGCCCAACCAGCGGGAGCGGCAATTTGCGTAAGCGCGGAACCATTTTGTGTTCTTAGAATCAATACCCCAAAATTCATCTCCATTAGCTGAAATCAGGTATAATCTGCGCCATGAAATTGAATCCACTCCCGGCCCCTACGCTGCACAAATCTACCAGGTCTGGTTAGGTTCAGTTCGTCACGCACACCGGCGGCTCCCAGACTTGGAGAGCCGTTTTTTTGTCCCTCACCCCAACCCCTCCCCCGACTGGGAGGGGCAAAGAATGAGCGGAGGAATTAAGATGGACATTAAGGATTTGACCGCACGCATGCATGCCTTCGTCCGCTCGAAAGGCTGGTATGAACCGGACAGCCAGCGTCCGCAGACGCCGCGCAACCTGGCGATTTCCTTATCACTGGAAGCCAACGAAGTGCTGGAGCACTTCCAGTGGCGCGAAGATCTGAGAGACAAGGATGAGCTTGCCAGCGAACTGGCGGATGTGACTTTATATCTTTTACAATTGGCCTCGGTTACCGGGATCGACCTGGAGCAAGCAATTTTAAAGAAACTCGAAACTAATGCAGGGCGCGAATGGGATGTGGATAAGCCATAAGTCGTAAGTCAAAGATCAAATGTCAAAAGTCCGACAACGTTCGACCTTCAACCTTTGACTATTAATTGATTGGATTTCAACCATGAATGTAACGGTATTCGGCGGATCTTACCCCAAAGAAGGCGACACAGCTTACGCGGATGCCTACCAGCTCGGTAAACTGCTGGCATTGGCCGGGCACAGCGTGCTGACTGGCGGCTATATCGGCACGATGGAGGCGGTCTCCAGGGGCGCGAACGAAGCCGGCGGGCACGTCATCGGCGTAACCTGTGCGGATATAGAAGCATGGCGCGGGGTGCAGGCCAACGCCTGGGTGCAGGAGGAACGCCGCTTCACGACAATGCAGGAGCGCCTGAACGAACTCGTCCTGGCCTGCGATGCCGCGATTGCCCTGCCGGGCGGACCCGGCACCCTGACCGAGATCGCCCTGACCTGGAACCTGATGATCGTTGCCTCCATCCCGCCCAAACCGCTCATCCTAACGGGCGCAGGCTGGAAAACATTGATGGAATCATTTTACAATTCGTTCGAAGCCTACGTCCCGCAGAACCAGCGCGTGTTGCTGCAATTTGCAGAGGATGTTCATACAGCAGTCGCAATTTTAGATAAAGGTCGGGCGAGCCCATACCCCTTCGGGGTACCCAGGGTCGCCCCTACAAAATGATGGATAAGAGGAAATTATGACAGAAGAAAAACTTACTCCCCGCAATGTTGATTTCTCCGAATGGTACAACCAGATCGTCCTGCGCGCCGAGATGGCCGATTACGCCCCGGTGCGCGGCTGCATGGTCGTGCGCCCGTATGGCTGGGCGCTGTGGGAAAACATCCAGGCCGCCCTTGACCGGCGTTTCAAGGATACCGGCCACGTAAATGCGCAATTCCCGCTCTTTATTCCCATGTCCTTCCTCGAAAAAGAAAAGGCACATGTGGAAGGTTTTGCGCCTGAACTGGCGGTGGTGACCATCGGAGGCGGCGAGAAACTGGACGAGCCCCTGGTGGTGCGCCCCACTTCAGAGACCATCATCGGTTATATGTATTCGAAGTGGATCAAATCCTACCGCGACCTGCCGGTTCTTATTAACCAATGGGGCAACGTGGTGCGCTGGGAACTGCGCACCCGCCTGTTCCTGCGCACCCTGGAGTTCTACTGGCAGGAAGGCCATACTGCCCACGCCAGCGAGCAGGAGGCGCGCGAAGAGACCATGCGCATGTTGGGCGT
>JADGQB010000324.1 GCA_017882145.1 Anaerolineales bacterium
CGGCACTGAAATGCAAGCCCAACTGCGGGTCCATGCGGGAATCGTGCATGCCGGGTTCCTGGCCGCCGGCGTGGATGGCATACGCGGCTGCCTGTGGACCAAGTTTCCTGGCAGCGACCCTGACTCCATCGGCAAGCAGGTCACCGATGCCTTCCCGGGCGATCATCATTTTCACCAGGGCAAGGATCGCCCGGGCAGCGCCCCATTTCAGCTCCAGACCGCCGGTCATTTCAGGCGTCAGGAGGCCGTTCTGATAGCATTCAATGGCAAAGGCAACGGTGCCACCCGCAGAAATGCTGTCCATCCCGGCGCGGTTGAGAAGTTCATTGATCAACAGGATGGCATCCAGGTTTCTGTTCATTAGCAGGCCGCCAAAGACTGCGCAAGTCTCATATTCCGGCTTGTGCGAATGCTTGAACACCCCGCCATTGAGATCTTTGATATCCACGATCGCGCCGCAGCCGATAGTGCAGGAATAACAATGATATTTCCGGGTCTCCCGGCGCAGTAGGTAATCCGGGTTGAGACGCCGGTAATAGGCGGCGTTGTATTCAAGCGCGGAGCTGCTCCAGTTCTTGATGGGCGTGTCACCGCTTGTGACTCCCAGGGCGTTGTTCACGGAAGAGCCCCACTTCCTAATCATCAAGGTGGAGAAGATCCCATCCACGGGTGCAGCTTTTTTCATGCGGCCCATCACCCGGCCCACAAAGGCGAAGAGCCCGCCGGGGATGAAACGGGGAAGTTTAAGCCGGCTTACTTTGACCGCCAGTCTCCTGCTGATGGCCTGCATTCCATCCAGGTCGTGGAAGCCGACCGGTTTGTCCCCTGCCAGGACGACTGCCTTCAAGCGCTTGGAGCCCATCACCGCACCCACACCGGAGCGGGCTGCAATCCGGCCGCCATCATTGCAGATGCCGGAGATCAACGAAAGCTTCTCGCCGGAAGTGCCAATGACGGCAACCTGCGGCTTTTTCGACCCCTGATTTTCTTTTTTTAGAATTTCTTCGGCTTCAATGGAATCCAGCCCCCAGACATGACCTGCCGGCCGGATCTGCGCGCCCTGATCGTCCACATACAGGTAGACCGGGCCGGCTGAGGCGCCGTTGATGAAGATGGCATCATAGCCGCAATGCTTGATAGCCGGCGAGAAGGTGCCGCCGCAATTCGCATCCCCCCAACCGCCGGTCAGCGGCGACTTGCAAACAACCATCCAGCGCCCGGTTTCGAAATCGGGCGTGCCGGTGAGAAGCCCACTGACAAACCCCAGCATGTTATCCGGTCCGAGTGGATCGGCACCTGCGGGTATATTTTGGTAGAGCACCCAGGCACCCAGCCCCACTCCCGAAAGGAACTGTTCATAGACCCCATCCGGAATTGATTCAGTTTTAATTTCTGCGGTGGACAGGTTTACGAATAAGATCTTACCGATATAACCTTTCATTAATTCTCCCAAGCTTGCTCAACCGCCGGAGATGGGGAAAAGAAATGTCACCGTATCGCCATCTTTCAACTGCGTGTTCCATTTTACGGGCTCATAATTTACGCGGAAAAAGACCGACAAACGCAGCGGGACAGGCAGGTTCAACAGGCGGTAGAGGTCCAGCAGGATGGCAGACTCTTCCAGCGTGGCAGTGCCGTCCGGGTTGAGATGATCATGATTGACAAATGCGGGGAGATAAACCTTGACCTTTATGGCGGCATCCTTTTCGATAGAGCAAGTCGTGGCGGAGGAAGAAATTAATGATCGTTTGGATATGAAAAGAGGGCTTTTTCTTTAAATGATCCACGTGCGGGTGGATCTGCGGAAGAGGCTGGAATGGGGTCCAAAGTCAAATGTGTAAACCCCGATGGGGATGGAACGATTTCAATCCGGTGTCGGAGACACCGGACTCCGGTGTGGGGATAACGCAAAAATTACTTGGTTCTTATCAGCGTTGGACCTGGTTGTCCGTGCTGTTGCCGGCATAGCTATCGAGCACCACGCCGTTACGGGTAAGGGTGCCGACGTATTCCTCGCCGGTGCCGGCCGAAATCCAGCCGCTCAGGTTGAAGGGGGTCGGGCCGAGCGCAGACAGCCACTCGCCGTTGAATTTGCGGGCGAGGTGGAGGTGCGTGCCGGTGGAAATGCCGCCCTCACAGGAGGGATGCCCAACATGCTCACCGGCTTTCAGGAACGTGCCGGGCTGGACTCGGTCACGGGTCTCGACGTGCATGTACAGGATGACCCAACCGCTGCCTTCGTTGCCGTCTCCATCCAAGTCCTGGATGACTTCGCCGTTGCCGGTGCGCGTGACCAGGCCATCCGCGACAGCCGTGACCCAATAATCGACTTCGACGCAGCCCTGGGCCTCGCCGGGCGGGGCGAAATCCAGCGCGCCGTAGGGGCTGCCGGCATCCCAGGCCAGGTGCGGACCGCCGGTGAAGGACCAGACCTCGCCCGGGCCGAAAGGCAGCAGCAGCGGAGGCTGGAGCAGGCTGGCGGGCACAAGCGGCTCGATGGCCAGGTCGAAGGGGTAGCCGAAGAGCACGTAAAAGGTATCGTAGAAACCACCCGGGGAGACGTCGCGCACCCAGGTGGAATAACCATCCAGCTGGGCAAAGAAATTCTGCACGCCGGCCGTCCCGGCGTTAATGGTCGGATCGATCGGGACGACCGAACCATCCGCCAGGACCCAATTGGCGACCGAATTCGAGCGCCAGCGGTAGTAGCCGCTGTTCAACTGGATGGCGGCCCATTCAAGCTGGCGGTAGAGGCCGTGGTACCAGGCGTCGGAGAAACCAAACGGCTGCTCATCCAGGGCCGGGTCGGGGTTTTTATTGGTCAGCCAGCCCGAACGGTATTCCAACAAGGCCAGCAGGAGACGCGGGTTGACAGAGGAGTTTTTGGCAGCCAGCAGCAGCGCCTGGGCGGCGGTCATGGTCTCGCCGTTCACATCCTGGGTGTAGGTTGCCAGGTAGCCACCTTTGGCCTGGATAAAGGCGTCGATGTCCGTCTGGGGAGCAAGCGGCCCGTAGACGAGTTCAGAATCCGGGAGAATTTTGTACGACGGTCCGGGCGGCTGGGGGGTCACTTCGGGGATGTTCAACGTCTGACCAACCAGCAGTGAGTTGACATCCGCAATTTTGTTGGCCTGGGCGAGGGCCTGCAGGCTGACACTGTACTTCTGTGCGATGGCACTGAGCATGTCCCCCGGTTGAACAACGTAGGTCTGCGGACCGTTCGTTGATCCAGCCTGGAAATGGGCCACATCCGGCGTGGGAGTCAAGACGGGCGAGCCGGGCAGGCGGGTGGGCGGCAGCGAGAAAGAGCTGGTGGGAGTGCCAGGTTCGCCCGAGGAGGCGGCAGGCGCTCCGCCCGTGGCCCAGACGGAAATGGGGGTGATGTCGGAGGGCTGGGTGGTCTCGCCGCAAGCGACAAGGCTTGCGCCAAGAGTCACGGCAGCAAAGAAAAGCAGGCCTTTTTGACAGATCCTTTGTGCAAGCATGGCAGGATTCTACCAGTTTCTGCTACAATACTTGGAAGGAGAAAGCAATAGTTGAAAGCTGAAAGGTGAAAGCTGAAAGTCGAAGGTCGAAGATTGAAGAAATCTCCGCATCGCCTAAGGGGATTGCTTCGTCGCCAAAGTACGGCTCCTCGCAATGACAGAATGTCGTTGAGGAGAAAAGAGCGCCGCGCGCTGTGGATTTACTCGCAAAGACATAATCACCCAGGAGAAACGCATGGAAAAACTATACGGAGGGATGGAAGGCGGAGGGACCAAGTTCGTGTGCGCGGTGGGAACGGGGCCGGATGAAATCATCGACCAGACGCGCTTCGCGACCACTTCGCCGGAGGAGACCCTGGAGCAGGCAATTGCTTTCTTCAAAAAGCACGACATTCAGGCGATCGGACTGGCGCCCTTCGGCCCGCTGGACCTGAACCCGGCCTCCCCGACTTATGGCCATATTAGCGCCACTCCCAAACCCGGCTGGAGCAATGCGGATATCCTTGGGCCATTCCGCCGGCAGTTCAACCTGCCGCTGGCCTTCGACCTGGATGTAAACGCGGCGGCTTTCGGCGAGTACCACTGGCTGCCGGAAAACCGCAGCCTCGATTCGCTGGTCTATTTCACGATCGGCACCGGCATCGGGGCGGGGATCCTGATCAACGGGCAGGTGGTGCACGGGTTGACACACCCCGAAGCCGGCCATATGCGGCTCCCGCACGACCGCCAAAAAGACCCATTCCCGGGCAGCTGCCCTTTCCACGCGGATTGTTTCGAGGGACTGGCAAACGGACCGGCGATCGGGCAACGCTGGGGCCAGCCGGCCGATACACTCCCGCCGGATCACCCGGCCTGGGACCTGGAAGCAAATTACATTGCGCTGGCCGTTGCAAATGTAATCTACACGCTCTCCCCGCAGCGGATCGTGCTGGGCGGAGGGGTGATGGAACAACTGCAGCTCTTCCCGCTTATCCGGCGAAAGGTCCATGAAATCCTGAATGACTATATCGTATCGCCGACCGTAACCGGCAGCATGCAGGCGTATATCGTCCCGCCCGGCCTGGGGAAACGCTCCGGGATATTGGGGGCGATGGCGCTGGCGAAAAACAGTATCAGGTCTTAGAGATCTTCCGAGGAAATTATGCACTACGGCATTGAGGTGGTGCCATTTGGCGATTTCAGCGAC
>JADGQB010000325.1 GCA_017882145.1 Anaerolineales bacterium
TCACCGCCGGAGAGGAAAAGTGCCTGGCTGCGGTTCACCCCGTTAACCACCGGCGATTCAAATGCCATCCCGTTCAACAAGGCAGTAATGTCATTCGCATAAAAATCGTATGCCGAAGGGGATCCGTACGTAAGCATAAAAAATAAGCGTGACCCGTAAATTGCCGTAGTCAGGTTTATTTTCAGATCACTGTTGCTGCTTGTTGCCGTCACAACCTGGCTCCAGGCTGGTGTCCCATCGGAACGGGTAAGGGATGCGTTGCTGACAATCACTACATTGGTTAATCCGGTCAATGCGGAACTGCTGAGGGATTTGATCGTCGATTCGGGTGTATCACCTGCCTGGGCGGCAAACACATACATGGATGTAAACACAGTCTTGTCCGGGCTGGCAAAACCCATCACCGACTGGTCACCCTGGGCGGGTGGTTGCTCGCTCCATCCGGCTGGATAATGGACCTGCACGCCGCTTTCCTGGTTTACGTAAGTAAGCGGCTCAACAGTGGGCGTCACCGTTGCGGTATTGACCGTTGCGACATTGACCGGTGCGCCGGTAGGTGTGGCCACACCCGTCAGCTGGCAGGACAACCACATTAATGTTGTAAATAACAGGAGAGATGTGTTTTTCTTATTGATTATCATTTTGGCCTCCGGTTACGGCGGCGGGTTGTGACGATCACCGGCACCGCGATCACAACAATTGCCAGGATGCAGCCGATCAGACCAAACTCGATTCCCGTCAATACTCCGGGGCTGATCCCAAGTTGTTGGGGTAAAGGTACCGGGGTTGGCGCAGGGCCGGGCGGCTGCGTACTTGCAACCGGGGTGACCGAAGGCTGCGCCTGGGTAGGTCGTGGAGTTGATGCTGCCGGCGCGAGCGGAGCTGCACCAATGGGGATAAAGGTGGGTACCTGGGTGGGAGTGAATACCGGTGTCGGGTTTGAAGTTCCAACACGGGGCGCTGCTCCTATGGAGGCACGCCAGACATCTTCAAGCCCATTCGTATCAAAACCATAAGCAGACTGTAAAGCCTGGTCGATCGTATTTCCATCGCGCAGGGAAATTAACAGGGCTGTCATTTTGTCACGCCCATATGTCTGGATGAGATAATTAACTACGCTGTAAGCTTCTGTATAAGATAAGTTGGCGCGGTTGGCTTCATCCGAGAAGGCGCCTGCCAGGGAACTCAATGCCAGAAGCTGGTTGGAAGTCTTGGCCTGGTCGAATTGGCTCAATTCGGCCGCGGCTGGGCCACCTTCGCCATACATTGCCAGGCCTTCATTTAGCCAGGTTGGGATGAAACCCAGGCACGAAAAGGTTAAATGACCAACAAGTACATGGGTCAATTCATGCGCTTCAGTACTTTTTCCCCAGTCTAGTTGATCAGTGGAAACGCCGATGATTACGATGTTAGTTTCCGGGAACGCCTGGCCGCCCACCCAAGAGGGTTCGTAAAGTATGGATGCTTTTAAATCACTTGTGTTGGCATATATATAAATATCAACCGGTTTGTCAGAGCTGATCCCCACATCTTTGGAGAGGCGTACCAACGCCTGGGCGGCGGCGTCATGCAGCGCCTGCCCGAAAGACTGCCCGCCATCGTAATAATGGAGGGTAATATTTCCTCCTGAGATCGCCTGCCAGGGATGGGTACTGTCCAGCCAGATGATCGTTTGTGTCGGGCTGGTGAACTGGGTACCATTGGTATCCTGCACCAGCCAGTGCCACCAAACGGTGGCTCCCGGCGGGATCGATCCGGACTGGCGCATATCCCATGCCCATGTCACCTTCACGTCACCCGCAGCCGTGAACTGCGGAAAGGCTTTGGCGATCACGGTACCGCAAGTCAACTGGTCGATCCCGTATTCAAGTACCACTGAGCTGATATTGACTCCGGATTTGAACTCCGCAGCGAAAGTGGCTGTATTTGGGAATGAAAGGGTTGCCGCGTCACTTACCAGCTGGATGCCTGCCTGGGCCTGCGCAGGGATTGCGAGGGTGCATAACAACAAGCCAAGCAGTGGAATAATGATCAAACGAATTTTGGTCATGGCTCTCCTCTATTTAATGATTGCAACTGCAATATAGTATAGCATTTTTCTTGACTCTCCTTCCAAACCCTGATAGACTATTGCGCCGGTCTTTCCAGCCCTTTGTTTTGCGTTCCGATGGGAAAAGGAAAGTTCAGACCGGTAGTCCGGCGCGTTAACCTTGTATGGACGGGGTGCCTTTGGTATAATTCCCCCGCTTAAGCCGGGAAAGGACGCTTGCCGACGTAGCTCAACCGGCAGAGCAACCGCCTTGTAAGTGGTAGGTTACGGGTTCAATTCCCGTCGTCGGCTTGGATCGTTTTTATCACCCTTCCCGCTTATTGGTCTGTCGGTTGGCCTTCTTGTTGGGACTGGCTCCGACCGGCTGGTGGCACGGTTGGTTAATATGGGCAGTTACCCAAGTGGCCAAAGGGGACTGACTGTAAATCAGTTGGCAAAAGCCTTCGGAGGTTCGAATCCTTCACTGCCCACCTCCGCCCTCATAGCTCAGTTGGTAGAGCACATTCTTGGTAAGAATGGGGTCATGGGTTCAAATCCCATTGAGGGCTTCGCGACCTCGTATTTTTTTATGGAAGGAGCAAGGACTATGGCGAAGCAGAAGTATCAGCGGACGAAACCGCACATGAACGTGGGGACCATGGGACACATTGACCATGGCAAGACGACCTTGACGGCGGCGATCACGAAGTACAGCCAGTTCCTGGGGAAGGCGCAGTTTCGAGCGTACGATACGATCGACAATGCGCCGGAGGAAAAGGCGCGCGGCATCACGATCAACATTGCGCACGTGGAATACGAGACGGATAAGCGTCACTACGCCCACGTGGACATGCCGGGACACCGCGACTACATCAAGAACATGATCACGGGTGCGGCGCAGGTGGATGGGGCCATCCTGGTGGTGGCAGCCCCGGATGGACCGATGCCGCAGACGCGTGAGCACGTGCTGCTGGCGAGGCAGGTGGAAGTGCCGAGCATCGTGGTGTACCTGAACAAGGTGGACCAGATGGATGACCCGGAACTGCTGGAACTGGTGGAGATGGAACTGCGCGAGCTGTTGAACGGATACGGCTTCCCGGGTGACACGACCCCGATCGTGCGCGGCAGCGCCCTGAAGGCGCTGGAGAGCACCTCCACGGATCCGAATGCGCCCGAGTATGCCAGCATCAAGGAACTGCTGCGCGTGGTCGACGAGTACATTCCTGAGCCGAAACGCGAGACCGACAAGCCGTTCATGATGCCGATCGAAGACGTGTTCTCGATCAAGGGCCGCGGCACGGTGGTGACCGGGCGCGTGGACCGGGGCGTGGTCAAGATCGGCGAGTCGGTGGAGATCATTGGCCTGCGCGAGACGCGCACCTCGGTGGTCACGGGCGTGGAGATGTTCCACAAGATGATGGACGAGGGCATGGCCGGAGACAACCTGGGCCTGCTGCTGCGCGGCATTGAGCGCACCGATGTGGAACGCGGCCAGGTGGTTGCCAAGCCTGGCAGCATCACCCCGCACACCAAGTTCACTGCCAAGGTGTACGTGCTGAAGAAGGAAGAGGGCGGACGGCACAGTGCCTTCTTCAACGGTTACCGCCCGCAATTCTACATCCGCACCATGGATGTGACCGGCGACGTGGTCCTGCCCGAGGGAGTGGAAATGGTCCTGCCGGGAGACAACGTTGACCTGACCGTGACCCTGATCGTCCCAGTGGCACTCGAGCAAGGCTCCAAGTTCGCCATCCGTGAAGGCGGCCTCACCGTCGGCGCGGGCGTCATCACTAAAATCATCGAATAATTCGATAGTTAGGTAGAAGAGAATGGCTGGTAAAAAGAAAGACGTCCGCCCGGTGGTCATCCTGGCATGTAATGATTGCAAAAACCGCAACTATGTGACGGAAAAGAACCGCCGCAACGATCCGAACCGCTTGGAATTCAACAAGTATTGTCCAACCTGTCGGAAGCACACTTTGCACCGCGAAACGAAGTAACCGCGCACGGGCGCAAATTCTGCGCCCGGCGCACATAGGCCAGTGGCTCAATTGGTAGAGCTCTCGTCTCCAAAACGAGCGGTTGCGGGTTCAAGTCCTGCCTGGCCTGCAGCAGCATCGCTGCCCTCTTGAACGGCAAAAACCAGGCAGCGTTGCCATTGTCAATAAGAAGGAGTTAAACGTGGCCGGAAAAGACGAAAAGAACAAGCGCGAAAATGGCATTCAGCGATTCATCCGCGAAACCATCGGCGAGTTGCGCAGGGTCCACTGGCCAACCTGGCCGGAAGCACGCCGCCTGACCATCATTGTAATTTGTGTGTTGGTAATAATGGCAGTGTTCCTCGGTCTAGTGGATGAGGGAGCCACGCGGTTTATTCGCCTGGTTATCGGTGTCTGACCTCTACCAGGAGTAAGCTTAAAAAGGAAAAAGATGTTCGATCAAGACCAGGAAGGACAGTATGAGCAGGAGCCGGTTGAATCTGAGGAGAATTCATCTCCATCAGAACAGCCCGTTTTAAGCGAACCCAAACCCGTTCGCCAGGAAGCTCCTGCCGTGGGAGAAGATGCCGGGTCGATCCCCGAGGGTCCGGCCTGGTACGTGATTCATTGCTATTCCGGCTACGAAAACAAAGTTC
>JADGQB010000326.1 GCA_017882145.1 Anaerolineales bacterium
CCTGGTAGGCGATGTTAATTCAGTCGGAGTGGAGCAGGTACGCTTGTGGATCACGGGTGCGCTGTATGGCCCGCCACAAACCGTGCGGGCTGTTCGGGAAGACGATCAGGTCACGGTCACCTGGCATATGGTCGACATGACAGAAGATGATGACCGCGGTTATTTCCTGGATGTAATGCTATGCCAGGATGGAAACCTCGTCTGGATGCCGTCCAGTCTGCCGGACAAGTACCAGACCTCGATCACCTTCACCG
The DNA here is from genome assembly GCA_017882145.1 of Anaerolineales bacterium. GTDB lineage: Bacteria > Chloroflexota > Anaerolineae > Anaerolineales > Villigracilaceae > UBA877. The sequence goes on from JADGQB010000326.1 coordinate 255, forward strand.
ACCAGCCGGGTTGCTCTCAGCCATCCGGTGGCAAACTTTATGCCGTCGAAAAGCACGGTTATATCCCACCTGTGGATATCCCATGGCCGCCGTATAAGTAGGCGCCATTCCACTCCATTTCCTTAAGAGGCTAATATGGCCACTCTCGTTCAGGAAAAAGTCCGGCAGGCGGTTTCGATACTCGAGGAAAAACACATTGACCTGTGGATGACCTTCGTCCGCGAAACCAGTGCCGTGCTGGACCCCATCCTGCCGGTGATCTATGGCGCCACGCTGACATGGCATTCGGCGCTGATCATCACCCGCCGCGGCGAGACCATAGCCATACTTGGCAACCTGGAGACTGAGACCGCCCGCCGCACCGGGGCCTACCAGGAAATTATTGGGTATGACAAATCCATCCAGACCGAGCTTGTTCGGGTTCTGCAACGGCTCAATCCAAACCAGATCGCTGTCAATTCTTCTCCCAACGATCCCACCGCGGACGGCCTGACCCACGGTATGTACCAGCAGCTTGAAGGGTATCTTGCCCAAACGCCCTTCATCGAGCGGTTGGTGTCTGCCGAAGGTGTCATCTCGGCCCTGCGGGGAAGAAAAACCCCCTCTGAAATTGCCCGCATCCGCGCCGCAGTGGATGCCACCGAGCAGATATATCGCCAGACGTTTGAATACCTTCAGCCCGGCATGACCGAAAAACAAGTCGCCCAATTCATGCACGCCGGCATCCGGGAAAAGGGATTGGCTGAAGCCTGGGATTACGAAAACTGTCCGGCGGTGAACTCCGGGCCGTATTCGGTCGTGGGACACGCAGGGCCAACCGATATTCTCCTGGAGCGCGGCCACCTGGTCCATTTCGATTTTGGCGTGAAGCAGGAAGAATATTGTTCCGACATCCAGCGCATGCTCTATTTGCTCAAGGCAGGTGAGATTAGCGCGCCTGCTCCGGTTCAGCACGCTTTCCAAACGGTGGTCGATGCCATCCAGGCAGCTCTAAAGGCCATGCGGCCCGGTCTGGTCGGGGCTGAAATTGACAACATTGCCCGCAGCACCGTGACAAACGCCGGGTATCCGGAATATATGTACGGCACCGGTCACGGGTTGGGACGCGCCGCCCACGACGGCGGCGCGATGCTCGGTCCGCACTGGGAGAAATACGGCAACCAGCCCGACCTGTTACTCGAGCCAGGTCAGGTGTACACGCTGGAACCAGGTGTTGCCGTCCCAGGCTACGGGTATGTAGGGTTGGAAGAGGATGTGTTGGTGACGGAAACAGGGGCGGAATTGTTGAGCGCCGGCCAAAAAGAACTTGTCTTAAAATAAGCCCGACCGCTCAGCCGTTGTCGTAACGCGGTAGATCTGAAAACCCGCCAACGCAAGGAATCTGGGGATCTGTTGGATGGTGTCGCGGTCTTTATCCTTCTCGGTCTCGCTGAGACCCGGATCTTCCCACGCGATCAGACTTGGGTGTGCTTTTCTACGTTCATCCCGGACCGGACCATATTTCCAGCCCTGTGAAATTTTCTCCCGGCACCAGCGCTCATGTTCGTTTCTGGCCAGGAGTTCGGTTTCCTGCGGGGTAAACGAGAACCGGTTGGCGCCATAATCCCTCCAGGGGATCACATCGCAGTCGATCGTATTCAGCTTGACCCCAATTTCATCCGCCTGATTGCGGTTCATTTCCCTTAGATCCTCACTGAGGGAATCCCAATCCCGAATGGAAGGATTGACTTCAGGTGTGAGGCCTTTTTCCATTTCACGCCGAATGTACTCATTATGGATGGCGCGTGCCACGGATTCATGGCTGCCATCATTGAGCAGATTCGGCTTGCAGCTGGACTCCAGCAAACCAAAAACCCGTAAATTGGTGAAGCGGCCCTGGATGCCCTGCACCCCGCGCAGCAGGCTAGCCAGCCCGGCATCTTCTTCCATCCGTACCAGGATCTGTAGATTTTCAGCCTGAGTTCTTTCCAAAAGGAAAAGGGCGGTGCTTAAACCGACTGTCTCATCTTCCATACAAATGAAGACGTGAGAGATGCAAGCTTTATTCCCCTGACTGTCAAAAAATTTCATCCGGTGGAATTCGGGCGAGCTGGAATCGATCGGATGGATCTCGAAATCACAAGTTCTCTCGATCAGGGAATAATCCTGGCACAAGCCTTCAATTTTCCTCTGTGCGTTCGGGTCGACAACTGAGATTTGCAATTTCAATCCGGTTTCTTCATGGAAGGACACCCACTGCCTGGCTGAATGGATCACCAATTGTTCCCCGAGTCTGCCCAGCCCGATAACCAATAAATGCGGTGCAAGCGTTCGCTTCCCTGAAACCGGCCTCACAATGGGAAAATCTTTAAGCAACTGCCGGGCTCCCTGGGCATAAACGTTGAAAAAATCCAGCCGGAACGCCTGCGATTTCTCTGCCGCAAATTCGTGCTGGCGCAGGAGGATCCATAACTTTGGATCCTGAATATGAACCGTGCACTTCAATTCGCCTTTTCTGCGGCCCGTGATCAGCCGGCGGGCCTTCATGGCGATCTCTGCATTGGTACCATCCTCCCCGCAAATCGCGATCAAGTGACTGGCTCGCCTAACCCCTGCTTTACGCAGGATGAATTCATCGCGTCCATCTCCCGCCAGTGTGATGATGCCGAGTTCCCGGCAGACCTGGGTATAGGGGTTATTGCCATCCGGGTCGATCACCACCACTGAACGGCCTTCGGCTCTCAGGGCTTTGGCCAGCAAGAAACCTTTTTTTCCCAGGCCGCACAGGATGACATGCCCGGATGTAAATCGAAGTCGTAAAAATTGGAATTGCGTTTGGAAAAGGGCAGCCAGCCCAAGCACCACTGCATACATGGCCACAGCCGGAGATAACCAGCGCGAGACTTCCAGTTCCCAAGGGATCGGGCTGGGGACGCTGCCGCCTCTCAGCTCAAAAAGCTCGACGGCAGCGTAAAGATTACGACCAAAACTGGAGGGTTCAGCAGTATTTATAAAATAGCGCTGGAAACCAATGAACCCCAATACGATCGAAACCAGCCCAAGCAGGATCAGCAAGGGTATCTCGATCTCTCTCCAAAGCTTCTTAGGCAGATTGTGTGAGCCGGGGATATAACTGGCAGGTTGCTGAGCAGGCAGATGGGGTGTGCCGGACATTATGAATGTTTGAAGTTCATTTTACCGAATAGGTTAGGCCGCCTCAGGCAGGCACACTGGGGTTTAATTCCTTCTGACAGATTTCAATATTCGCCGTATTCAGAAAGTTCATGGCGTTCTCATCCACCCGGTAGGCCACGCTGTAGACCAGGCGTACGATCCCGGCATTGATCAAAACTTTGGTGCAGTTGATGCAGGGCAGGTGTGTTACGTAACAGGTGGCGCCTTTCGTTGAAACGCCGTGCAGCGCCGCCTGAATGATGGCATTCGTCTCGGCATGGATGGTGCGGATGCAATGTCCGTCTACCATTAAATGCCCGGCTTCGTCGCAATGCGGTTGCCCGGCCGGCGAGCCATTGAAACCGGTGGTCAGGATGCGTTTGTCCACTACCAGCACACAACCCACCAGCGCCCGGTCGCAGGTGCTGCGCTCAGAGACGGCATAGGCAATCTTCATGAAATAGGAATCCCAATCGGGGCGCATTTGCTTTCCTCCAGGATAATACTGGCTATCTTTGGCGATTATAACCGGAACGCAGGAAAGATCGCCCGCAGGATCACATCCACGATCAGTCCGAGCATGAACCACATACCAAACGCCCGGTTATTAATGAAGGCCTGCGGGGCGAAAAAGAGCGGCCAGCCGCCCTGTCCGTCCGGGAAGCCTTCCGGGCGCGTTTCCGGCTTGGGTTTCAGGAACTGCGGGTAGAGTTTCAGGAAGGTGGGGATAGCCAGGGCAACCACTACCATTATCGGCGTGAAGTAGCCGGTCAGGATCAGAACCACTACCAGCGCGTACGGCAGGGCCATCATGAAGAGCACAATATAACGGGCAACTTTTTCACCGATCAACACCGGTAATGTAAAAATCTTCTTGGTTCTATCCACCAATACCTTGTCGATATGCTTGCCAAAAATAACGGTCGTCACGCCCAGAACGTAGGGCAGGCTGGCCCAGGTTACATTCCAATTCCATACTCCCGTCAATACATAATAGCCGCCCCCGATCATCAAGGGACCCCACACGATCAATACTGCGATCTCGCCCATGGCAATGTACTTGAGCGGCCAGGTGTAGAAAAGGACAAAGAAAGCCCCCAGCCCAAGCAAAATCCAGATCACCGGATCATTGCCCCGGATGAAAATGAGATACAGTCCACACAGCAGGGCCAGGAAGGCAGTGATTGCAAAATAGGTCAGGTGCTGGCGTTTGGTCATCAAACCGTCCGCCACCGGTTGAGGACCGTACAT
>JADGQB010000327.1 GCA_017882145.1 Anaerolineales bacterium
CCGGCCGCCGGAGCCAAAAGCGGAGGGACATTCGATTATGGCGGTGACCTATCCGTCAAGATCTTACGGGATGTGATCCGGTTTGCCGCTAACCGCATGGCCGATACGAGCGGCCGGTATATTGTCTCCTTGACGTCCGTCGCGCCGCTGGTTGAGGAAGTGGGCGTTTATGCCTTCTCAGATGCCGGTATCGATGCAGTACGGGCGTTTTCGCTGTATGGCACCCAGATGCAGGGCCTTGGATACTTCATCGGGCGCGAGATCCCCACGATCGATACCATTTCCAGCCTGGAGATCGGTTACTATACCAATGCCGGCCTGCCGGTCTTTAATCCCCTTTACATCTATCCAATGGATTATAGTTCAACCACTTTGGTAATGAATTACGCCAACCTGCGCTGGGACCCAGCTTATACCAGCAGCCAATCCAAGGCAGTTGGCCGTCCTTACCTGGATCTGGATGGCAACGGCAGCATCAGCGCGGGTGATTATGTACTCGACGGGCAAATTCCGGTCATGTTTGGGAAACGCTATTACTCCGCCAGTCTCACGCAAGCTTTGCTAACCAATGGGTCCTTATCCCTTGCTACCTGGCCGGCTGATTTGGCGACACCCGAGGAGGCTACCCAGGTCTGGCAAATCCGCCAGACCTCTGGCCTTTTCGCAGCCATGCAAAATAACGAGATCAGCCAAAATATGAAAGTAATGCTGGTGTTTGCCGGGAAGGATCATGCGCAGGTGGCACTGGATAAACCGCATATCCATCAGCTTTACCAGGGCTTGCGCTTCGAAGCCAGGTTGTGGGTACGCTTGAACCCCGACCGGGTCTACGTGGAGTCCATGTTCCAGAATTCCGGAACAAGTCCTCAAGGGAGTGCCGGGATTACGCCGACTCCGGTAGCGCTGCTGGATTTCCCGGATAATCCGGCCAATACCCAGCCGACCGACTGGGCGATGATCGGAGCATATGCGTACCCGGAGATTGGGCAGTCAGACCGCCTGGTTCCGCTGGCAGCCGTAGCCGAAATGGCCGACCGGACTCACGACGGCATCTGGGATGAAAACCTTGGACAGGTGCTATACACCTGGCCCGCTCCGACCCAGCAACCTTAGTATCCATCCGAGAGATCAGGAAAAATTCGTCTTCAACAATTTTCGGATAGGTTTGTAGTCTTTTCTATCGTTCCCATCCAAATTCTTCGAACGGCACGCCAGTTTGGTAATTCTCAATGGCTCGCCGGATGTAAGGGATGGTGTTTTCCGGAAGATCGTCAATCTCCGTCCAGCGCAGCTCATCGCATTTCTCCGGCTCCGCATTGAAAGGTTCCCCCTTCCAAACCCGCACTTGCACGAAAAAATCCACCCGCTCGTCACCCTCGGAGCGGTGGAACACCCCGGCGAAGTCGATATCCCCTGGATCGATTTGGACTCCGATCTCTTCGTTGGCTTCTCGGACCGCAGCCCTGCGGACCGGCTCATTCCCATCTAGATGCCCGGCCGGGACGCTGTAATGGCCGTCCATATAGCCAGTCTGGTAACGCCGGATCAGCAGTATTCGGTTACCGCGTAAGAAGAACATGTGGACAGTGACAGGGAATTTGGCATGCATGAGCGGGTTTCCTTTCATTCCTATCTTATCGTTAGCCGGTCAAGTGCGCAATATTGGAAAGAGCAACATACGCGCGCATGGATAAAAACGATGACCGATGATATCTGCCTTGATGTCTCCTGGAATTCCCGGGCGCAGGAACTCCTTCGCCTGCATGAGATGTTGCTATCATATCCGTCTTTGACTTCATTCCCTTCTTGCTATAAACTAATGAGAATAATTGTAAACCTGCAGGTTGGAACCAGAATTCCTCCCCCAACAAAGAATGGATACATTCTTCGCTGGCAGCAACTGGCATTAAGGATCCGTCCCAAAAGTTTATTCTACCGGCTGGATTTACCTACCAAACCTGCGGGAAATTGTTCTGTTGAGACCTATGTGGAGAAACTGCATGATCGAATATTCCGGGATTTATGAAATCAGGTGGTCAGACCTGGATGCAAATGGGCACGTGAATTATGCGGCCTATATCGATGCCGCAGGAGATCTGCGGTACCGTTTCTTTAGCGAACACGGTTTTCCGCCCGAAAGGTTCGAGCAATTGGGAATCGGGCCCATTTACACGGCCATCCAGGCGCAATTCCATCGGGAAGTGCGTATGGGCGAAACCATCAAAATCACCTTTTTGCTGGCCGGCCTTTCGCTGCATGGGAGCCGGTGGAAAGTTCACCACGATATTCTCAAAGCCAATGGGAAGAAAGCGGTCAGTATTGATATTGAAGGAACAATGCTCGACCTGACCGCCCGCAAGCCGGTCGCTCCAACTGCCGAGCTGTTGCAAACTTTCAACCTGGCTCCGCGCGCAAAGGAATTCGAATCGTTGTCAGAAATGCGTTGGATAAGCACAGGTGGGTAAGCATCCCAACTTAATAGAATAAGGAGTAGATTTTATGGATGAAGCTTTCCAGGATTTTTTCATAACGGGTTGGAAGAAATATTTTGCAGGCGCCGACCTGCCAGTTTGTTATTTTTATACCGACAACGTTCGGGATGAAGATTTGAAGGAGTCGGCGACCCTGGAGCGCTGCTTGATCGGCAACCTGCAGCGAGTGCAGGACGGATATGCGTTTGTCTACAATGCGCATACGCCCGGATGTTCGGGGGGCAAACGCTACAGCGGGTTTTCGAAAAACCTGCGTCCGAAGTTTGAGTATTTCCTGTCCTGCGGGATTCCAGGCGAATTGGAGGGGGAACGCTATAAAAAATCACCTCAACTGGTCGAGGAATACCTAAAAAGCCATCCGCCGTTTGAGGCGCCCGGCAAGTACCTGGTTTTCAAGCGCCTGGATAAACTCACAGAAGCCGAACAACCGCTTGCAGCGATTTTCTTTACCAGCCCGGATGTGCTCGCAGGTCTTTTTACCCTGGCGAATTACGACCGGCCCGATCCAAACGGAGTCATTACTCCGATGGGTTCAGGTTGTGCCTCCATTATCAGCTATCCATTGGAAGAGGCGCAGTCTGAACAGCCACGCTGCATTATGGGGATGTTCGACGTTTCTGCCCGCCCATGGATAGCGGCAGGAAAAATGACCTTCGCAATGCCCATGCGGAGGCTTGAGCAGATGGCGTTCAACATGGATGAAAGTTTCCTGATCACAAAATCCTGGGATCTGGTCATGAAAAGGCTGTAAGAAATGCGCGGGATTAATGAAAAAGAGTAAAATGGGAATAGATCGTTAGTCAACTGCGTTAGTGATATGTTCCAAAGGATAAAGCCCATGTCCTCCAAACAGGTGGCTGTTCTGACCGATAGCACTGCCAGTATCCCGGAAGGGATGCTGGCAGTGCTGAACATTCGCACCGTGGCTTACTATATCCACCGCGGACAGGAAGTGCTGCGTGACCTGGTCACCATACAGCGCGACGAATTTTTGAACTGGCTGGCGTCCGCCAGGGTTTTGCCGACTACCGCAAGCCCGGGGCCGGGGGACTACATCGAAGCCTATAAAGATCTGGCAAGGTTAGGAGCGGATGAGATCATCAGCATCCACATGACCTCCAAAGCCAGCGGAGCCTACCAGGCTGCCTGTATCGCCCAATCCATGCTGGAAGAGCAGATGCCCGACTTGCACGTCGAGGTAATTGACACGCGCAATGCTGCCCTCTGCCAGGGCTGGATGGCAATTGAAGCGGCGCGTGCTGCGCTAGCCGGGTTCAGGCTGGAAGATGTGGCGGCGAAAGTGAAAGCCATGATCCCGGTCACTCACATGCTCCAGACAGCCGATACACTCAAATACCTGTACATGGGTGGTCGCATCGGCAAGGCGAAACACCTGGTCGGCAGCCTGCTCAATATCAAGCCCCTGATTGGTGTTGAAGACGGTGAAATTGTACCGCTGGGTGTTGCCCGCAGCCGCGCCCAGGCATACCAGGCGATGGTGGACAAGATCGAAGCTGCGGTTGGGAAGTCCAAAGTCAAGATTGCGTATGTGCACGCCGGCGCAATGGAGGAAGTTGAAAAAATAAAGGAACTCGTCGAGACCCGGCTGAACGCAGTCGAGTCCATTATTGGCGAGCTAAGCCCGGCCCTGGCAGTCCATACCGGTCCGGGGACAGCCGGCTTATGCTATTTTCCGGCAGAAGTGTAAGATTTCTCCCCAAAAATCAAAAAAGTGGCGCTCTTTGAAGGGCGCCACTTTTTTGATTATGGGATTATGAAGCCGGGGGCAGGGGGTCCTGCGGAGGCAAAACATCCTCAGGAGGAAGATCAGCAGCAAGTTTCTTCTTGCGCAGGAGAAGAATCGGAACCACAACTGCGATGGCGATGAAAACCACCGACAGGCACAGGAAAACATATCCTGTCCAGGTTGGAAGATCAAAGCCCACATTAGAGTAATTAAACGCACCGGAAATAGCAGCTACCCCGCCCGGGCACAAAAGACAAAGGCCAGGCAAACCACAAAGTACAATGGCTGCGACTGTCCCAATGATGGGACCGGTTTTGCTTTCTTTCTTTTCTACAGGCATCTCCATAGTGATTCTCCTCTCAAAGTTTTCTAATAAAAGTATACATGCGACAAGCGCTTAATGCAAGTACTTG
>JADGQB010000328.1 GCA_017882145.1 Anaerolineales bacterium
TTCATGCCGCGCTCGCCGACCAGCGTCTCGTATTGTTTCGGGAAAGCCTTGATGAAATCGTGGGCATTGGCGGCCTGCGCGGCTGCGATCAGCTGCTCTCCGCGCCCAGATCAAAGGCTAAAAAGCCGGAGAGATTTTCATGATTCATCCATAGAGAGGCCCGAAGTTGTCACAGGCTCGATAATCCGCACCGGTAGCATCATCGGTCCCAAAAGCACCCCAGGCGCTCGGGCGAAATAGAGTCGTCTCTTCCAAATTGTGCATGCAGACCGGGATACGCAGCATCGAAGCCAGCGTAATCATGTCTGCACCGATATGCCCGTAACTGAGGGCTCCATGGTTGGCGCCCCAATTTGACATGACTGAATAAACGTCCCGGAAGGCGCCCTGACCCGTCAGACGAGGCGTGAACCAATGCGTTGGCCAGGTAGGATTGGTGCGTTCATTCAATTCCTGGTGAACCCGCTCGGGTAGATCGACCGTCCAGCCCTCGGCCAGTTGCAGGACCGGGCCCAGACCTTTGACAAGATTTACCCGGCTCATCGTTACCGGCATCCCGCCGCGGGTCAGGAAGGCAGATGAGAATCCGCCACCGCGGAAGTATTCCGTAATGGCCGGGTACCAGGTGGTGGCCTGCAAACATTTTTGAACTTCCGATTCACTGATCTGCCAATACGGTTTCATTGCTGGTGCCCTGTCTATTTCCTGCTGACCGGTAGCGTCAAGAGCAGCAGATCCCGAGTTGATCAAATGAATCAAACCACCTGCCGCCGGACCGCTTAGATCATAACCGGTGACCCGTTTTACCGCGGCCGGACTCCAATAGGTACGTACATCTGCGAAGATTTGGGCTGTATTGGTAAGCAAATTACCGAATAACATGGCAGCCCCGTTCAAGCTATCATTCTCCGTGGCAAAAATATATGGGGAACGTACCCCGTTCCAGTCAAAGGACGAGTTGAGCACGGCTTCCATAAAGTCGCCGTTAGGTGAGTGGTCGGTCCACTGGCGCTGGCCCTGGAAACCGCCCAGGATGGCATTGTGTCCCAGGGCTTCCTCGCCCCAGTCCAGCTCGGCCAGGCGCGGGTTACCAACCAGCAGGTCACGCGTGATCAGGGTCATCTTGACGACTGTCTCCCAATCCCGGTCCTTCTGGAGGCGTGAGCGCTGCTTTTCGGGCGGGTTGTATTCGCGGCCTTCCAGGCAGTTGGCTTTCGTCCAAGCCAAGGCACGCTTGAATTCTTCCGGATCGTAGATACCTTCTTCTATGCGGCGGATGATCTCGGACATATCGACTGCCTCGACCCGCATGCCCAGGTAGCTTTCGAAAAAGCCATGATCTAGGATGGAACCGGCAATGCCCATCGAAACACCCCCCAGGGAAAGGTAGGACTTACCGCGCAAGGTGGCAACTGCCAGACCGGCCCTGGCAAAACGCAGCAATTTCTCCTGAACATCCAATGGGATGGTTGTATCCGTGACATCCTGTACGTCACGGCCATAGATCGAAAAAGCAGGCAGGCCTTTTTGGTTATGACCGGCAAGAACAGCGGCAAGATAAACCGCGCCAGGCCGTTCGGTACCGTTGAAGCCCCAAACCGCTTTGGGCAGGTGTGGATCCATGTCCATCGTTTCACTGCCGTAACACCAACAGGGCGTGACGGTAATGGAAACACCCACGCCTGCGCGGCGGAACTTTTCTGCCGTTTGAGCAGCTTCCGCCACGCCGCCAACGCAGGTGTCCGCGATCACGCATTGAACCGGGGATCCATCCGGATAGGACAAGCTGGCGCTTAGAAAATCTGCAGTGCGCTGCGCCATGCCCATGGTTTGGGCCTCAAGCGATTCGCGCACGCCTTTGCGGCGCCCATCGATAGCCGGCCGAATTCCAATTTTAGGCTGGGTACGATCCTGTGTTCCGGGCATGGTTTATCCTCCTGATGAGTACTGATACGGGCTGAATCATCCGTACTTGCTGAAGCAGCCTGCCTGGCAGAGGACAAGCCTCCAGCAACCAAATTATACAGGCTAATTGGCTTCCGATTCCAGCGGCCCGGAAACAAGCAGCATGTTGGCATACTGGACGGTGTCGCCGGTACGGATCAAACCGATCGCGCCGGGAACACGTTTTTTAAGATCCGCGTGCGCCTCATAGTGGAGCGGGATATGAGCAGTCGCCTTTGCAAACGCGTTGCACACATCCGGAGTATTGGCCTTGACAAATTCCTGAGCCATAAATATCTCACCAATTTCGAAATTCAAACGGATGGCCTGTAAGACTTGTAGGACCGTTGGAACACCATCCACCAGAGAAATATCTACTGTCTCGATCATGGGCCAAAACGGAAAACCACGATCGGCAATCACCAACATATTGGTATGACGTACACGCGCCAGCAATGAATTGATTTGGGGATTCAGGATTCCAGTTAGCAGCATGGTTCCAAGCTCCTATTTGCGGGCCGCGGCCGGCACGACCTGCTGCACGGCAGCGTTGGTCCCACCGATCGCTTCTCGCAAGATGTCGGCTTCGGTGGGCACGCCGCGTTGATACTCCTTGCAAATCTGCCCGCGGTGCAGCACGATGATGCGATGAGACATTTCCAGGGCTTCCGTGTAATCCGACGTGAGCATCAGGATTCCCACGCCCTGTTCAAGCAACTCTTCCATAATACGGTAGATCTCGCGCTTGCCATTAATATCAATGCCGCGCGTCGGTTCGTCAAAGATCAATACTTTGGAGCGCGCTCCCAGCCATTTTGCGACCACGGCTTTCTGCTGGTTGCCACCAGAAAGCTGGCGGGTGGCCGTGAAAATGCCGGGGGCCTTTATGTTCAACTGCCTCATATATTCATCAATCTCGCCGTCGATCCGGTCGTGCTGAACCAGGCCGGCCACACTTAAACGGTTCAGGCTGGGAAGAGCGTAGTTATTACGAATGGAATGGTCCTGGATGAGCCCGAGCGTCTTGCGGTCTTCCGGCAGATAGGCAATGCCGTTGTTGATGGCCTGTTCCGGGGAAGCACACTGGACTGCCTGCCCTTGAACACGGATCTTTCCTGAACTAAAAGGATCGATGCCGGCGATGGCCCGTCCGAGCTCGGTCTTGCCCGCCCCCATCAGGCCGGTAACCCCCAGGATCTCACCTTTTTTAATGGTGAGGCTGATATCATAGAGATGGCCCTGCTGGGTCAGGTTTTCAACTTGCAAGGCGTTGTCGGAGGCGGGGAGCTTGAGGTCGGGATATTGCTTTTTAATCGTCCCTCCGACCATTAACTCGATCATCTTGTTTAAAGCCGCCCCATGGGCATAGTCCGTACCGATCAAAGTCGAGGTAGACGGACTGAAACCAAGTTCCTGGATGGTGTATGTACCGGCGTTCCTGCCATCCCGCAAAATCGTGACCCGGTCCCCAACTTCAGGGACTTCCGCATAGCGGTGGGATATATAAACAAAGCCAACATTTTGTTCCTGTTTGAGTTGAGCGATGACTTTAAAAAGATCCTGGCGTGAGCGATTCTCGAGGACGTCGGTCGGCTCATCCAAAACGATCACGCGTGCATGCGTGGTCAAAGCGCGCGCAATTTCAACCATCTTTTGCTGGGTTACACTTAATACGCCCACCTGCTCGGTGGGGTCCAGGTTGATGTGGAACTGTTCCAGATATTGCCTGGCCTGCTGGTAAAGTTTTTTCGTATCCACCATGCCCATTCGGGTGGGCTCCATCCCCAGAAATAAATTCCTGGCAATATCGATATCTTTTACAAGACTAAGCTCCTGGTAAATGACCTTGATCCCCAGGGCAATCGAATCTTGAGGGGAATTAATTTTGACCCGTTTCCCATCAATGAGAATCTCCCCTTCATCGGCAACATATGCTCCGCTTAATACTTTAATAAGAGTGCTTTTTCCGGCGCCATTTTCCCCGAGGAGAACATGGACTTCGCCCGGACGTAATTGAAAATTAACATGATCCAGCGCGGTCACTCCCGGGAACCGTTTGACAATATCTTTCATTTCAACGACAAGATGAGTGCCTTTGTCTTCCGGTAGATTTTCCATGTTTCCATTCCTTTAATGAAGCCTATCCAATATCGTTTCAACGGGGTGGAGAGTGTGCGGGCGGTGACTCGCGGCCACCCGCACACCCTCGCCCCCCGATTCTTGGATATTCCCCTGTAAGGCTCTTATCCCAAGAGGGATGGTAAGGGCAAAGCCTCACAGGCCACTTTGAGATTGCTGATATGCCGTACAATCCAAAGGAGGATAGTCCGGCAATCTCAAACTACGGCATGTACTGGGCAACGTTGGCGCTGTCGATAAGAACGCCGACGATCAGGTCCGTGGCTTTGAACGACTGCTTGTTGATGATGGCAAGGGCATCATCAACTGATTCCTGGCCAATGCGGACATTATCCTGCTTGGCAGTGGCCGTCTCAATCCCATCTTTAATTGCCTGGTATTCGACGGGCAGTCCATCAAAACCGAACACCATGATCTTGCCGGTGTTTCCCTTGTTCTTGACGACCGTGGCGACCGCAGCGGCACCCGCTCCATGCGGAGCGAAGATGACATTCAGATCAGGGGTAGCGGTCATGGTGTCAGTGGCGATCTGAACTTCGGTGTTCTCGTCCCAGTT
>JADGQB010000329.1 GCA_017882145.1 Anaerolineales bacterium
CACCGCGAGCGAAATGTAGTGGTTTCCTGCCATTTATGGGGGGATTGCTTCGGCAAAGTGCGCCTCGCAATGACACTTGAAATGTTCAAGATGAACCTGACTAAGACACTTTAAGGCGAAATAATGCGGATTTATTAAGGCTGTTTAACGAGTGAGTGAGGAAAGGCTGCAACCTTTTTGCCACTGCTGCATCATAAGATATAATAGAACGATTCAATTGTTTACATGGAGGTACCGTGACCGAAGGATGGACCGAAATCAGCGCGGCCTGGAAAAGCGAAAACACTTTTGTCGGCCAAAACAGCGCCGGTGGGACCGTTCAGATGGGTCCATTGGATGGCAAACCCGGAGTTGGCCCCATGCAGCTTTTACTGGTTGCGCTTGCCGGTTGTACCGGAGAAGATATCGTTTCAATCCTGAAGAAACAGCGTCAAACGCCAACGGATATGCAGGTGCGGGTGCGCGGAAAACGCGCCACAGAATATCCGATGATCTGGACGGAGATCCACATAACCTACCTGATCTGGGGCGAGAACACCCGCTCCAAGGATGTGGAGCGAGCCATCCAGCTTTCGGAAGAGAAATATTGCTCGGTAGAACTTATGCTATGCAAGGCTGCCAATATTACATCTGAATATGTATTACTTAAACCCGGCGAAAAAGCCGAATAAAGGAGTTATAAATGAACGAACCAATTCACGTAACCGATGCCGCCTTCGAAAAAACCGTATTACAGAATTCCCTGCCGGTCATCGTTGATTTCTGGGCTCCATGGTGCGGCCCGTGTAAAATGGTCGGCCCGGTATTGGATAAAATCGCCAAGGAAATGCCAGACAAAGTAGTTATAGCTAAAGTTAATACCGACGAAAACCCCGAGTGGGCCACCAAGTATGGTGTCCAGGGCATCCCAACCATGTTGTTTGTTTTTGGCGGAAAAATTGTCCACCGCCAGGTAGGCGCACTTCCCGAACGGATGCTGCGGGATGTGGTAACCCAATTCCTGGAAGTGACCGCCCAGAAGATCAGCTAAGTCAGCTCCCTGCGGCGGTGACGCCGCCTGACGCTAGGTTTTTTCAAACCAAAAGAAGACGCATGCTGCGCGTCTCTTTTTGGTTTATGCAGGGCAATTACAATCCACCCGCAGGTTACTTTTCAGTCAGGCGCTCGATATTTGCACCCAGGGAACGCAATTTCTCATCCACCCGTTCGTAGCCGCGATCGATCTGTCCGACATTCCTGATTGTCGAATTTCCCGGTACTGCCAGCGCCGCCAGCAGGAGTGCCATTCCGGCACGGATATCGGGACTTTCCACTTTCTCGCCGTACAACTTGGTAGGTCCGGTAACGATTACCCGGTGTGGATCGCACAGCACGATTTGGGCGCCCATCGCAACCAGCTTATCCGTAAAATACATGCGCCCCGGGTACATCCAATCATGGAATAAGACGCTGCCACGTGCCTGCGTGGCCACTGTAATGGCAATGCTGATCAGGTCGGTCGGGAATGCCGGCCAGACGTTGGATTTTATTTCGGGTATGGCATTCCCCAGGTCCGGCTCAACCTTCAGGCGCTGCTTGGCGGGCACCAGGATGTCTTCTCCATCCAGCTCCCAATTCACGCCCAGGCGGTTGAACACGAACCGGATCATATCCAGGTACTTGGATCCGGCCGCGCGGATGCACAATTCTCCGTGTGTGACGACTGCCGCGCCGATGAAACTGACCACTTCCAGATAATCCGGACCGATGGTGAATTCACCTCCATGCAGCCTTTCCACGCCCTGGATGGTCAGCGTATTAGATCCGATTCCGCTTATGTTTCCTCCCAGAACGTTCAGCATCTCACACAGATCCTGCACATGTGGTTCGGAGGCCGAGTTGCGGATCACGGTTGTCCCCTGGGCGGTCACGGCCGCCATAATGACATTCTCCGTGGCAGTGACGGAAGCCTCATCCAGCAGGATATCCGTGCCTTTCATCTTTTTTGCCTTGAACTCGAACGCGGCGCGCGCGTACTTCACTTCCGCCCCGAGGGCCTTGAGAGCCAGGTGATGGGTATCCAGGCGGCGGCGACCGATCACATCCCCACCCGGCGGCGGCAGATGAAATCCACCGGTACGCGCCAGCATGGGCCCGGCCAACAGGATGGAAGCGCGGATGCGGCGGCATAATTCCGGGTCCAGGTCGGCCGGCCGGACGCTGTGTGCGGCGATCCGCCAGGAACCGCCGCCCAGGTCCTTGATTTCCACGCCCAGGCTGGCGACCATTTTACGCATATCAACCACGTCCCGGATGTTTGGAACATTGTGCAGGATGACCGGCTCATCCGTCATGAGGGTTGCCGCCAGGATGGGCAAGGCGGCGTTCTTGTTGCCGGATGGTGTCATCTCGCCTTTAAGGGGAATTCCACCTACGATGTGAAACTTCTGCATGAGACCTCCTGCGCAGGAATGCGCATTAAGATTGTAAAGCCATTTTCTCCTTCCGCCAAGTAATTTTGAAGAAATGTATTCTCAATTTCCTGAATACTATCGACTATAATTAAAGCATGGATTTTTCAATCGTGATTCCCTTGATACTTGGCTGGCTTTCCGGGTGGGTTGTGAATTACCTGGCAGACAGTTTACCGGTTACCCGCAGTTTCAGCCGGCCAACCTGCTCTCATTGCCAGTCGCCTTACCGCTGGAGCGATTACTTATTATTCCGCAAATGCGCTTCTTGCGGTCAGAGACGCAGTATCCGTACATTCATTTTACAGGCCGTACTTACGATCGTACCGGTTCTACTGTGGATATTGCCGCGCCCGGGATTTCCATTCATTCTGGCATTTATCTTGTTTAATTATCTATCACTGGTCTTTGTGATCGATCTGGAGCATCGTTTAATTCTGCATCCAGTCAGTCTTTTTGGTGCATTATTGGCGCTCGGGATTGGCATTTATTTACGCAGTGGGAATTCCTTATTGAACAGTATCTCAACTACCCTGCTGGGTGGTGTAGCCGGTTTTGCCATCATGTTGGTTTTCTATTTTGTCGGTGAGTGGTATGTCCGTTACATGGCCAAAAAGCGTGGTTTGGCACCAGATGAAGTGGCCCTTGGATTTGGGGATGTCAATCTCTCCGGAATCCTTGGCCTCCTGCTGGGCTGGCCGGCTATCTCTGCCGGGCTGTTATTCGCCGTATTGGCTGGCGGTTTGATCAGCCTGGTGATAATCTTGAAAATGGTGTTAACGAAAAGTTATAAAGCCTTTACCGCCATACCTTACGCACCCTTCTTGATCTTAAGTGCGATCTTTCTGCTTTATGTAATTTAAGGGCTGACCGGCCAGGTTATATCTCGTTCTCCAACTCTACTTTCCATTTGAAGGTTTATCATCTCCGGGCATTTTAAGCGGTCCGGTGCCCAGACGGTAACCAAAGCCGCGCACTGTACGCACCCAGATCGGGGAGGATGGGTCGCTTTCCAGTTTCTTGCGCAGCATCAGGATATAGCGCCGAACGAGCGCCGGGTCATTGCGCTCGGACCCCCAAACTTCCCGAATCAGATCCGCTTCGGAAGCTACTCTGCCTTTACGTCGTACCAGGACTTCCAACAGTCGAAACTCGGTGGGTGTTAACACAAGCGTACGGCCGGCCAAAGTGGCTTGATATTTTTCCATATTCAAAATAATCTCACCATGGGCGATATATCCGGTTTCTTTGTTCTTAATGTTAGCCCGCCCGATAACCGCCTGAATGCGCGCCACCAACTCGACAAAGCTGAACGGCTTGGTGACGTAATCATCGACCCCCAGCTGAAACCCGTGCAATTTGTCGGCCTCGGTGGCCTTGGCAGTCAGCATGATAACTGGAACATCGCTCAGTTCGCGCAGACGGCTGCAGACTTCCCACCCGTCCATCCCCGGCAGCATCACATCCAGCAGGATCAGGTCGGGGTGTTCGTTAAAAGCCAATCGCAAGCCTGCCGACCCGCTGGCGGCTTCAAGTACCTGAAAATTGCTTTCCCGCAAATACTGGCTTAAAAGACTTAGCAGCGTTTGATCGTCATCCACCAGCAGGATTCTTGTTTTCATTCAGCCACCTTTAGATCAAAATAAAAGCATGCCCCGCCCTCCGCAGGTGCTTCGAACGCAAGGTTGCTGTGCATGGCACGCAGCATAAGCCGGGAAAGGTATAGTCCCAAGCCATACCCATAGACCGACTGGGAATCTTTGGCATCCAGGCGCTGAAACCGCCGGAAAAGCAGGGACCGCTTGCCCTCCGGGATCCCCGGGCCTTTGTCTTTTACCTGGACCCGCACTTTATTACCTTGAAATACTGCCTCCACTACCACAGGACTGCCGGGTGCATACTTTAACGCGTTATCGAGCAGGTGATTAAGAATACTGTTTAAGACACCCTCATCCGCCAAAACGAGGGGTAAATCCACCGGCAGGCGATCCAGTATCTGGTTCGCCGCAGGATTGGCATCAAAGTTTTGGCAAACGGATTTGAGGATGCGTTCAAGGGATAGCGGGACCAACTCCAACCGGATGTGTCCTGCCTCGGTTGCGGATAGGTTTAGGATATTTTCGACAAAGCGGGTCAGTCGCTCGACTTCTGCCTTCATTAAAGTCAGTGTGGAGCGGTCAGGT
>JADGQB010000330.1 GCA_017882145.1 Anaerolineales bacterium
AATCGTTCTCCATTTGCAGCAATTGCGCTTTCAACAGTACCCGTAGACGGTTGCGGGCATAATTCAGGCGGGACATGACCGTGCCGACCGGCACATCCAGTACGCCAGCAATTTCCTGGTAAGAGAGTCCGCCGTATTCGCGCAGCACCAGGACCGAGCGGGCTGCCTCTGGCAGTGATGACAAGGCTTTCTGAACTAGAACCGTACTTTCTTTTTCGATCAAGGCCGATTCCGGACTGGCCGTCTGGTCAGCAATCATCTCGGCTGCCTCTTCTTCGAGTCTCTCCTCCGGCCTGTGTCGCAGGACATCCAGAGTGGCATTGACAGCAATACGGTACAACCAGTTGCGCAGGGAGGATTGGGGGTGGAACGAAGGCAGGTTGATCCAAGCCCGCAGGAATGCCTCCTGTGCCATATCTTCCGCCAATCCGGCGTCATTGCACAAGCGGTAGATGACCTGCACGACTCCAGGATAATAACGGCAGACCAATTCTCCGAAAGCGTTGCGGTCTCCACGTCGGGCCTCTTCGACCAGGCTGGCTTCAGCGTCCGCATTTTTGGGTTCTACCACCTGACATCCTTTTTGCCATTTGATCTGCTCTCACATCATTAACGAAAAGCAAGCTTATTTTATTCGGAATTGGTTAAATCCAAATTCAATTGCATACGGGGCTATCCTGGCAATTCGCACGCCAACCGAAATCGTTGCGGTGTAATTATTTTTCATTTGAGAAAGTGGCCATTTTTACACCCTTTTTATGCGCATTAATTTCCTGCAACCCTCCATTTTCTTCCCACTCGACTGACCAATTCGGGTGGTTTTCTGCCCCTATTAATTATCCATATCTGTACGCTCCGCCAGTCTTTATTTGGTCATATCCACTACGCGCCATTCGGCACGTTTATGGATACCAATCCATTGGCGAAACACCTAAAATAGGAACAGAGAAACGGGAATTATCCGTTTTCGATTTCTTGTGGGATCGGGAGTTATATGTACCTTGGACAGTTTCACCTTGATTTGGATAAAGATTACCGCATGGTTGTCCCGGCTGGCTTTCGTGAACTATTTGCGCAAGGTGCTTATGTTACGCGCGGATTTGAACAAAACCTGTTGGTTATGAGCGAGCAGGATTTTCAGGAAAGATCTAAGCAGGTAGCAGCATTAAATATCACCGATCCTAATGCACGTCTCTTGCAACGGTTGCTGCTTGGGAATGCAGTCAGGCTTGAGATAAACGCCTCCGGGCAGGTACTACTCCCGCAAGAATTGATGACTTTTGCCGGACTGGAGAAAGAGATCATCCTGGTAGGACAGGGAGATTATTTCGAAGTATGGGCACCTGCTCAATGGGAAAAACAATCCGCCATCTTGCTCGATACTGCCGCCAACACCGGGCGGTTTGCCCATCTCGATCTGGCTTTGAACTGACACACTCGCAATCAATCCATAATCGCCCTTCGAATAAAAGAGGACACAATGAGCGAATTTGAATACATCATGGCAACCGATTTCGACCGTGCCTGGCTAAATTTCGAGCTGGATCTGCCGCTCAAGCCCGGTCCCAACGGAGAGCCCAATCGCTTTTATGTAAATCGACCTGGGAATCCGATTGCCGAATTGATCGATGCCCTGATGGCGCCCTTTTATCGTCCTCCAAAATTTTTCTTCTCGGGGCATCGTGGCTGTGGAAAATCGACCGAATTACTGCACCTGATGGCCAACCCGGGCATACAGAAAAAATACTGGCCGGTTAACTTCAGTATCCGGGAAGAAGCCGACGTTATTGACCTGGATTTCCGGGACATCCTTTTAGCCATTGGCAGTCGGATGTTCCGGGATTACCGTAAAGCCGGTGGCAGATTGCCCGAACAGCTGCTCAAGGAGCTTAATGGGTGGCGCGGCAAGGTCGAAGAAGAAGTAAAAACGATCCGGTCCGGGCGCGGCTCTTATGAAATTGGGGCCGGCATTGATGCATTCTTCTCGAACACCGGTCTAAAGATGAAACTGGAACCTGCCATCCGGGCCGAATTACGCCAGGTATTTGAAAAAGACATTACCGGACTCATTTCAGTTATCAACAATATTGCGACCGCCATTTATAGCAAGGAACACCGTATCCCGCTCATTCTGATCGACGATTTGGATAAGCCGAATCTGGAGGAAGCACGCGCCATCTTCCACGATCGCCGCAATATCATGATGCAGCCGAATTGCGCCATCATCTACACCGTTTCCAGTGCGTTATTCTATACGAAAGAATTTGAAACGATCCGGGATCAGGCCATCTTCCTGCCAAACATTAAATTGCACCCACATTGCCAACCTGAAGTGAAAGACCGGGAAGGGTATCAGACCATGCGCCGGTTTGTGCATGTCCGGACCGATCCTACTCTTGTCGATCCCCTGGCAATCGAAGAAGCCATTTCGAACAGCGGCGGCGTATTCCGCGAAATGGCGCGCATCATGCGCACTGCCATCGGGCGTGCAAGGCGGCGCAAAGCCGCGAAAGTGGAGAATGTTGACATTGAATGGGCCACGACTGAGATCCGCAACGAGTACCGGCGTATTTTGGACAAGTCCGATATCGAAATATTAAAAAAGGTCCATCAACAGAACCATCTCGAATACGATGATCGGTTACGGCCCCTGTTACAACTACTGGCAGTCCTGGAATACAGAAATGGCGAGAATTGGTGTGATATCCATCCCGTTCTGAGGAGATTAATAGAATGATTGACACCTTTCTGTCGGTTTCTATCGAAAACTCCTGTCCTGAACCTTTCGAAGACCGGGTGGATATCCTGTTCCGCGAGCTGGAACTGGCTACCAAGTGGCAGCGCCCATCTGTTTTGCTGGCGGTCTACAGCTCGGAATATGTGCGTGCAGATGCTGATATCGCGCTTGAGAATCGCCTCCACGACCTGGGACAGAGCGCTTACCATATCAAAATAAAAAACCAGGAAGGCGCGGATGTCCCCTTGCAGATCTCCGAGTTAACCAATCTGAACAACGTGGTCTTCTTCGTGGAGGGTCTGCGCTGGGGAACATGTGGAGATAACTGTTATTCCTACGAAACCCTGAATAACCAGCGCGAGTTCTTTATCGAGAATCAGATCCGGGTTGTCTTCTGGTTGACCGAAAAGGAAGCCATCGACCTGGCTCATTATGCTCCCGATTATTGGTGCTTCCGTCATAGAGTTATTGAGTTCGTCGACAGCCCAAGGCCTGCCCAAATCTCCCCCAATATTCTGGAATCTGCCTGGCAAGGAACGGATGATTTCTCCGGTTCGGCAGAGGATCTGGATGCCAAAATTGCCCTACGGAAAGCACTATTGACCGACCTCCCTGCCGGCAACGAATCGACCGCTGCCCGCGCCAACCTGTTACTAACCCTGGGAGTTTTACACTGGCGCAGAGGGGAATTCGAGCGGGCCACCCAGTTATTGAATACCGCTCTCGACGCGGCCGCCAGGCTTGAAGATAACTGCTTCGAAGCGCTTTGCTTCAATGCCATCGCTCTCGTACACAATGATCTGGGCAGGCATGAGGAGGCCATTCAGGCTTATCAAAACGCGATCAGCCTGGCACCCGATCGAATCTCAGCATGGAATAACCTGGGCCACCTTTTCAAGAAACTTGGACGGCGGGACGAAGCGTTGGCTTCTTTTCAAAAGGCCATCGAACAAAATGGGACGGATGCAATGGGGTGGATTGGCCTGGGTGATCTATATCACGAAACCGGCCGCCACGATGAATCTACCTATGCCTACTTGAAAGCCATCGAATTCGCCCCGGATCTGGCGCGTTCCTGGAGCGGTCTGGGAAATTCCTACAAGGAGAGCGGCCGCCTGGATGATGCTCTGGCAGCTCACCACAAAGCCATCGAGATCGACCGCCGTACGGTTAATTCCTGGCTGGGCCTGGGAGATATTTACAGGTCTCAGGGAAACACCGAAAACGCCAGCATGGCCTATCGGACTGCATTGGAATTGGATCCCAAGAATCAGCAGGCCTGGAACGATCTGGGGAACCTGTACTACACTGCAGGCGGATACGACGAAGCCATGCGTTCCTACATCAAGAGCATCGAGTCCAATCAATGCGGATACCTGACCTACAGCAACCTGGCCTCGATCTATGGGCACAAAGGATTCCATGCACAGGCAATCCCGCTGCTCTTGAAAGCGATCGAGCTCTCGACGAATGAAGATGAAACTGTCTGCCTCTGGAAGCGGCTGGGGGACACCTACCGGAGAACGGATGATTATGACAACGCCATTGAGGCCTATCACAAAGCGGACGCCCTCGCATCTGAATCAGACTCAATTCCCACCGAATCGTCTGTAAACACTGAGGAACCGCAGATCGTCCCGGCAGAAGACATTTCTGATCAACCGAAATCACCGCTTGAAACCATTCCCGTCAAAGAAGCACCTCCTGCAACTGAGGAAAGCAAAATTGTTATTGTCAGAGAACGCGCTCCACTCCCAGCCTGTGATGAAAGTTTTAATTCCTCACAGCCGGATCCTGACTTTGTAAACTGGTTGGATGGACTGGCGTCCGTGTTGCCGGTCACTTCTCAACCTGAACCAGCTGTTGAAAACGATCCGATCACCCCTGA